>NZ_CAAKGZ010000008.1:0-296865 GCF_901007645.1 Pseudomonas sp. FG-3G
GGATGCGCAAGTCCTTCTGGAATATAAGCCGGGCGAAGAAGCACAGGGTTTGGTATTCGATCCGCCGTTGGGGCAGTTGGTGGCGATGGAGGCGGGGAGTACTGCGTTGAGCTGGTCTATCTCCACCCAGGAGACCCAGATTGACCCGTTTGTTTTGCAATTCGATATGCCGCTGATGAGCGGGATGCCGAAGTCTCCGCCCTTGCCGGGGCAAATAAGTCAGCCGGAGTTTGAGAACACGTTTGACGAAGTTCCAGTGACTTTTGGAGGCAGTGCCTATCCCTGCCATGGCGCAAGGCACACCTTTACCGTGCGACCGCACTCCTCCAGCCAGTTTCTGAATAAAAATGTAAAACTGGTATGGAGCGGGGAGCCCGCCGCAGATCTCGGTGTGGTGATCACCCCCCCATTGCACACTCCCCAGTTGCTGGGCCCGGAGGGCGTGACGTGGCAGTTGAATTTCTTGAATACGACCCAGGATGCGGACTTCTCCTTGCACATGGAAGCCGTGGAGTCGGGGGAGACGACTGAGGTATTGGCCATGTCATTGGGCAATAACCTGGTAAAGGTTGAACGTTGGACGACGAGACTGAATACGGACAGCTCAACGACGAGTCCGCCACCTGATCGTATAAAGAGCATTCGTGCCCGTTCTCGGTATTCGAATAAAGTCGCCGCCGGGCTTGAGGTACTCGTCAACGGAGGGCCTTACGGCATTCGCACCGATGAACGCGGTGAGGCTTCAATAGGCGAATTTGGAGACGATAATTTTCATTTGTCGATCCGTAACCGTTACGACGGAAGTACGGTCTGACAACGCTTCTGAGGTTCTACAAATTCCCCGCCTTCTTCCACCCCAGATACAACGTCACCAGCTCGGCCCCCAACTCCCCGGGCCGGGCTTGCAGCACCGCCACCCCATGGGCACTCAAGCGCTCATGCAGTTCGGCCCGGGCGTTCAAATAATCCACTGTCCCGCAATAGGTCAGGGCTTCGGGCAGGGTTTGCACCGGTGCCTGGCGTAAGCGGTCGAGTGCCTCTTCCCGCAGGCTCGCCACCAGAACCCGATGCTGTTGGCCCAGGCGTTTGACGGCGGCCAGCAGCTCCTCATCGTCTTCATCGCGAAGGTTGGTCACCAGCACCACCAGGGCTCGGCGCTTTTGCCGGGTCAGCAGTTGGGTGACGGCGGCCTGGTAGTCGGCCGGGCGTTGGCTGCTGTCCAGGTCGTACACGGTGTTGAGCAACACGTTGAGTTGACCGGTGCCTTTGACCGGTGCGAGGTAGCGTGGCTGTTCGCTGGCGAAGGTGCTCAGGCCCACGGCGTCACCCTGGCGCAGCGCGGTGTAGCTGAGCAGCAGGCAGGCGTTGAGAGCGTGGTCGAAGTGCGCCAGCTCGCCGTCCTGGCTGCGCATGCGCCGGCCACAATCGAGCATGAAGATGATCTGCTGGTCGCGCTCGTCTTCGTACTCCCGGGCAATCGGTGTGCGATGGCGGGCAGTGGCCTTCCAGTCGATCTGGCGCAGGCTGTCGCCTTCGCGAAATTCGCGCAGTTGATGAAACTCCTGCCCCTGGCCGCGCCGTTGGCGCTGGCGGATACCCAATTGGCTGAGCCAGTTGTCCACCGCCAGCAGTTGACCGTCGTAGAGCCTGGCGAAATCCGGGTAGACGCGGGTGTGGTCGAGGGCGTCCAGCAGACGTTTGCCGGCCCACAGGCCCAATGGGCTGGGCAGGCTGATTTCGCAGTGTTCAAAGCTGAAGTGACCGCGCTTGAGCGGGCGCAGGCGGTAGCCAACCTGGCTGTGTTGACCGGGTTGCAGCTCGACCGACAAGGGGAGGCTTTCGAAGTCCAGGCCGTCGGGGACGTGATCGAAGACCTGAACATTCAGCGGCTGCGCAAAGTCATGGCTGATCTGTAGCCGCACTTCGCTCCAGCGACCCAGTGCCAGGCTGCCGGGCATCTGCCGTTGCACCCGGGGCGAGGGCAAGCGCTTGAGGCGTACGGCATCAAGTATTGCCAGGGCCAGAAGGGCCAGCAGCAACCCCCAGTGGATCGACAGCAACATCGATGGAACCGCAACGCCCAGCGCCCGCAACGCGCCCAGCACGATGCCGAGGGCCAGCAGAATGGCGAGCCAGGTCAGCAGTAGGCGCGCGGGTTTCATGGGGGCGTTCCCTTGGAGAAGGTATTTGCTTTGGTAAAAGAGTTTGCCGCCAAGAGGTTTCCTGTGGCGAGGGAGCTTGCTCCCGCTGGACGCGTAGCGTCCCCTTGCGGTGTGCCAGGCAAAACCAGGGGGCTGCTTCGCAGCCCAGCGGGAGCAAGCTCCCTCGCCACAGAAAGCGGTCTTGCCTCAAGAAGTGCTCTTGGCACAGGCCGCCTCCTCACAACCGCGGCGCCGGCACTTGATCGAGCAGTTGCCCCAGCACCTGATCCACCGAAAGCCCTTCGATGTCCAGCTCCGGTGCCAGCCGCACCCGGTGGCGCAGCACGGCCAGGGCGCAGCCCTTGATGTCATCCGGCACCACGAATTCGCCGCCGCGCAACAATGCCCGGGCCCGGGCGCAGCGCACCAGGGCAATCGAGGCACGCGGCCCGGCGCCCAGGGTCAGGCCCGGCCAACTGCGGGTGGTGCGGGCCAGGCGCACGGCGTAGTCGAGCACCTGATCGTCCATCGGCAGGTCACTGGCGATGCGTTGCAGCGCTTGCACGTCCTTGGCCTGCAACACCGTGCGCAACGGTTGTACATCGAGCATGTCGGCCCGGGTCGAACGGCTGACCTGACGGACCATGTTCAATTCCTGGTCGGCGTCGGGATAGTCCATGCGCACTTTGAGCATGAAACGGTCGAGCTCGGCTTCCGGCAGCGGGTAGGTGCCTTCCTGTTCGATCGGGTTCTGGGTGGCGAGCACCATGAACGGTTGGGCGATGGGCAAGGCGCGACCTTCGAGGGTGACCTGGCGTTCCTGCATGGCTTCGAGCAGCGCCGCCTGGGTCTTGGCCGGGGCGCGGTTGATTTCGTCGGCCAGCAGCAGGTTGGTAAACACCGGCCCCTTGCGCAGCTTGAACTGCTCGGTTTGCAGGTCGTACACCGCGTGCCCGGTGACGTCGCTGGGCATCAGGTCGGGGGTGAACTGGATGCGCGCGAATTCGCCGCCGAAACAGCGTGCCAGGGCGCGCACCAGCAGCGTCTTGCCCAATCCTGGAACCCCTTCGAGCAAGACGTGCCCGCCGGCGATCAGGGCCGTGAGCACATCGTCGATCACCGCGGCCTGGCCGACCACCGCCTTGTGCAGCTCGGTGCGAATAGCCTGGGCCAGTTGACTGGCGCGCTGGCGCTGTTGGGCGGCGTGGGTCTGGCCGCCGGCAGGTTCGTTCTCTTCAGTCATAAGGCATTCCTGAGGGTTTGCAGATGGGCGACCTGACGGCAGAACTCAGCGCTGGACATGCGCTGTTGCGGTCGGGGGCTTAAGGCCTGGCTGATGGCCCGCGTGGGTTGGCGGGTCAGACGGGCGAGCACTTGCCACTGTTCGGCCACGGCCAGTTGTTCGAAACCGGGATGCAGATGGCGTGCCCGGCGCAGCACGTCCTGTTGCAAGCTGTGCAGCAGATGCTGACGGCCATTGTGTCGTAGATGAAAACCGGCGCTGGCCTGCACGTGTTCCTCCAACTGGCGCCGCGCCTTGGGAGCCGGTTGTTGCAGCGGGCCCTGACGCACCGCCGAACGCCAGAGCCAGAGGGCGATCAAGGCCAGCAGCGCCACCAAGGCCTGGGGGAAATAACGCAACAACAGGGCCAGCAAGTTGTCGTGGTCGATGTCGTACAGCAGCGTCACGTGGGTGTCGGCGCTCAAATACCAGAGCAGCCAGGCGTTGTCGTATTGGTCGATATGGTCGTTCTTCCACAGCTCGGCGTCGGTGAGCACGGTGATTGAGCCCAGGCCGTGGTTGAGCTGCATCATGTGGGTCGCCAACGCGCTGTTGGCCCAGGCCTGGGCGAGGTTTTGCGGGTCTTCGAGGTGGAAATCGGTGTCGAAGCCCACATACGCGGGTGCTTCTTCGTCCTCCAGGTACAGCTTGGTCAGCTTGGGGTAGCGATCCTTGATGAGTTCGGGCTCCGGCGCCTTGAGGTCCTTGCTCAGGAATTGACGCAGGCGCACACGGTCCAGCAATAAGTCGCCGCTGCTGGCGGTACTGTTATCCCACAAGGCTTCGGCGACAAACAGCAATCGTCCACCGGCCTGGGCCCAGTTCATCAACTGGTCGACTTCCCGTGGGGTCATGTGGGTGCGTTCACCCAGCAACAGCAGGCTGCGCTGATCGGGCTCAAGGTTGGGCAGGACGTCCAGATTATTGGCGTGCTCGACGTTTATGCCCTGCCGGCGCAGGAAATGTTCGGCGGCCAGGTAGGGATTGGCCTGGGCCTCGGGGGAGGGGCCGTGATCGATGGTTTCCTGATAGGGCACCGCCTTCAGGAACAGATAGAGGCCCAAGACGCAGAGCAGCGCGGCCACCCCGGCGCCGACCAACAACCCTGCGCGGCGATTCATCGAGACGCCTCCGGCCCGAACAACCCGCGCCAGTCATCGCACAGTTGCTGTTGCAGATGGGGTGGCGGCGGGCGATGGCCGTATGCAATGTTTTGCCAGTGCTGAGTCAGGTGTTGGCTGAACGTCAGCAGGCGTTCATGCTCAAGCTGTTCGATGCGTTGCAGCACCTGGCCTTCGGTGTCGGCCGGCTTCAAGGGAAGCGCAAAGTCATGATGCAACCGGCTGAGCAAGGCCCGATACAGCAGCCCCAGGGCCTGGCGAGGGTCAGCGGCCCATAGTTGTTCCACGCTGGTGGCCACGTCGTCCGGCAGGCTTTCTTCGCGAATATCCAGACCGAACATCTGCGCCGGCATCGGTCGTGCCGCGGGTGGGCGTTTTGTCGGTCGCAGATTCACCAAGGCCCTGAGCCTTTCCCGGTAGCGCCAGGCTAGCCAGGCAATCGCCGCCACCAGGCAGGCCCACAGTACGATCTGGATCAGCGCGGCGGCGATGTCGAAGCGTTGGCCGCTGATCCATTTGAACCATGCCTTGAGCCAGCCCGGCGCTTCGTCGGTCTCGGCCGATTCGGCGGTTTCTTCACCCAGTCGATAGCGGGTGAGCGTTTCCGGGTTCTTGAACGGCGGAGCCTGGAGGATCGCCTTGATGCTGTCCCTGGAGGCTTCGCTGGTAAGAGGTTGGTTGAGCAGCCGCGGGCTGTCGGGGCCGGTGTTGTCTTCGGTGGCCCAGGCCGGCGGTGCCAGCGGCACCAGCAGCAGTGCCAGCAGCATCAGCGCGGGGGCGGTGCTGCTCAGGCGTTGGCGCAGGCGTCGGAACACCAGTTCAATGTCCCAGGCTTCGAGTATCGTGCGCCGGTTCAGGTAGAGGCTGAAACCGCAGGCGACATACACCGGCTCCCAGATGATCAGCAGCAGGGGATACAACAAGTTGATCAGGTGTTCGAGCCACAACCAGTCGTGCTCGGCGACGGCGATCAGCGTCTGCCAGTTCCATTGCAGCTCTACCTGTTGCGGCACGAGCAGGTAGAACAGGGCCATGAGGCCGAACCACAAGGCGATCTCCAGGTGGACGCCGATCACGGTCAGCCATTGCGCTGCGCCACGGTTGCGTTGCAGCAGCACCCGCAAGCGCTGTTCACGCGCCTCGCCGTCGAGTCCTTCGAGTTGCACCACGGGCATCAGGAAGCTGCGACTCAGGCTCAGCCGTCGCCAGGTCAGGCTTGCCAGCAACTGGGGCTTGAGCAGCGCGGGCCACTGGCGCAAGGCCTGTTTCAGCGTCGGTGTTTCGCCGAACAGCGCCTTGGACAAAATGTACAGGGGCAAACGGTCAAAGGCCGGTTTCAACCACCAGAACAGGAACATCGCCAGAGAGGGCGAATCCCACAGCAGCAGGGACAACAGCGCAAACACCGGCAGCGTGATGACGGCCCAGCTGGTCATCAGCAAACGTCGATGCTGCTGGCTCATCAACACGCCCAGGTCCATGGCTTCCCAGGTGGTGCGCGGGCGGATGACCACGGTGGCATCACTCAGACGCATGGCGGGCCCGTCCGGCAAACACCAGATAACTGATCACCAGAAGCCACAACAAGGCGCCGACCGTGTATTTGGTCGCGGCTGTCACGGCGCTGGAGGACCAGTACGCTTCGATGAACGCGGCAATCAGCAGCAACAGCATCACGCCGCCGACCATCAGCACACTTTTGCCGGCGGCGATCCGCAAGGCCTCGCCTCGGGTGAGGCGCCCCGGTGCGATCAACGCCCAGCCCAGTTGCAGGCCGGCGGCGCCGGCCAACGTGATGGCGGTGAGTTCGAAGGCGCCGTGGCCGATCACGAACGACCAGAACGTCCCACCCGAGCCGATCTGGGTCAGGTGCCCGGCCACCGCACCAATGGTCAGGCCGTTGAAAAACAGGAAGAACGCGCTACCCAGGCCAAACATCAAGCCACTGGCGAATGTCTGAAAGGCGATGCCGATGTTGTGCATGATGTAGTAGCCGAACATGACCCAGTCCTGGCTGGCGGCCCGTTCGATCGAACGCCCCAGGTGCCCGCTGGCCGGGTCGTACATGCCACGTATCTGGCTGACTTCCTCGACGCTCAACAGGCTGTAGACCAGCTCGGGAAACAGATAGACCAGCAGCCCGATGCCGATCAGGCTACCCATGAACATCGCTCCGGCGGCCAGTACGAAACGCCATTGTTCCCGCACGAGTCGGGGGAAACCGGCCAGGATGAAAGTCGAAAGGCCGGTCGATGGCCGGCTGCGATCCCGATAGAGTTGCTGGTGACCGCGCAGCGCCAACTGCTGCAGCGTGTCGACCAACAGGCTGCTGTAACCCCGTGCCTGGGCCAGCGCCAGATGCTGACAAAGCCTGCGGTAGGCAGGAGGAAAGTCACTGCTTTGGGGCACGTTACGACTGCGCTCCAGTTGATCGAGTTGTCGGGACAGTCGGTCCCATTCGCCTTGGTGGCGGCTTTCGAACAGGCTTTGTTTCATGTCGGCCCCAGCAGGCCACGGGCGATGCCATTGAGTTCGGCCACGGCTCTGGGGGCCTGGACGTTCAGTGGCGCGGCCAGGATGCTCGCCAGTTCGTTGACCCGCGCTTCGGACAGTTCAGCCTGGCGTTCAGCGAAACCCAGCACGGCGCGTTGCTCGTTCAGGCTCAGGGTAAAGGGCGGTCGTATCGACTGCGCCAGGGGCAGCGCGGGACGTTTGACCGGTTGCTCGCGATACACCACCAGGGTGTCGGCGGCCAGGTCTCCCAGGCGTTTGAAGGCAGGATGTTGCAGGCAACTGATTGCCCCGAAGGTGTAGCCGAAGGGTAGCATGTCGACAAAACGCAGCAGGTTGCGGATCAGTGAAGCGGACCAGCCGATAGGCCTGCCGTCGTCCTGCACCACTCGCAACCCCATGATCTGCTTGCCGGGGGAGCGCCCCTGGTTCAGCACCTCGAACAGCACCATGTACCACCAACTGACAACGAACAGCAGGATGGAGCCCAGGCCAATGCCCAGCTCACCAAAAAACGCCAGGATGATGAACACCAGCCCCAGGACCAGCCCGCGTATGCCCAGGTCGATGGCAAAGGCCAGCGCACGAGGCATCAACCCCGCCGGGCGCAGCGGCAGGTCGATGCCTTCGGGCGTTTCAACCTGATACCGCGTATCGAGTGGCGGGGGCAGCTTCGCGTTCCTTTGCAGTGCTGGTCTCTCGAGCATGGGCAACCTGAGTGATGGGCCGGTTCGAACGTTCAGTCTCGGTCCCGATGCTAGCAGTCTTCGTGCGGGCAAACGACATAACTATGTATGTCATTTCATGGCTTGCCACAGGATTCAGGACCCGAACACAAAAGCAGATCCCCTGTGGGAGCGAGCCTGCTCGCGATGACCGCGGCACATTCAGCATTGCCGTTTCAGGCAGACCGCTATCGCGAGCAGGCTCGTTCCCACAGTTCTGATTGACGATGTTCACGTATTTTGCACCCGCCACACATCCCCTGTGGGAGCGAGCCTGCTCGCGATGACCGCGGCACATTCAGCATTGCCGTTTCAGGCAGACCGCTATCGCGAGCAGGCTCGCTCCCACAGTTTTGATTGACGGTGTTCACGCATTTTGCACCCGCCACACATCCCTTGTGGGAGCGAGCCTGCTCGCGATGACCGCGGCACATTCAGCATTGCCGTTTCAGGCAGACCGCTATCGCGAGCAGGCTCGCTCCCACAGTTTTGATCGGGGTGTTCACTGATCCGGTGTCCGCCTCAGATCCCCCTTTGGATTTCAAAACTCAGGCAGCGCTGGCCGCAGGTGGGCTCGAAGGCCTAGACTTCGCCAGTCTTCAACCCAGGAACGCCCCGTGACTTCTATCTTCTGGTACGACTACGAAACCACCGGCATCAACCCGCGTTGTGACCGGCCCTTGCAAGTGGCGGGGATCCGTACCGATTTCGAACTCAATGAAATCGACGAGCCGGTGAACCTGTATTGCCAGCCCAGCGAGGACATCCTGCCGCATCCGGCGGCTTGTGCGATCACCGGCATTACCCCGCAATGCCTGGCCGACAAAGGCTTGACTGAAGCCGACTTCATGACCCGTATCCACGGGCAACTGGCCGCGCCCGGCACCTGTGGCGCCGGTTACAACACCCTGCGCTTCGACGACGAAATGACCCGCTATAGCCTCTATCGGAATTTTTTCGACCCGTACGCGCGCGAGTGGCAGGGCGGCAATAGCCGCTGGGACCTGATCGACCTGGTGCGCGCCGCCTATGCGCTGCGCCCCGAAGGCATTGTCTGGCCGCAAGAGGAGGGCCGCGTGACCCTCAAGCTGGAGCGCCTGACCGCCGCCAATGGTATTGACCACGGCCAGGCTCACGATGCGTTGTCGGACGTGCGCGCGACGATCGCCTTGGCCCGTCTGATCCGCCAGAAACAACCCAGGCTTTACGAGTGGCTGTTCCAACTGCGCAGCAAACAGAAAGTCATGGATCAGATCCGCCTGTTGCAGCCTATGGTGCATGTTTCCGGGCGTTTCTCGGCCGCGCGCAACTACATCGGGGTAGTTTTACCATTGGCCTGGCACCCGAAAAATCGCAATGCCCTGATTGTCTGTGACTTGCACCTGGACCCGCTGGGTTTGCTGGACCACGATGCTGAAACCCTGAGGCAACGTTTGTATACCCGCCGTGAAGAACTGCTCGAAGGCGAGTTGCCGGTGCCTCTCAAACTCATTCATATCAACAAGTGCCCGGTGGTCGCGCCGCTCTCGGTGCTGCGTGCCGAGGACCAGCAGCGGCTGCAACTGGACATGGACGTTTATCAGGAGCGTGCGCTGCGGCTAACTGACGCACAGCAAGTTTGGCAGGACAAACTTCAGGCCATTTATGGTCGCGAGGATTTCACGGCCAGTGAGGATCCCGAGCAGCAGTTATACGCAGGCTTCATCGGCGACCGCGATCGTCGATTGTGCGAGCAAGTCCGCATGGCTGACCCTGCTCAATTGGCTTCAGAACACTGGCCTTTTGATGATGAGCGTTTACCGGAGTTATTGTTCAGATATCGCGCGCGCAACTTCCCTGAGACCTTGACCGGCGAAGAGCAGGAGCGTTGGAGACTTTTCTGTCAGCAGCGTTTGTCCTCCCCGGAATGGGGGGCGCCTAATACCTTGCAAAGTTTTGATGAGGCGATGGAGGAATGGATGGCCGTTTCCACGCCATTGCAGCGCGAGGTACTCATAGAGTGGCAGGGCTACAGCCAGCAATTGCGTAAACGTTTAAGCCTTTGAGTGGCGATGAAGTGGGTAAATCGCAGGCATAAAAAAACGCCAGCAATCGCTGGCGTTATTCTGTTCGCATAAAGCGGCGCGAACCGGTGAGGCTTAGCCCAGCAGGGTTGCCCAACCTTCAACCACGTCACCGCCCCACTTGGCTTTCCACTCTTTCAGAGTCTTGTGGTTGCCACCTTTGGTTTCGATGACTTCGCCGTTGTGCGGGTTTTTGTATTGCTTAACTTTGCGAGCGCGTTTGGTGCCGGTAGTTTTTACGGCGCCACGGGTTGCCTTGCTCGATTTGGCTTCTGGATCCAGCATAGCAATGATGTCACGCAGCGATTTCTGGTATTCGCCCATCAGCGTGCGCAGTTTGCCTTCGAATTCCAGTTCTTTCTGCAGCTTGTCGTCTTTGGACAGAGCTTTCAGGCGTTCTTGCAGTTCTTTGATTGCTTCTTCGGTGCTGCGGTATTCATTGATCAAGGACATGAGGACTACCTTATGTAGGACGCGGGTGACAAGGAGACAGTGAGGCAATAGTAATCAGACAGTTTCATCAAGTAAACATTTAACCGATGTTTTATTTAATTAATTAGTGCAGCCTCGCAAAAACGGCGTTGCAGTTAAATACTGAAACACAGTCTTCACATCTGCTCACAAATATAGCGTGTTGCCAAAGGTCCGGCCCATTGCTGCCCGGGCAGACAAATGTGCGCGGCGTGTCATCGATACTGCAGTTTTGCCGCGCAATGGCTAGAATGGCCGCCTTTGTGAAGTTCTGGAGTTCCCCTAATGCGCACTTTTCGGCTGGTGATCGCTTGCCCGGACCGCGTCGGCATCGTTGCTAAGGTCAGTAATTTTCTGGCGTCCCATAATGGTTGGATCACTGAAGCGAGCCATCACTCGGACACTCACAGTGGCTGGTTTTTCATGCGTCACGAAATTCGTGCCGACTCGCTTCCCTTCGGCATCGAAGCCTTTCGTGAGGCATTCGCACCGATTGCCGAAGAGTTTTCGATGGACTGGCGAATCACCGATACCGCGCAAAAAAAACGCGTGGTGCTGATGGCCAGCAAAGAATCTCACTGCCTGGCAGATTTGCTGCACCGCTGGCACAGCGATGAGCTCGATTGCGACATTGCCTGTGTCATTTCCAACCATGACGCCTTGCGCAGCATGGTGGAGTGGCACGGTATCCCTTATTACCACGTTCCGGTCGACCCACAGGACAAGCAGCCGGCGTTTGCCGAAGTTTCGCGGCTGGTCAAACAGCACGACGCCGAGGTGGTGGTGCTGGCCCGCTACATGCAAATCCTGCCGCCTTCCTTGTGCAGCGAATACGCGCACAAGGTCATCAATATCCACCACAGCTTCCTGCCGTCGTTTGTCGGTGCCAAGCCGTATCACCAGGCCTCGATGCGGGGTGTGAAGCTGATTGGCGCCACCTGCCACTACGTGACCGAAGAGCTGGACGCAGGGCCGATCATCGAGCAGGACGTTGTGCGCGTCAGCCACAGCGACAGCATCGAAGACATGGTGCGTTTCGGCCGTGACGTGGAAAAAATGGTACTGGCGCGCGGCTTGCGTTATCACCTGGAAGACCGAGTGCTGGTGCACGGCAACAAGACCGTGGTGTTCTGACTACACTGCAAAGGGCCTGGGCGAGTGATCACCAGGCCCTTTTTTCATGAGGTTCGCCATGACCGATCCATTGGACAAAGCCACCTCCCGAGCCCCGGCGACCCTGGGTGAGGGGTGCCTGAGCCGTTACGATCCTGAAGCGTTGAGCCCGGAGGATGGCACGGAGTTTCCCGACGCTGCGCAACTGTGGAAACAAATGCACCCCGAGGACGAACCAGCGCCTGCAAAGCCTGAAAGCGGTGAAGTCTAAATAGGAGTCACGCCTGTCGCAGCTTGATCAGTTTCTTGATCAATGGTCGCCCGACCATCAAAAAGAACACGGGGCCACCGGCGACCAGATAAAAGTAATAGGTCACCGCCCGCCAGATCAGAATCGCCGCTGCCGCCGTGGATTTGCCCACCATGGGCGCCAGCAGCGCCGCCGAGGTCAACTCTGCCGCCCCGGCGCCACCGGGCAGCAGGCTGAACTGCCCTGCGCTCAAGGAGAGCATCTGGATCAGAAAGCTCCAGGCCCACTGCAAATCCGCCCCCAGTCCTCTCAACGCCAGATACAACACGCTGTAGCGCAGGGCCCAGTGAAGGCAGGTCAGGCCGAAGACCTGGAACAGGGTCTGACGGGGCAATTTCAGGGTGTCGGTAAATGCCGCCAGAAAGTGCAGGATCTTGCGTCCCCAGCGTTGGCGAGTGGCGGTCTTTACCCGCAGATGTCGCAATAACCGAGCGCCCAGCAGAATCAGTTTGCGGTGGTAGCGGGCCACCAGCACGCAGCCGAACAGTCCGCCAAACAACGAGAAGGCACTCAATGCCAGCATCCATTCGATGCTCTGGCTCAGGTTCTGGAACAAGGCATAAAACAGGATGCCGACCAAGGCGCAGAGGAAAAACAGCAGATCGCTCAACTGATCCATGGCAAACACCGCGCTGCCATGGGCCGGACGCACGCCGTTGCGCGCCAGCAACGCCATCAGCGTCAGCGGCCCGCCACTGCCGCCGGGCGTGGCACACATGGCGAACTCGGTAGACATGACGACGCCAATGCTTTTCAGCCGGCCGACGCGCCCGCGGTGTTCACCCAGCAGCAAACGCAGGCGCACGGAGTTCAAGCCCCAGCACAGGACAATCATGCCGAGCATGGTCAGCAGCAGTGACAAGGGAAAGCGCTGCACCCGCGACCACATCTCCCCGCCACCCATCAACCACGGCACCAGTAGCGCCAAGAGCAAGGCGGCGCCCAGCCATATCAGCCGTTTCATGCCGCGTCGCTGACCCGCAGGCCCTGGGTCGCCAGCCATTGGACCTTGGTCATCGGCACGCGGCCGTCGTTGAGCAGACGTTCGAGGGTGCGCAACCAATAATCCCGGGAGAACCCATGGCGCATGTCGACGGGATGCAGGCCAAGGCGAATGACTGGCGCCTGACGCCAGCGCTGTTCACGTTGATCATTGATGACTTTGGAAAGGCCACGGCGCCAGGCGCTGCGGGCGCTCCATACCAGTCCCGGAGCGTCGATCGGGGTGAAGTCCGGCAAGCGATAGAGATGCTGGGGATCGCTGGTGTAACTCAGTGGCAACTGGCGCAGTGCCTGGCGCGTGCCTTCGCTCATGAGCCAGGCCGGAGCGACGAAACCCTCCAGTGGCCACTGATAGCGCTGGAAGGTTTCGACACCCGCGCGCAGGCGGGCGAGGGCCGCCTCCTCGGACAGGCTGTAAAACTCGCCTTCGTGGGTATACACCCGGCGCATGAACCAGTCCTTGGGATGAGTCGCCGGCGGACCGTCGTCGCAATGGTAGTAGCCGTGCAGCACCAATTCGTCGCCGCGCTCGACCCGGTTGTCGAGCAGGCGCCGAAAACCTGGGTGATCCTCCAGCGCGTTGGCGTGGTGAAAGTCCGGCACCACCAGCCAGGTCATTGGCACCTGGCCGAGGGCGTCGACAGCTTCGACGAAGGGCTGGTAGTCGGGCCAGGTTTGCGGCGCCACGTCATGCAGCACCAACAGTAGGCTGGGCGATTGATTCATCGACACGGACTTCACCTCAACCATTGGCCAACAGGGGCAGTTGTTCACCCAGGACGCTGTGGTAGTGGCCCAACAGGCTGTTGACCACCGAGTCCCAGGCGTAGTGACGCTCAACGTGCTGGCGCGCCAGCACACCGCGTCGCTGACAGCCTTCGGCAAACAGCTGCCGCACGGCGTTGGCCATGGCCTGTGGATTGTCGGGCGTGCATAGCAGGCCGCAGTCTTCGTGGACGATTTCGGTGAAGGCCCCGGCCGCCACCGCCACCACGGGGATACCGCTGGCCATGGCTTCGAGGATCACCAGGCCGAAGGTTTCCTGGTCACCGGCATGCACCAGGGCATCGGCGCTGGCCATGAGCCGGGCAACTTGCGGCGCCGGACAGAACTCATCGACCACCGTAACGTTGTCCGGCACCACGGCGGGCATGGACGAACCCACCAGCAGCAGGTGGTAACGTTCGCCCAGGCGTTTCATGCACTTGAGCAGCACCGGCAGGTTTTTTTCCCTGGAACCGCGACCGGCGAAAATCAGCAGGCGCGTGTCTTCGGCAATTCCCAGTTCGGCACGCAGTTCCGGGTCGCGGGCGGCGGGGTTGAAGGTTTGCAGATCCACGCCCAAAGGCTGCACGTAGACGTTCTTGACCCCCAGCCCGATCAACTTGTCGGCCATGACCTGGCTCGGCGCCAGGACCCGGTCGAAATTGCCGTACAACTTGCTGACATAGGCTTCGATGTTGGGCGTGAACCAGTTGCCCATGCGGTTGCTGACCAGCAGCGGCAGGTCGGAGTGATAGAAACCGATCACCGGCACATCGAGCTGGCGCCGGGCATCCAGGGCAGCCCATGCGGTGAGGTAGGGATCGCCGACTTCAATCAGGTCCGGTTGTAAATCACGCAGGACATTGCGCCAGGGCGCCAGGCGAAGCGGGAAGCGGTAGCCCTTGCCGAAAGGCAGGGCGGGGGCCGGAACCTTATAGATCCCGTCGTGCTCGCTCAGATGCGCGCCAGGGATCAACAGACTGTGACGAATTCCGGGCCGATCACTCAGGCGCCGGTGCTTGGCATCCAGATAAGTGCGCACGCCGCCGCTGGCGGGGGCGTAGAACATGGTTATGTCCGCTATGTGCACGATGAACATCCCTCCGGTCTGTATTCTCCTTTGTTGACCTTTAGTAAGAATAGATGTTCGGTTGGGGTTGTGGGCGGCGGAATGTCTGTCAGCGGTGTGTCGTTTGAGAGGGGCCTATCGCGAGCAGGCTCGCTCCCACCATGGATCTGTGTTGTGCACAAAACCCCGTGGAAGCGAGCCTGCTGGCGATGACGTCAGATGCGGAAACTGCCCACCAGTTGCTTCAACCGCGCCGCTTGCTGCTCAAGGTCTGAGCAGGCGCGCAATGTCGATTGCAGGTTCTCCACGCCTTCCTGGTTCAGCGTGTTGATCTCGGTGATGTCCACGTTGATGGATTCCACCACGGCCGTCTGCTCCTCGGTGGCGGTGGCCACTGACTGGTTCATGCCATCGATTTCACCGATGCGCTGGGTCACGCTGTTCAGGCGCTCGCCGGCCAGGTTGGCGATTTCCACGCTTTCCTGGCTGTGGCGCTGGCTGTCGTTCATGGTCGTGACCGAATCCCGGGCGCCGACCTGCAACTCCTCGATCATGGTCTGCACCTGTTGCGCCGATTCCTGGGTGCGGTGGGCCAGGTTGCGCACTTCATCGGCCACCACGGCAAACCCGCGCCCGGCCTCACCGGCCCGGGCTGCCTCAATTGCAGCATTGAGGGCCAGCAGGTTGGTTTGCTGGGAAATGCTGGTGATCACCTCCAGGATCTGGCCAATGTTCACGGTTTTGCTGTTCAGCGATTCAACGTTGCTGCTTGAGGCACTCAGCAAGTCGGACAAGCGATTCATCGCGGCAATGCTGCGATCCACCACTTGTTGACCATCCTTGGCCAGGCCACGGGCGTCGCTGGCCTGATGGGAAGCTTGCGCTGCATTGCGGGCGATTTCCTGAGCAGCAGCGCCTAATTGATTGATGGCCGCGGCCACGCTGTTGGTGCGACTGGCCTGCTCGTCGGAATTGACCATCGAGGAGTTCGACGCGCTCACCACCCGCAAGGCGACTTCGTTGACGTGTTCGGTGGCGGAGGACACTTCGCGGATCGAATTATGGATACGTTCCACGAAACGGTTGAACGCCGTGCCCAGAATGCCGAATTCGTCCTGATTCTGGATCGTCAGACGTTTGGTCAGGTCGCCGTCGCCATCGGCAATGTCTTCCATCGCCCGGGTCATCACATGCAGCGGCTGGATCAGCAAGCGGATCAACATGCTCAGCAGCGCAATGATGAACGCCACGGCAATGACCGTCGCCACGACGGCCGAGGTGCGGAAATCGCTGAGCATCGAGTAGGCCTTGTCTTTGTCCACCGACACGCCGACGTACCAGTTCACCGAGGGCAGGCCCTTGATCGGCGTGAAGGTCACGATGCGCGTTTGGCCATCGACTTCGACTTCGCTGATCTGGTCGCTGATCTTCGGGGTGTTCGTCGGGTAGGCTTCGGCCAGGGTTTTCATGACCAGGGCTTTATCCGGGTGTACCAGAATCTTGCCGTCGGCGCTGATCAGGTAGGCATACCCCATGCCGTCGAAATTCACGGTCTTGAGGTTGTCCACAATGGTCTGCAGGCTCAGGTCGCCGCCCACGACACCGACATTTTGCGTGGCGTTTTTCGAGGCGCTGGCGATGGAAATGATCAGCCCGCCGCTGGCAGCGTCGATGTAGGGTTCGGTCAGGGTCGAGGTGCTGCTGCTTTGTGCGCCTTTGTACCAAGGACGTACGCGCGGATCGAAACCGTCAGGCATCTTCGCATCGGGGCGAATGATGAAACTGCCCTGGGCATCGCCAAGGTAGGACGCCATGAAGGTCGAGGTCAGCGCTTTCTGTTCCAGCAGGTGGGTGACGCTGCTCGGGTCGGGGGTGACGGCGATGTTCTGGGCCAGGTTCTCGATAAGCAGGATGCGGCCGGTCAGCCAGGTCTGAATGTTATTTGCCGTGACAGCACCCATTTCATGCAGGTAGCTGTCCAGGTCGTCACGGATGGCATTGCGTTGCAGGTAATCGTTGTAGGTCGTGAAGGAAGCGAAGGCTGCAATCACGATGAGCGCGGCGGCTATTAGAATTTTATGGCTAAAGCGCAGGTTTTTATTCATGGCACGGGGTCCGCTAAGGTCTTGATACGCTAAGCGTGCTTATATATAAGCGCGCAAAAATGGCTTCATAGTGAAAAAAAGCTGATATTTCCTCCTCTCCTTAGGGAATTATCCGACCTTGTTTCAGTAGGGTCTGTCGCTTTAGATATCGGCCATGCAAGGCCATAGATTAACCACAGGTGACGAAATGCCTGACTCATCGCAACTTGTTATTGGCGCCGACCCTGCCGGCCAACCCATCGCCCAGGCCATGCGCCTGGCCAACCGTCATGGTCTGGTGGCAGGTGCCACCGGCACCGGCAAGACCGTCACCTTGCAACGCCTGGCCGAGACGTTCAGCGATGCCGGCGTTGCGGTATTCGCCGCAGACATCAAGGGCGACCTGTGCGGCCTCGGCGCCGCCGGCAACCCCCAAGGCAAAGTCGCCGAGCGTATCGCCGGCATGTCCTGGCTCGGCCACAAACCCCAGGCTTATCCGGTGACCTTGTGGGACATTCATGGCAAGTCCGGTCATCCGCTGCGCACCACCCTGAGTGAAATGGGCCCGCTGTTGCTCGGCAGCCTGTTGGAACTCACCGACAGTCAGCAATCGGCGCTGTACGCGGCCTTCAAGGTTGCCGACCGCGAAGGCCTGTTGCTGCTGGATCTCAAGGACTTGAAGGCGCTGCTCAATCACCTCAGGGACAACCCTGAGCTGCTGGGGGACGACGCCGCTTTGATGACCACCGGTTCCAGCCAGGCATTGCTGCGGCGCTTGGCCACATTGGAGCAACAAGGCGCGGATGCGCTGTTCGGCGAGCCGGCCTTGCAGCTTGAGGACATCCTGCAACCGGCCAGCGACGGCCGCGGCCCTATCCATTTGCTGGACGCCAGCCGTCTGGTGCATGAAGCACCAAAAGTCTACGCAACGTTCCTGCTCTGGCTGCTGGCCGAGTTGTTCGAGCAATTGCCCGAGCGCGGCGACGCGGACAAACCGCTGCTGGCGCTGTTCTTCGATGAGGCCCATCTGCTCTTTGCCGATACCCCCAAGGCGTTGCAAGAGCGGTTGGAGCAAGTGGTGCGGCTGATTCGCTCCAAGGGCGTGGGGGTGTACTTCGTGACCCAGTCGCCAGGAGACTTGCCGGACGACGTGCTGGCGCAGTTGGGCCTGCGCATCCAGCACGGCTTGCGGGCCTTCACCACCAAGGAGCAGAAATCCCTGCGGGCGGTGGCGGACGGTTTCCGGCCCAACCCGCAATTCGATGCGCTGACAGTGCTGACCGAGCTGGGTATTGGCGAAGCCTTGGTGGGCACTTTGCAGGAAAAGGGCACGCCGCAAATGGTCCAGCGTGTGCTCGTGGCGCCGCCACAATCGCGGATCGGGCCGTTGACCGACGCTGAGCGCGCCGGGCTGATCGCCCGTTCCCCTTTGCAAGGGCGTTATGACAAACCCATTGATCGCGAGTCGGCCTATGAAGTGCTGATGGGGCGCAAGGGCTTGGAGCCTCAGACCGAAGAGGCACAGGGCAAGGCGAGCGCTGAAGAACCGAGTTTCACCGACAAGGCCGGGGAATTTCTCGGTACGGCGGCTGGCCAGGCATTGAAATCGGCAATGCGCCAGGCCGCCAATCAGTTGGGACGGCAACTGGTACGTGGGTTGATGGGGTCGTTGCTGGGGAGCAAAAAGCGCCGATAACCGGCTCGGCACAGTTCAACATTGTGGGAGCGAGCCTGCTCGCGATGGCGATTCAACAGGCGCCAAATGTACCGACTGATCTGCCGCTATCGCGAGCAGGCTCGCTCCCACATTTGATCTGTGTCGTACACAAAATCTGTGTTCACTGAAGATCCCCTGTGGGAGTGAGCCTGCTCGCGATGGCGATTCAACGGGCGCCAAATGTACCGACTGATCTGCCGCTACCGCGAGCAGGCTCGCTCCCACAATTGATCTGTGTCGTACACAAAGTCTGTGTTCACTGAAGATCCCCTGTGGGAGCGAGCCTGCTCGCGATAGCGATTCAACTGGCGACCTGGATGTCAGTCCTTGGGCCGCGCATGCGCCGCCAACCGCTCCAGCGCCGCCCGCAGGTTGGGGTCGGTGATGCCATCCGCCGTGGCCTGGATGGTGGCGGCTGCGTCGGTGGACAAGTCCAGCGTGTGCCCCTTGACGGCGACTTGCACCGTGGGCGGTTGTACCTTGAACAGAATCCGCGTCAGGCCGGCAAATTCCTCGAACGCCTGCAATTGCCTCAGCAGGCGTTTTTGCTGATAGCGCAAGCGCGTGGCCCAGTGACCGTCCGTGACGATCAGCAGCAGGCTGCCTTCGCGCCAGGAGGCCACGTGGCAGTGCTCGCGAGCGGCGGGCTGTAATTGGCTGTCCAGCAGGCGCTGCAAGTGACCCAGTCGTTTGGCGTGGCCGAAGATGGCTTTCAGCGGTTTGGCTTCGCGCAGCAGAACGGCGGGAACCTTGGCTGGAAGAGGGCGAAAGGCCATGAACGAATACCGCAAGTGACAGAGGCACCATGGTAGCAGAAAGCGCCGAGTGCGCCGCGACCGCTCGCCACGGGCGCCCTTGTCCGCGCAATCAATGAATAACTTCTCTCGTTTGTGGGTTGAAGTTCCCGCAAAAGCCCTTATTTTAGGGAGGCCCCGTCACAGCGCTGTGCCAGCATCGTGGAATAACGCCACTTTCCTCACCATCGTTTCCGGGTAGAATGCTCGTTCGCATGCGGCCATGAGGGCTGCACGGGCGACTCACGGGGCCGCCCTCCATCCCTTTAGTGTGGAAGATCCTGCCGATATGTTTGCGCCTTTGTTAAAGAAACTTTTTGGAAGCAAGAACGAGCGTGAAGTCAAACGCATGCTCAAGACGGTACAGATCGTCAATGCCTTCGAAGAGCAAATGGTGGCCCTTTCGGACGATCAGTTACGCGCCAAGACTGCCGAATTCAAGGACCGCATTGCCAAGGGGGAAACCCTTGACCAGCTCCTGCCCGAAGCCTTCGCGGTTGCCCGTGAAGCCGGCAAGCGGGTGATGGGCATGCGTCACTTCGACGTTCAGTTGATCGGCGGCATGACCTTGCACGAAGGCAAGATCGCTGAAATGCGTACCGGTGAGGGCAAGACCCTGGTGGCGACACTGGCGGTATACCTCAATGCACTGTCCGGCAAGGGCGTGCATGTGGTGACGGTCAACGACTACCTGGCCCGCCGTGATGCCAACTGGATGCGCCCGCTGTATGAATTCCTCGGCCTGACGGTCGGCGTGGTCACGCCGTTCCAGCCACCGGAAGAAAAACGCACCGCCTACGCCTGCGATATCACCTACGGCACCAACAACGAATTCGGTTTCGATTACCTGCGCGACAACATGGCGTTCAGCATGGATGAAAAATTCCAGCGTGAACTCAACTTTGCCGTGATCGACGAAGTCGACTCCATTCTCATCGACGAAGCCCGTACCCCGCTGATCATTTCCGGTCAGGCCGAGGACAGTTCCAAGCTGTACATCGAGATCAACAAGCTGATCCCGCAGCTGGAACTTCACGTCGAAGAAGTCGAGGGTGAAGTGACCAAGGCCGGCCATTACACGGTCGACGAGAAGACCCGTCAGGTCGAACTCAATGAAGCCGGTCACCAGTTCATCGAGGAAATGCTCACCCGCGTCGGCCTGCTGGCCGAGGGCGAGAGCCTGTACTCGGCCCATAACCTGGGCCTGCTGACCCACGTCTATGCCGGCCTGCGTGCGCACAAGCTGTTCCATCGCAACGTCGAGTACATCGTCCAGGACGGCCAGGTCGTGCTGGTGGATGAGCATACCGGCCGGACCATGCCGGGCCGTCGTCTGTCCGAAGGCCTGCACCAGGCCATTGAAGCCAAGGAAGGTTTGAACATCCAGGCCGAAAGCCAGACCCTGGCCTCGACCACTTTCCAGAACTACTTCCGCCTGTACAACAAGCTGTCCGGCATGACCGGTACCGCCGACACCGAAGCGTTCGAATTCCATCAGATCTACGGCCTGCAAGTGATGGTGATCCCGCCTAACAAGCCGCTGGCCCGTAAAGACTACAACGACCTGGTGTTCCTCACCGCCGATGAGAAATACGCGGCGATCATCGCCGACATCAAGGAATGCATGGCCCAGGGCCGTCCTATCCTGGTGGGTACTGCCACGATCGAAACCTCCGAGCACATGTCCGCATTGCTCACCAAGGAAGGTATCGAGCACAAGGTCCTCAACGCCAAGTTCCACGAAAAAGAAGCCGAGATCATCGCCCAGGCCGGTCGCCCGGGTGCTCTGACCATTGCCACTAACATGGCCGGCCGTGGTACCGACATCCTGTTGGGCGGTAACTGGGAAGTGGAAGTCGCCAGCCTGGAAAACCCGACTCCCGAGCAGATCGCGCAGATCAAGGCCGACTGGCAGAAGCGTCATCAACAGGTGCTCGAGTCCGGCGGTTTGCAGGTGATCGCTTCCGAGCGTCACGAATCGCGTCGTATCGACAACCAGCTGCGTGGCCGTGCCGGTCGCCAGGGCGATGCCGGTTCCAGCCGCTTCTATCTGTCGTTGGAAGACAGCCTGATGCGTATCTTCGCCTCTGATCGGGTGAAGAACTTCATGAAGGCCCTGGGCATGCAGCCGGGCGAAGCGATCGAACACCGGATGGTCACCAACGCCATCGAGAAAGCCCAGCGCAAGGTCGAGGGCCGCAACTTCGATATCCGCAAGCAATTGCTGGAGTTCGACGACGTTAACAACGAACAGCGTAAAGTGATTTATCACATGCGTAACAGTTTGTTGGCCGCCGACAACATTGGCGAAACCATCGCAGATTTCCGCCAGGACGTGCTCAACGCAACCGTCAGCGCCCACATTCCGCCGCAGTCGCTGCCTGAGCAGTGGGATGTCGCCGGTCTGGAAGCTGCCTTGCAGAGCGACTTCGGCGTGGCGTTGCCGATCCAGCAATGGCTGGACGAAGACGATCACCTGTACGAAGAAACCCTGCGCGAGAAGCTGCTGGCCGAACTGATCGCCGCGTACAACGAGAAAGAAGACCAAGCCGGCGAAGAAGCGCTGCGCTCCTTCGAGAAGCAGATCGTACTGCGGGTGCTGGACGACTTGTGGAAAGACCACCTGTCGACCATGGATCACTTGCGCCATGGTATCCATCTGCGTGGTTATGCCCAGAAGAACCCCAAGCAGGAGTACAAGCGCGAGTCGTTCACGCTGTTCTCCGAGTTGCTGGATTCGATCAAGCGCGACTCGATCCGCGTGTTGTCCCACGTTCAGGTTCGCCGCGAAGACCCGGCCGAAGAAGAAGCCCGTTTGCGTCAGGAAGCCGAAGCCTTGGCCGCGCGCATGCAGTTCGAGCACGCCCCGGCCCCAGGCCTGGAAGTTGCCCAGGAGGAGGGCGCCGAGGTGGATGTTGCCTTGGCGACCGCGCCGGTACGTAACGAGCAGAAGCTGGGCCGCAACGAGCTGTGCTATTGCGGTTCGGGCAAGAAATACAAGCATTGTCACGGGCAGATTCAGTAACACCCGTTTCAAGCGCTGAACGACCCGCGCCGCGACCGGCTTTCAGCCGTCGCGGCGTTTTGCCATTTTGATTCGCCGTCTCGATTAAGGCGGTGTCGATTTATCTATTTAGGAGCGCATTCATGGCTGTTGGTCTTGGTCCGTTGCCAACGTTGCACCCGGTTGCCGGTTTTGAACTCGGTATCGCCTCGGCGGGCATCAAGCGCCCAGGGCGCAAGGATGTCGTGGTCATGCGCTGCGCCGAAGGCTCGACGGTTGCCGGCGTGTTCACCCTCAACGCCTTTTGCGCCGCGCCGGTCATCCTGGCCAAGCAACGCGTGCAGGGGCCGGTGCGTTACCTGCTGACCAACACCGGTAACGCCAACGCCGGCACCGGCGCGCCAGGCCTGGCCGCCGCCGAACGCACCTGCGCCAAGCTGGCCGAGCTGACCGGCGTCGACGCCAGCCAGGTGCTGCCGTACTCCACCGGGGTGATCGGCGAACCGCTGCCGGTCGAGAAGATCGAAGGCGCGTTGCAGGCCGCTCTGGATGACCTGTCGGAAAACAACTGGGCCGCTGCCGCCACCGGCATCATGACCACCGACACACTGCCCAAAGGCGCGAGCCGCCAGTTCCAGCACGATGGCGTGACTGTCACCGTCACCGGCATCAGCAAAGGCGCCGGCATGATCCGCCCGAACATGGCGACCATGCTTGGCTACATCGCCACTGACGCCAAAGTCTCCCGGCAGGTGCTGCAAGACCTGATGCTCGACGGCGCCAACAAGTCGTTCAACCGCATCACCATCGACGGCGACACCTCCACCAACGACTGCTGCATGCTGATCGCCACCGGCAAGGCCGACCTGCCGGAAATTACCGAAGCCAGCGGTGCGCTGTTTGCCGCCCTGAAGCAGGCGGTATTCGAAGTCTGCATGGAAGTGGCCCAGGCCATCGTCCGTGACGGCGAAGGCGCGACCAAGTTCGTGACCGTGCAGGTCAACGGTGGCGGCAACCATCAGGAATGCCTGGATGTCGGCTACACCGTGGCGCACTCGCCGCTGATCAAGACCGCGCTGTTCGCCTCCGACCCGAACTGGGGCCGGATCCTCGCCGCCGTCGGCCGTGCCGGTGTGCCGGACCTGGACGTGAGCAAGATCGACGTGTTCCTCGGTGAAGTCTGCATCGCCAGCCAGGGCGCACGCGCCGCCACCTACACCGAGGCCCAGGGCGCGGCGGTGATGCAGCAGGAAGAAATCACCATTCGTATCGAGCTGGGACGTGGTGATTGCAGCGAAACGATCTGGACGACTGACCTGTCCCACGAGTATGTGAAGATTAACGCGGAATATCGGACTTAACAGTTCGGGACCGAGTTGCTGCCATCGCGAGCAGGCTCGCTCCCACAGGGATTGGTTGGGTGACCTGGACGTGTTCACACCACCGATCCATTGTGGAAGCGAGCTTGCTCGCGATGGCGCCAGTACAGCTTCCACAACACCCCAAGAAAGGATTCCAGACTTGAGCCTGCACCTGATCATCGGCGACAAACACCTTTCCTCCTGGTCCTTGCGCGGTGCGCTGGCCCTGGCGTTGACCGGCGCAAAGTACACCGAAGAGCTGGTCAGGCTCGACCAACCGGACACCCGTGAGAAACTGCTCAAGTATTCAGCCACCGCCAAAGTCCCGTTGCTCAAGACCGAATTCGGTGTGATCGCCGACTCCCTGGCGATTGCCGAATACCTGGCTGAACAGTTTCCAGATGCGGGCCTCTGGCCCAGGGACGTCGCGGCCCGGGCTCAGGCACGTTCGGCCTGTGCACAAATGCACAGCGGTTTTTTTGCTATCCGCAGCCACATGCCGTTTGACCTGCTGCGCGATGCGCCGCTAGTGCCCATGCCGGCGGAGGTTCAAGCGGAAATCCAGCGGATGCTGGCACTGTGGGCCGAATGCCGTGCGGCGGCTACTGAAGCCGGGCCCTACCTGTTTGGCCGCTTGAGCCTGGCCGATGTGTTCTTCGCGCCGGTGGCCGTGCGCTTGCGCACCTATCAGGTGGCGTTGCCCGAGGTCGATGCGGCCTATGTCGAAACTATCTATCAATGGCCGGCGTTCAAGGCGTGGCAACAGGCCGGCCTGGAGGAAACAGCGCGGTGAAACGAGTCCATGTAGCGGCGGCGGTCATTCGTGACGCTGCCGGCAAAATCCTGATCGCCCGACGGGCCGACACCCAGCACCAGGGTGGCCTTTGGGAGTTTCCCGGTGGCAAGGTCGAGGCGGATGAGTCCGTCGAAACCGCCCTGGCCCGCGAACTTCATGAGGAGCTGGGCATTGTCGTCGTCGCCGCCCGGCCGTTGATCAAGGTGCGTCACGATTACCCGGATAAACAGGTGATGCTGGATGTCTGGGAAGTCTCGGCGTTCACCGGCGAGCCTCACGGTGCCGAAGGGCAGCCATTGGCCTGGGTCACGGCCCGGGAGCTTTTGAACCATGAGTTCCCGGCGGCCAACCAGCCGATCATCGCGGCGGCTCGTTTGCCCGGCGAATATTTGATCACCCCTGAAGGCCTCGAAACGCCGCAGTTGCTGCGCGGCATGCAAAAGGCTATCGCCGGCGGGATCAAACTGGTCCAGCTGCGCGCGCCCAACGGCTACGACCCGAAGTACCGCGATCTGGCGGTGGATGCGGCAGGTTTGTGCGCCGGCAAGGCCCAGTTGATGCTCAAGGGGCCTTTCGAATGGCTGGGGGATTTCCCGTCCGCCGGCTGGCACATTACCGCCGCGCAATTGCGCAAGCATGCTGCGGCCGGTCGTCCTTTTGGCAAAGACCGTTGGTTGGCGGCGTCCTGCCACAACGCCGAGGAGCTGTCCCTGGCGCAGCAGATGGACGTGGACTTCGTGACGCTCTCGCCGGTGCAACCGACCCAGACCCATCCCGAGGCCCAACCGCTGGGGTGGGAAGAGGCTTCGCGGTTGATCGAGGGCTTCAACAGGCCGGTGTATCTGTTGGGCGGGGTGGGGCCTGACGAACGGCAGCAAGCCTGGGCCGCTGGGGCGCAGGGTGTGGCGGGGATTCGGGCGTTTTGGCCTGGGCCTTGATTGGGTGGGGTGTTCGCGGGCCTCATCGCGAGCAGGCTCGCTCCCACATGGGATTTATGGTGTAACCAGTATCCATGTCACGCAACAGATTCTCTGTGGGAGCGAGCCTGCTCGCGATGAGGTCCTGACAGGCGACCCAGCTCAACTCTCGGGCTTGGCCGCCGCCACCCACAGCACCTCAGCCACCCCTTGCCGCCGGGCAATGACCCGCGCCGCGACGAATAACAGATCCGACAACCGATTGATATACGCCAGCCCCGGCCCGGCCAGTGGCTCCACGGCGTTCAACTGCTGACAACGGCGTTCGGCGCTACGGGCCAGGCTGCGGCAGACGTGGGCCTGGGCGATCAGTGTCGAGCCACCGGGCAGGATGAAATTCTCCAGCGGCCCGACTTCTTCGTTCCATGCATCGATGGCTGCTTCCAGGCGCTCGACTTCCAGCATGTTCAAGGCCTGATAAGCCGGCATCGCCAGTTCACCGCCCAGGTCGAACAGTCGATGCTGACAAGGCGCCAAGACCTCGATCAGCTCCTGTAGCGCCGGATATTCAGCTGCCTCTACCGCGAGGCTGGCGAGCAACAATCCCAACTGACTATTGAGCGTGTCCACCTCGCCAATGGCCTCGACCCGTGGATGGTCCTTGGCTACACGGCGACCATCCCCCAACCCGGTCTCACCTTTGTCGCCGGTGCGGGTGTAAATCTTCGACAGGCGAAAACCCATGTTCAGCGCTCCAGTTGTTTGTGTTCCTGCGGCACCATTGAGGTGCCGGTCAATGGCAGGCGCAAGGTGAAGCAGGTGCCCTGGCCCGGCGCCGACTGCACTTCCATCTGGCCCTTGTGATTATTGGTGATGATGAAATACGACACCGACAGCCCCAGCCCGGTCCCTTGGCCGATTTCCTTGGTGGTGAAGAACGGCTCGAAGGTGCGTTTGCGTACGTTCTCGCTCATGCCGATGCCGTTGTCCTCCACCTGGATCTCTGCCCACGGTGGGTTCAGCCGCGTGCGCAGAATAATGCGCCCGGGTTCGCTGTCGTCCTGGCGTTGATGGATCGCCTGGGCGGCGTTTTTCAGCAGGTTGAGCAGCACCTGCTCCAGCTCGTTGGCGGTGCCGGGCACCGGGCCCAGGTTGGGGTCGAACTGCCGGATGATCGCCTGGCCCTTGAAATCGAAACCGATTGCCAGGTCGAAGTCGTTGCCGGCGATCTCCACCGCCTGGTCGATCAGTGCCGGCAGGTCGCAGGGGGCCATCTGCCGGGTGCTGCGCCGGCTGAAGCTGAGCATGTGGGTGACAATTTTCGCCGCCCGGGCGCCGGCCTGCTGGATGCCGTCAAGCAACTGCGGGATTTCCCGGCTTTGCAGGTAAAGGTTCACCCTCTGCAGTTCGATATTCAGTTGTTCGGCCTGTTCGATGTTCTTCGGCAGTTCCGGCGACAGACGTCGGCGGATGTTTTGCACGTTGTGCAGGATGGCTCCCAGCGGGTTGTTGATTTCATGGGCCATGCCCGCCGCGAGGCCGCCGACCGAGAGCATCTTCTCCGATTGCACCATCATTTCTTCTAGCGACAGGCGCTGGGTGATGTCATCGATGCGGATCACCACGCCGCGCCCGGCGCCGCCCATCAGTGGATAGAAGGTGAGGGCGTAGTGCCGGGCCTCGTCATCCTTGGTCCAGGTGACGCGTTCGATCTTCGCCACCGTGTGCTGTTCGACCGTTTGCTTGAGCTGCGGCAGGTAAGGCTTCAGCGGTTCGAAGGCGAGGAAGATCGGCTGGTTCAGCGCCTCGTCCAGGCGTGTGCCGGAGAGGGCGCTGGCTTCCTGGTTCCATTGGGTGACGTAGAGCTGTTCGTCGAGGGCGATCAGGGCCGAGGGCATGGAATCGATAATGCTGTTGAGGTAGTTCTGGAAACCGGTGAGCTTTTTCTCGATCTTGCTGCGCACCTGGACTTCCAGTTCCAGTTTGCGATTGGTGTGGCGGGTTTCTTCCGCCAGGCCCTGGGCCTGGTCGTAGGCAGCCTGGGAATCGTCCCGCGCGCGCTTGAGTTGCTGCTCCCGGGCTTCGATCCGCGAGAGCATGGTGTTGAACGCCTCGGCCAGGCTGCCGATTTCGTCGTGGTTGCCGCGGGCGGCGCGCAGGGAATAGTTCTCCTCGCGGGTGACCTGGCGCGACAGTTCCTCGAGCTGATGAATCGGCTGGGTGATCAGGCGTTTGATCTGCTGGGCAATGACCAGCCAGAGCAACACGCTGAAGATCAGGATGCCGAGGCTGGCGGTCAGGGTGCCGGTGTAGAACGCCGTCGGCAGTTCGCTGCTGGCCACCAGCAACAGATGACCCGGCGCCGTCCCCGGGCGGGGCAGGGTGATGACCTGATTGCTGCGAAACTCACTGGCTTGCCACGCCTGCATGTGGCGGTAATGGTCCGGCAGCTTGAGCTTTTCGCCCTGTTGCAGTTGCGCCAGGCGTGCGCCCTCGCCGTCATACAACGCAGCGGCCCGCAACGGCGCGTAGCTGTTGAGTTCATCCAGCAGGCGCTGGGCGGTCTGGGGCGACTGCAGGGCATCGGCGATCAGGCTCGGGTTGGCCACCAGCCGACCGATGGTCTGCAGGGCCTGGGGCGCCATGCTTTCCTGGGAAATGTAATAGGCGGCGCTGATAAAGGTCAGGTTGGCCACCAGCAGGACGGTGGTCAACAACACCAGCAGGGCGGCCAGCAGTTTCTGGCCGACCGGGAGGTTTTCAAGGCGCTGGCGCAATGGCATCGGACTCTTCGTTAAAAAGGAACACGAGGGCCAGCGTAGCCGCTGCTCAGTCGCCGGGCAATCCGAGGTTGTTCAAGTGGGCAATCAGTCGCTGCCGCAATTGTTCCAGGTGTGGCACCGGTAACCGGTGGCGCTCGGCAACCTTGCAAGCGTGGCCGAGCAGGTAGCTGATTTCGGTGCGGCGGCCATGGGCGACGTCCTGGTACATCGAGGAGTAGTTGGCGGCGGTGGCCTGGATGACCCGTTCGACTTCCGGCTGCAAGTCTTCGGCCGCCATGGGCTGGCCGCAGCGTTCCAGCAGGTCCGTGAGTTCCGCGCAGAGGGTCGCCACTTCGCAGTGATGCGCCTGCAGGCCGCCGTTCTTGCAGTGGTGCAGGACGGTCAGAGGGTTGATGGCACAGTTGAGCGCCAGTTTGCGCCAGAGCCGGGTGAGGATGTCAGCCGTCCATTCGTGGGGTATGGCGGCGGCGGTGAGGTCGTCCAGCCAGATCGGTGCCACCGGGTGCGCGGGGTCACCCAGCCAGGTGTAGCCGTGGCCGGCAAACACCACGCGCCAGTCACCGTCGCGGAATGCCCCTTCGGTACTGGAGGCACTGATGCAACGGGCCTGGGGAACACGATTGGCGACTGCGTCCTGACTGCCGAGGCCGTTCTGTAGCAGGATCAGTTCCGCGTCGGCGCTCAGGCGATGAGCCACAGAAGCCACGGCCGCTTCGGCGTCATAGGCTTTGCAGGCCAGGAGCAGGCGTTTGATCGGCTCGGGGGCGTCGGCTGTTTGCCCGGGGACCGGGTAATGTTGGGCCTGGCCCTGTTCCACCAGCGTCAGACCGCCGGCGGCCCGATAGGCCTGCAAGCGTTGTTCATTGCGCAGTACCAGCCGCACCGGCAAACCGGCCCGGGCCAGGCGCGTCGCCCACAACGTACCGAGGCTGCCGGCCCCCAGGACATGCCAGGTAGTAGGCATCAGTTTTTTACTCGGTTTGGCGCAGGCATCTGGGGGCTCGCAGTGTCGACAGGAAAAGACCCGTTATAATGAGCCCGATTTTAACCACAAGCCAAGCACGCGCCTTTGTCACGGGCGCGTCTTTTTTATTGGAGAACACTACATGCCGTCATTCGACGTGGTATCCGAACTGGACAAACACGAAGTCACCAACGCCGTTGAAAACGCCGTCAAGGAACTCGACCGTCGTTATGACCTCAAGGGCAAGGGCAGTTTCGAGTTCAAGGAGAAGGACCTGACCGTCAACCTGACCGCCGAGGCCGACTTCCAGCTTGAGGCAATGATCGAGATCCTCAAGCTGGCCCTGGTCAAGCGCAAGATCGACGTTCAGTGCCTTGAGGTCAAGGACGCCTATGCCTCGGGCAAGCTGATGAAGCAGGAAGCCGTGCTCAAGGAAGGCATCGACAAGGAACTGGCGAAGAAAATCGTTGCTCATATCAAGGACGCCAAGCTCAAGGTGCAAGCCGCCATCCAGGGCGAGCAAGTGCGCGTCACCGGCAAAAAGCGTGATGACTTGCAGGAAGCCATCGCGGCGCTGCGGGGCAAGGAATTCGGCATGCCTTTGCAGTTCAATAACTTCCGCGACTGACACCCGGTGCACAGAGGCATTGTGGGGAGCGGGCAAACGCTCTTTTCACAATGCTTCGCCCGGTCTTTCGTGGTTACGGCAATAGAAGGAGAGGTAGATGGACTTGAACGCTGAAGTGGACAACTTGATCAAGGTGTCCGAGGCCTGGATCCCCATGATCATGGAGTATGGCAGCCGGGTGCTGCTGGCGGTGGTTACGCTGGCCATTGGCTGGTGGCTGATCAACAAGGTAACCCGCAAACTCGGCGGGCTGTTGGCACTGCGCAATGCCGACCTGGCGCTGCAAGGGTTCATCAGCAACCTGGCGAACATCATCCTCAAGATCCTGCTGATCGTCAGCGTGGCGTCGATGATCGGCATTGAAACCACCTCGTTCATCGCGGCCATCGGTGCGGCAGGCCTGGCGATCGGCCTGGCATTGCAGGGCAGTCTGGCGAACTTCGCCGGTGGTGTGTTGATTCTGTTGTTCCGCCCGTTCCGCATCGGTGACTGGATCGAAGCTCAAGGCGTGGCCGGTACGGTCGACAGCATCCAGATCTTCCACACCGTGATTCGCACCGGTGACAACAAAACTGTCATCGTGCCCAACGGCAACCTGTCGAATGGCATCATCACCAACACCAATCGCCAGCCGACCCGCAAAGTCGTGTTCGATGTCGGCGTGGATTACCAGGCCGACCTGCAAAAGGCTCGCGAAGTGTTGTTGGAGCTGGCCAAGGAGGAGCGTGTACTGGCCGATCCAGCGCCGGAAGCGGTGATTTCGACCTTGGGCGACAGTTCGATCACGGTGTCGTTGCGGGTATGGGTCAAAACGGCCGATTACTGGAGCGTGATGTTCATGTTCAATGAACAGGCCCGGGATCGTTTGAAGGACGCGGGGATTGATATTCCGTTTCCACAGCGGGTTATTCGTATGGTCCACGAAGGGGCTGCGCAGTAACGCTTTGAATGCATGAGCTGATTGTTAGTTAGCTTGCTAATTACGAAGTTGCTTTTAAGCTGACTTGTAATGGGCACAAAAAAACCGCTCACCTGGATCAGGTGAGCGGTTTTTTATTTGTTGCCGGTGTAACTATCGAATGACCGCTGAATTACAAGATGCTCAGAGGGTATTCGACGATGATGCGGAAGTCATTGTTGTCGTTGCCGTTGATGGCATTGTAAGAGCTGTTAGTGCGGTAGAACGCGCTACGCAGGCGGAAAGACAAGTCTTTGGCTGGACCGCTTTGCATGACGTATTTGGTTTCGAAGTCCCACTCGTGCTCTTTGCCTTCTTCACCGCCAGTCTCAATGTTGTCACCGGTGATGTACCGAGTCATGAAGCTCAGGCCAGGAACGCCGTAGGTCTTCATGTTCAGGTCGTAGCGAGCCTGCCAAGAGCGCTCGTCTGCGCCGTTGAAGTCGGAGTATTGGACCGAGTTGGCGAGGAAGATAGTACCGTTGCCGTCGGCGCCGTAAACGTAGCCGGTATCGCCGGTGGAGCGCTGGTGAGCCAGGGTGAACTTGTGGGCACCGATGGAATAGGCAGCTGCGAGGGACCAGATGCGGTTGTCAACGTCGCCGCTGAGCTTCTGACCTTGATCCTTGCTGTCATAGCCGTTGAAGTCGAAGTTAAGAGACTGATCTTCGTTGATCGGCAGCGTGTAGTTCAGGTTGATGTATTTCTTTTTGTAGTGGTCTTCAACGTCGGAAGCTGCTACGCCAGCTACAAAATTCTCGGTGAATTGGTAGGTTGCACCAGCGATATCAGCGGATTTCAGGCCGGTGCCGTTGATGCTGTCGTGACCCATGTGGTTCTGTCCGCTTATCGCGGTAAACCGACCAGCGCTCAGTTCCAGTCCTTCGATTTCTTTGCTGGTGATCATGGTGCCTGTGGCGACTTCCGGCAGCAGACGGCTGTCGTCGGTGGCGAGAACAGGGCTGGCAACGTATTGGCTGCCGTATTTAAGGACTGTGTCAGAGAGACGGAACTTGACCGCGCCACCACCAATGGATTGGGTGTCTTCTGGTCGGCCTTCGCTATCGTTACCGAACATGCCGTTACCGGTACGGCCACGACCACTGTCCAGTTTGACCATGCTGTTGACCAAGGCATCTACACCGAAACCAACGGTGCCTTGGGTGAAGCCGGACTCGTACGTGGCGCGCACGGCAAGGCCGGTTTCTTCACGATAACTTTGCGAAGCACTAGAGTTGTTTTTGAAATCACGATTCATGTACAGCATACGGGTCAGAACGTTCAGGCTCTGATCTTCAAAAAAGCCCTTGGATTCTTCCTGGGAAGAGGCCATTGCGAACTGCGAGGTACTGGCCGAAACAGCCAGTGCGATCATGCTCCACTTCATCACGCGCATCGTGATTTGCTCCTTTGGTTTTTAGAAGAGTCTTGCCGTCCCACCTGTTTTTTTATCTGGGCGGCTCTTTCTTTTTGTGTCGGCGCGAACTTATATCACGACGACATTCATTGGCGATACTTGCCCATCCAATCTTTCAGCTTCTTTACGACCCTGTCGCCAATGGCTCGATCCATGTCGTATTTGGGCTGTTCCGGCGCAATCGGACTCACAACTCGAAGTTGCTTCTTTTTTCCGGCGTCGGTGTAAAGACTCCTTTGTTACTGCGCTTGAAGCTCCCTGTGGGCAACCTTGCCACTTTATTTATAGGCCCGCAGGTTTTCGCTTCCGGCGATGCCCTGCAGGCGATATGGGGATGAATGCAACAAGCATGCTCAAACCCGTTTTTTGTTCACGTTTTTTTCACATTCTCCCTGCTGGCACGGTGAAACCTCATGAAACCGGGCTCCAAAGGCCTTGTTTTAATTAGGGTTGACTGCTGTGTCGCTCTCGTGTTTAGAACCGCTAAACGCTGCGAGACAACCAAAAACGTTACCGGTTCACCCTCTCAGTGAGTAGATCACGGATGCTTCGTGCACTGAGCGTAGACGCGTTGTGCTGTTTTGGTGCAAAAAATCTCTACCTTGTACGAAAATTTTACAGGCTCAGTGCAAAAGGCAGTGCTCGCAGCGCCCGTCTCAGGCCTATGTGTTACCGGCCGCGCTGAGTTGGTGCGCGTACTGGAAAAAAAGCATCGGACAGGGTCATGACAGTACGCAGTGAACCCTTCGACGTTCAAGGGTATGCTGCGGCTCTATGTCCCCCTCAGGCCCGCTGAGTCGGGCAAAAACGATAACCAGCGAGGAGTGCGCGCGGTGTTTGCTTTAGATCCACAACTGCAACAAGACACGTTAGTCATGGGTGACTTCCCGCTGTGCCGGTTGCTCTTGTCCAACGATTCCAATTACCCGTGGTTCATCCTCGTGCCGCGACGGGAAAATATCAGCGAATTGTTTCAATTGGATGACGCCGACCAGCGGCAGCTGTGGAAGGAAACCACGGCCCTGGCCGAAACCCTCAAGGACTCCTTCAATGCTGACAAGCTGAACGTTGCAACCTTGGGTAACGTCGTCAGTCAGTTGCACATGCACGTCATCGTGCGCAAGCGTGATGACGCGGCCTGGCCAGCGCCGGTCTGGGGCAAACACCCGGCCAGGTCGTATACTGCTGAACAGGTGAAGGTCATTCGCGACCGATTGCGAGCGGCCTTGACCGATGATTTCAAGTTTCTGGAGGGCTGAACCATGAACCTTGAAGAGCGTGTAACGGATCTGGAAAGCCGCCTGGCGTTTCAGGATGACACCATCCAGGCATTAAATGACGTGCTGGTGGAGCAGCAACGAGTGGTCGAGCGTCTGCAGCTGCAAATGGCCGCGTTGCTCAAGCGCCAGGAAGAGATGGCCGGGCAATTTGAAACCTTCGAAGAAGAAGCGCCTCCGCCTCACTACTGACCGACCGGAACGACAGGCAATAAAAAACCGCGAGCAGCCTGGCTGCATCGCGGTTTTTTACGCTTGGGATCAGCGGCGCGGTAGCGCGGCGATCACATCTTCGGCCTGCAGGCCTTTGTCGCGGTTCATCACGGAGAACTCCACGCGCTGGCCTTCGACCAGGACGCGGTGGCCTTCACCACGAATGGCTCGGAAATGCACAAAAATGTCATCGCCGGAGTCGCGGGAGATGAAACCGAACCCCTTGGAGGTGTTGAACCACTTCACGGTGCCGGTATCGCGGTTGGACATGTCGTAGTTTTGCGGTGCGGCGGCCGGTGACGACTTCTTGTAGAAGCTGACAGCCAGGTGCAATGCCACGGCGAGCAGTGACGCGGCCAGGCTGAACAGCACGGCCGGTTGACCGGCGATTTGCGGCATGGGTGCCAGCAGGGTCAGGGTTTGCAGGGCAACGGCCAACACCAGCAAGGCGCTGACCAGGTTTTGCAGTTGATGGCGTGGGCCTTTGTTCCAGTAGGGGATAACAGGTGCAAGGGTCAGGTTGAGCAGGCCGAAAAAGGCCAGGTAAAGCGCATCGGGATGTTGCAGGTAAGGCGTGGCTTCGGAACCCAGGCTAGGGATGAAGGACAGCAGCAGGGCAGCTGCGCCCATTAGCAAGTGGACGATTTTCAACATTTTGATTGACTCACGGTTAAGACGGATCACAAGGAAGAGCTGATCGGGACGGTTCGCTTCGGAACAATAGAGAGGCGTTGGACACATTCCCGAATCAGCCTATGCGCCATGCCCGGAAAAATAGGCGTAGCGACACACTGCCTATTTAACAGCAAAGCCCCGACCTTCTCAAACCCGTTACGGGGGGCGGACCGCGCTGTTCGTCGGCGCAAGGTGTCAGGCAAGGACGTGAAATCTCCCGCCTCGTCGGAACCGTCCGGTGTTGCGGCTTGTCGTTTCAGGAGGGCTGGCGATTTGTCGCAGGCTGGCGGCGGTAACACCGGCTAGAGTGCAAGGGCCGCTGTCGAATTCATCACCGCAGGAGATCAACCAACATGGCCATTGATATCGGGATCAGTGAAGAAGATCGCAAATCCATCGTCGAGGGGCTTTCACGGCTGCTGTCGGACACTTACGTTCTGTACCTCAAGACCCATAATTTTCACTGGAACGTCACGGGGCCGATGTTTCGCACCCTGCACCTGATGTTCGAGGAGCAATACAACGAACTGGCGCTGGCGGTGGACCTGATTGCCGAACGCATTCGTGCCCTCGGCTTTCCTGCGCCGGGCGCTTACGCCGTGTATGCACGCTTGTCTTCTATCAAGGAAGAAGAAGGCGTGCCTGGCGCCGAAGACATGATCCGCCAGTTGGTCGAGGGTCAGGAAGCCGTGACGCGTACGGCCCGTAGCATCCTTCCTTTATCGGACAAGGTCAGTGACGAACCGACCACCGATCTGCTGACCCAGCGCATGCAGGTCCATGAAAAAACCGCATGGATGTTGCGCTCGCTGCTGGAAGACCGGTAAGCGCCGGGCCGGGCGATGACGGAGGGGCTGGCATTATCGCTGGCCCTTTGTGTAGGACGTCGTAATTCGTCGCCTGCCTGCTGCTGGCTTGTCCTACGCCGATGGTCATAAAGTCATCTGGAACTGGCGATGCCGTTGAGCTTCCATAGAGCCACAGATTGGTTGTTCCAATTGAGAGGTTCGTATGGCAAAGGAGTGTCAACGGTATGATTCAAGGAAAAGAAACCGGGGAGGGTGTGCATGGGCGCTTTCAGCCCATTACCATCGACCCGTTCGTCCGGGGGTTCGACATGCAGCTGGCCCGGCCCCTGTCCCGATCGATCCGCCTGAACGGGTTCGCCACCTGTCTTCGGCTCGAGCAGGTCTATTGGGATATTCTCGGTAACATGGCCCAGCTCAACAGCTGTTCCATCAGTACTCTGCTGTCCCATGTGGACCGGGAAGTGCACCTGCGCCATGGCGGGGTACGCAACTTCAGCGGTTTAGTGCGCGTGGTTTGCGTGGTGCACAGTTTGAAGGAGGCAGGGACGGAGGTCGTGGGGCGTCATTGGCGTGATGAATGCGTGGCGCCTGTCAGTGGCTGAGACCGACCGGTAACGGCCTGTGCCGTCTTACGGCTGCACAGGCCGCATTTAATGGATATAATCCCGCTCTTTGCCGCAAAGCCCAGCCTTTGCGCGAGTAACCTGATCGCCGAGACAACCCCCATGCCGATGTACGACTATCAATGTGCTTCCTGTGGTCATCAGATGGAAGCCATTCAAAAGATCAGCGCGGCACCGCTGGTCGACTGCCCTGCCTGTCAGGCGCCGGAACTGAAAAAGATGCTGTCCATGCCAGGTTTCCGCCTCGGTGGCACCGGCTGGTATGAAACCGACTTCAAGACCGGCGCCAAGAAGAACCTGGCCGGTGGCGACAAAGCTGACTGAGTTGAACACGCGCGAGCTCTTGCACGGGCAGGGCCTCCAACCGAATTTCGAATTACGAGAAGTGAAACCACTACCATGATGCGCAGCCATTATTGCGGCCAACTGAACGAAAGCCTGGAAGGTCAGGAAGTTACTCTTTGCGGATGGGTCCATCGTCGCCGTGACCATGGCGGGGTGATTTTCCTCGATATCCGTGATCGTGAAGGCCTGGCTCAGGTAGTGTTCGATCCGGACCGCGCTGAAACCTTCGCCACCGCCGACCGCGTGCGCAGCGAATACGTAGTCAAGATCACCGGCAAGGTACGCCTGCGTCCGGCCGGTGCCGGCAACGCCAACATGGCCTCGGGCATGATCGAAGTGTTGGGCTACGAGCTGGAAGTGCTCAACGAAGCGGAAACCCCGCCGTTCCCGCTCAACGAATACTCCGACGTGGGCGAAGAAACCCGCCTGCGCTATCGCTTCATTGACCTGCGTCGCCCGGAAATGGCCGAGAAGCTGCGTCTGCGTTCGCGCATGACCACCAGCATCCGTCGTTACCTGGACGAGAACGGCTTCCTCGACGTCGAGACGCCGATCCTGACCCGCGCCACGCCGGAAGGTGCTCGCGACTACCTGGTGCCAAGCCGTACCCACCCCGGCAGCTTCTTCGCCTTGCCGCAATCGCCGCAGTTGTTCAAGCAACTGCTGATGGTGGCCGGCTTCGACCGCTACTACCAGATCGCCAAGTGCTTCCGCGACGAAGACCTGCGTGCCGACCGTCAGCCTGAGTTCACTCAGATCGACATCGAGACCAGCTTCCTCGACGAAAAAGACATCATGGGCCTGACCGAAGGCATGATCCGCAACCTGTTCAAGGAAGTGCTGGGTCTGGAATTCGGCGAGTTCCCGCACATGACCTTCGAAGAGGCCATGCGCCGCTACGGTTCCGACAAGCCGGACCTGCGTAACCCGCTGGAACTGGTGGACGTGGCCGATCAGCTCAAGGAAGTCGATTTCAAGGTGTTCAGCGGCCCGGCCAACGACCCGAAATGCCGGATCGCGGCCCTGCGTGTGCCAGGCGGGGCAAGCATGCCGCGCAAGCAGATCGACGACTACACCAAGTTCGTCGGCATCTACGGTGCCAAGGGGTTGGCGTACATCAAGGTCAACGAGCGCGCGGCGGGTGTTGACGGCCTGCAATCGCCGATCGTGAAAAACATCCCTGAAGCCAACCTGAACGTGATCCTCGATCGCGTGGGCGCGGTTGATGGCGACATCGTGTTCTTCGGCGCTGACAAGGCCAAGATCGTCAGCGAAGCCTTGGGCGCGCTGCGCATCAAGCTGGGTCACGATCTCAAGCTGCTGACCTGCGAATGGGCGCCGATGTGGGTCGTCGACTTCCCGATGTTCGAAGAGAACGACGACGGCAGTTTCTCCGCGCTGCACCACCCGTTCACCGCGCCGAAGTGCTCGCCTGAGGAGTTGGAGGCCAACCCGGCCACCGCTCTGTCACGCGCTTACGACATGGTCTTGAACGGCACCGAGCTGGGTGGCGGTTCGATCCGTATCCATCGCAAGGAAATGCAACAGGCGGTCTTCCGTCTGCTGGGCATCAGTGAAGCGGAACAGGAAGAGAAATTCGGCTTCCTGCTCGATGCTCTGAAGTACGGTGCACCGCCCCACGGTGGCCTGGCCTTTGGCCTGGACCGCCTGGTGATGCTGATGACCGGCGCCCAGTCGATTCGTGAAGTGATCGCGTTCCCGAAAACCCAGAGCGCGGCCGATGTCATGACCCAGGCTCCGGGTGTAGTGGATGCCAAGGCACTGCGCGAGTTGCACATCCGTCTGCGTGAACAGCCAAAGGCTGAGTAAGGCCGACACCTGAAGGCGCATCTTCGGATGCGCCTTTTCATTGGGGTCGATATTTCTGGTTGCCGGCTACTGTGCGAGTGCAGGGCGGGCAATGTTGCAAAGAGAAACCGGAGCGAGTTATGGCAGGTCATTCCAAGTGGGCGAACATCAAGCACCGCAAAGAACGTCAGGATGCCAAGAGGGGCAAGATATTCACCAAGTGGATCCGTGAGCTGACGGTCGCTGCCCGCCAGGGTGGCGGTGATCCGGGCTCCAACCCGCGCTTGCGCCTGGCCCTGGACAAGGCGCTGGGGGCGAACATGAGTCGCGACATCATCGACCGCGCTATCGCCCGCGGCGCGGGTGCGACCGAAGCCGATAATGTGGAAGAGCTGACCTACGAGGGTTACGGCCCCGGTGGCGTAGCGGTGATGGTCGAGTGCATGACCGACAACCGCAACCGCACCGCCGCCGCCGTGCGTCACGCCTTCAGCAAATGCGGGGGCAACTTGGGCACCGACGGTTCGGTGGCGTACCTGTTCGAGCGCAAGGGGCAGATCAGCTTCGCGCCGGGCCTCGATGAAGATGCCCTGACGGAGGCGGCCCTGGAAGCCGACGCCGATGACGTGGTCAGTCATGAAGACGGTTCCTTCGACGTGTTCACCTCGTTCGCCAGCTTCTACGCCGTGCGCAATGCCCTGGAGGCTGCCGGTTTCAAGCCGGCCGACGCGGAAATCGTCATGCAGCCGACCACCAGCGCCGAACTGGACCTGGAGGGTGCCGAGAAGGTGCTCAAGCTGATCGACATGCTCGAAGACCTGGACGATGTGCAGAATGTCTACTCTAACGCGGACATTCCGGAGTCGGTGGCTGAACAGCTTGGCTGAGAAGGCTTGTTCAAATATTGACGATTGCGAATGACCAAAATGTGGGAGCGAGCTTGCTCGCGATAGCGGTATTTCAGTCAACGCTGTGCTTGCTGATCCGACGCCATCGCGAGCAAGCTCGCTCCCACAGGCCTGAATAACTCCCCTCAAACCGCAGGCGTTATGACTTTAATCCTTGGTATCGACCCCGGTTCGCGCATCACCGGCTACGGCGTGGTTCGTGATACCGGGCGCGGCTGCGTGTACGTCGCGTCAGGTTGTATCCGCACCGGTGCCGGTGAGTTGCACGAGCGCTTGCAGATCGTTTATCGCGGCGTGCGTGAAGTCATCCAGACCTACGGCCCGGTCACCATGGGCATTGAAAAGGTCTTCATGGCGCGTAACGCCGATTCTGCCCTGAAGCTGGGGCAGGCTCGTGGGGCGGCCATTGTGGCCGGTGCCGAGGAAAACCTGGAAATCGCCGAATACACCGCGACCCAGGTCAAGCAGGCAGTCGTTGGAACGGGCGCGGCGAACAAGGAACAGGTGCAAATGATGGTGATGCATCTGCTGAAACTGGTCAGCAAGCCGCAGATCGATGCCTCCGACGCCCTGGCCATCGCCATTTGCCATGCCCATACCCGTTCCAGCCTGTTGCCGCATGGCCTGGGAGCCGCACGCAGTCGTGGCGGGCGCCTGCGTCTCTGATAGCATCAGCGCAATCTTTCGTGAGCCCGAGCATTTTGCGCCTGTGTCGTCGGCCTCCATGCTCCGGCCGTTACTCGCCAGCCCACGGCTGGCCTACGCCCAAGGATCTGAAACGTGATTGGACGCTTGCGCGGCACCCTGGCTGAAAAACAGCCGCCGCACCTGATTCTGGATGTAAATGGCCTGGGTTATGAGCTGGAAGTGCCCATGACCACCTTGTATCGCTTGCCGTCGGTCGGTGAACCGCTGACGCTGCACACCCATTTGGTCGTGCGCGAGGATGCCCAGTTACTCTATGGCTTCGTCGGCAAGCGCGAGCGGGATTTCTTCCGCGAGCTGATTCGTCTCAACGGCGTCGGCCCGAAACTGGCCCTGGCCTTGATGTCGAGCCTGGAAGTCGACGAACTGGTGCGCTGCGTGCAGTCCCAGGACACTTCGGCCCTGACCAAGGTGCCAGGTGTCGGCAAGAAAACCGCCGAGCGCCTGTTGGTTGAGCTCAAGGACCGTTTCAAGGCCTGGGAAGCGGTGCCGGCCATGTTCGCGCTGGTGCCTAACCAGCCGGACGCGCCAGCGCCCGCGGCCAGCGCGGAAAACGATGCGGTCACCGCACTGATCTCCTTGGGCTACAAGCCGCAGGAGGCCAGCAAGGCGATTTCCGCTATCAAGGAAAAAGGCTTGAGCACCGAAGACATGATTCGTCGTGCCCTGAAGGGAATGATTTAAGTGATTGAAGCCGATCGTCTGATCGCCGCCACGGGTGCCCCCCGTGACCGTGAAGAAGTACAAGACCGTGCGATTCGTCCCGTCAGTCTGGCCGATTACATCGGTCAGCCGGCGGTCCGCGAGCAAATGGAACTGTTTATCCAGGCGGCCCGTGGGCGCAGCGAGTCTCTGGACCATACCTTGATCTTCGGCCCACCCGGTTTGGGCAAGACCACCCTGGCCAACATCATCGCCCAGGAGATGGGCGTGTCGATCAAGAGCACGTCCGGGCCGGTCCTCGAGCGTCCGGGTGACCTGGCGGCGCTGCTGACCAATCTTGAGCCCCATGATGTGCTGTTCATCGACGAAATCCACCGGCTGTCGCCGATCGTCGAGGAAGTGCTGTACCCGGCGATGGAAGATTTCCAGCTCGACATCATGATTGGCGAGGGGCCGGCGGCCCGTTCCATCAAGCTCGATCTGCCGCCGTTCACCCTGGTGGGCGCCACGACCCGTGCGGGCATGTTGACCAACCCGCTGCGGGACCGTTTCGGTATCGTCCAGCGCCTGGAGTTCTACAACAACGCCGATCTGGCGACGATCGTCGGCCGCTCGGCCGGCATTCTCGGGTTGCCGCTGGATCCGGATGGCGCTTATGAGATCGCCCGACGGGCGCGGGGTACGCCGCGGATCGCCAACCGGCTGTTGCGTCGGGTCCGGGATTTTGCCGAAGTCCGCGCCAAGGGCCACATCACCAAACCGATTGCCGACCTGGCGTTGAACCTGCTGGACATCGACGAGCGTGGTTTCGACCACCAGGACCGGCGCCTGCTGCTGACCATGATCGAGAAGTTCGACGGCGGTCCGGTGGGCGTGGACAGCCTGGCGGCGGCCATCAGCGAAGAGCGCCATACCATCGAAGATGTGCTGGAACCGTACCTGATCCAGCAGGGCTACATCATGCGCACCCCTCGCGGGCGTGTGGTGACGCGTCACGCCTATCTGCATTTCGGCTTAAACATCCCGACACGAATGGGTGAGATGCCGGTGGTAGACGAATTCCTCGATGCCGTGGACGATTGAACGACCTCTGTGCAGCGACTTTTTTCAGGTTCGTGCTGTCCCAGACGACACCCGGAGCGTCATTGCATTTCGAGAATGAAAAAACAGTTGCCTGGCCGATTGGCAACCTGAGGAGTAAGCACTAGAGTATGCGCGCGCAAAACGGGCTGGAGTCGTTCGCACATCGCTGTCGCGTTTATTACGAGGACACCGATGCCGGCGGCATCGTTTACTACGTCAATTACCTCAAGTTTATGGAACGGGCTCGAACCGAACGGCTGCGGGAACTGGGTTTTGCCCAATCCGCGCTGGTGGGAGAGGACCTGTTATTCGTCGTGCATTCCAGCGAAGCGCGCTACCACGCGCCGGCGCGACTGGACGACGAGCTTCTGGTAAGTGCCGATGTCATCGAATTGAACCGTGTCAGCCTGCGCTTCAAGCAGCAGGTCAGGCGGGCTACGGATAATGCGCTGCTCTGTGAAGGGCAGTTTCTGGTGGCCTGTGTGCGCACCCATAGTTTGAAACCCCGGGCCATTCCCGAAGCTCTACGTGCGGCCTTTGCCGGCGTGAGCGGCGCCGGTACATACTCAGAGCAGGAGATAAAGCGTGGAAGCTAACGTCGTCGACCATTCCTCCATGTGGAGCCTGGTCAGCAATGCCAGCGTTGTGGTGCAGTTGGTAATGCTGATCCTGGTAGCCGCATCGGTGACCTCATGGATCATGATCTTTCAGCGCAGCAACATGCTGCGCGCCGGTCGTCGAGCCCTGGAGAGCTTCGAGGAGCGCTTCTGGTCCGGTATCGACCTGTCCAAACTCTACCGCCAGGCCGGCAGCAACCCGGACCCGGACTCGGGGGTCGAGCAGATCTTCCGTGCCGGCTTCAAGGAATTCTCCCGTCTGCGCCAGCAACCAGGCGTGGATCCTGAGGCGGTGATGGAAGGGGTGGCCCGTGCCATGCGCGTCGCCATCTCCCGCGAGGAAGAAAAACTCGAGCAAGGCCTGCCGTTCCTGGCCACCGTTGGTTCGGTCAGCCCGTACATCGGCCTGTTCGGTACCGTGTGGGGGATCATGAACTCCTTCCGTGGCCTGGCCACTGCCCAGCAAGCGACCCTGGCCACCGTGGCCCCGGGTATTGCCGAGGCACTGATTGCCACCGCCATCGGTCTGTTCGCGGCCATCCCGGCTGTTATCGCCTACAACCGCTTTGCTGCCCGCAGCGAAACGCTGACCAGCCGTTACTACACCTTCGCCGATGAATTCCAGGCGATCCTGCACCGCAAAGTGCACACCAGCGAAGAATAAGCAGGTATTTCCCAATGGCTTTAATCGCTCGAGCCCGAAAAAAGCGCAAGCCGGTTGCCGAGATGAACGTGGTGCCCTACATCGACGTGATGTTGGTGCTGCTGGTCATCTTCATGGTGACCGCGCCGATGCTCAATCAGGGCGTGAAGGTTGATCTGCCCAAGGTTTCCAGTGAAGCCTTGCCGCAGGACAACGACACCCAGGTCCTGACCATTTCGATCAAGGCTGACAAGACCTACTACTGGAACCTTGGCAGCGAAGTCGACACCGAGAAGCAGCAGGACCGGGCCATGACCTTGCCGCAGATGACCGATGCGGTGACCAAGATCATCAACGCCGGCAACAGCAACGGCAAACGCACCCAGGTCTTCATTCGCGGCGACAAGACCGTCGACTACGGTGCGGTGATGGGCGCCATGGGCGGCCTGCAGAAAGCCGGGGTCGGTAATGTTGGCTTAATCACTGAGGCGCCCTGATGCAGCAACAGCGAGAGCCGTCCGCCTCGGAAAGCTACTTCTGGCCTAGTGTCTGGGCAATTGGCCTGCATGTGCTGGTGTTTGGCATGCTGTTCGTCAGTTTTGCCATGACGCCGGAGCTGCCGCCGGCCAAGCCGATCGTGCAGGCGACCCTGTATCAGCTCAAGTCCAAGAGCCAGGCCACCACGCAGACCAACCAGAAGCTTGCCGGTGAGGCGAAGAAATCCGCCGCGCGCCAGACCGAAGTCGAGCAGATGGAGCAAAAGAAGGTCGAGCAGGAAGAGATAAAAGCTGCGGAACAAAAGAAAGAGCAAGCGGCTCAAAAGGCCGAAGAAGCCAGGAAGGCTGACGAAGCCAAGAAGGCCGACGAGGCGAAGAAAACCGCCGAGGCCAAAAAGGCCGAAGAAAAGAAACTGGCTGATATAGCCAAGAAAAAATCCGAAGAAGAAGCCAAGAAAGCCGCTGAAGAAGAGGCCAAGAAAGCGGCCGCTGAAGAAGCGAAGAAAAAGATTGTCGAGGACGCGAAGAAAAAAGCGGCCGAAGACGCCAAGAAGAAAGCTGAAGCTGACGAGGCGAAAAAGAAAATCGCCGAAGACGCGAAGAAGAAAGCCGCCGCCGACGCCGCCAAGAAAAAGGCTCAGGACGCAGCGCGTAAATCCGCCGAAGAGAAAAAGGCCCAGGCCTTGGCAGATTTGCTTTCCGACACGCCGCAGCGCCAGCAGGCATTGGCTGATGAGCAGGGCGATGAAGTCGCCGGCAGTTTCGATGATTTGATTCGCGCCCGAGCGGCAGAAGGCTGGGCTCGTCCACCTTCGGCACGCAAAGGCATGACTGTAGTATTGCAAATCGGCATGTTGCCCGACGGTACGGTTACCTCGGTCAGCGTGGCCAAGTCCAGCGGTGATGGCCCGTTCGACGCTTCGGCGGTCGCAGCGGTCAAGAACATTGGACGATTGACGGAAATGCAAGGAATGAAACCGAGCGATTTTGCTCCCTATCGTTCATTCAAGATGACATTCACACCTGAGGATCTAGCCTTGTGAGAAACCTTCTTCGATCAATGCTGGTCGTTATCTGCTGCCTGGCAGGGATAGCGGTAGCAGAGGAAAAGAACATTCTGGTCACCAGCGGCAGCGATCGGGCGACCCCGATCGCCGTCGTACCGTTCGGCTGGCAGGGCGGCAGCGTCCTGCCGGACGACATGGCGGAAATCATCGGTAATGACCTGCGCAACTCGGGTTATTACGCGCCGATTCCGAAGCAGAACATGATCAGCCTGCCGACCCAGGCCAGCGAAGTCATCTATCGCGACTGGAAAGCCCTGGGCGCCCAGTACCTCATGGTCGGCAACATCGTGCCGGCCGGTGGTCGCCTGCAGGTGCAGTACACCCTGTTCAACGTCGCCACCGAACAGCAAGTGCTGACCGGCAGTGTGTCGGGCAGCGTCGATCAACTGCGTGACATGGCGCACTACATCTCCGACCAATCGTTCGAGAAACTCACCGGCATCAAGGGTGCGTTCTCTACCCGCATGCTTTATGTGACGGCCGAACGCTTCTCTGAGAAAAACACTCGTTACACCTTGCAGCGTTCAGACTATGACGGCGCTCGTGCAGTGACCCTGCTGCAATCGCGCGAGCCGATCCTGTCGCCGCGTTTCGCTCCCGATGGCAAGCGCATCGCCTATGTCTCGTTCGAACAGAAGCGCCCGCGTATTTTCATGCAGCACATTGACACCGGTCGCCGTGAGCAAATCACCAACTTCGAAGGCCTGAACGGTGCGCCAGCCTGGTCGCCGGACGGTACGCGCCTGGCATTCGTGCTGTCCAAGGACGGTAACCCGGACATCTATGTGATGAACCTGGCTTCGCGGGCGATTTCTCGCGTGACCAACGGTCCCGGCATCAACACCGAACCGTTCTGGGGCAAGGATGGCTCGACCATCTACTTCACCTCCGACCGTGGCGGCAAGCCGCAGATCTACAAGACCAGCGCCAGTGGTGGTGGTGCCGAGCGCGTAACGTTCGTCGGTAACTACAACGCCAACCCTAAACTGTCGGCGGACGAAAAGACCCTGGTGATGATCCATCGCCAGGATGGCTTTACCAATTTCAAGGTGGCGGCTCAGGATCTGCAGCGCGGTAGTGTAAAGATCCTCACTGATAGCACTCTGGACGAGTCACCTACTGTTGCGCCCAACGGCACCATGGTAATCTACGCCACCCGCCAGCAGGGCCGGGGAGTCTTGATGCTCGTGTCCATTAATGGACGCGTGAGGCTCCCGCTTCCTACCGCACAAGGCGAAGTCAGAGAACCGTCCTGGTCCCCTTACCTGAACTGACGCGGCGCAATACGTTTTACTTAACACACTGGGGTTCATTAGGAGTTTCACGATGGAAATGCTGAAGTTTGGTAAATTTGCTGCGCTGGCTCTGGCCATGGCTGTAGCTGTAGGTTGCTCGTCCAAAGGCGGCGACAACGCCGGTGAAGGCGCTGTTGATCCAAACGCTGGTTACGGCGCTAACACTGGTGCAGTTGACGGCTCCCTGAGCGAAGAAGCTGCTCTGCGCGCAATCACCACCTTCTACTTCGAATACGACAGCTCGGACCTGAAGCCAGAAGCCATGCGCGCTCTGGACGTTCACGCCAAAGACCTGAAGTCGAACGGCGCTCGCGTTGTTCTGGAAGGCAACACCGACGAACGTGGTACTCGTGAGTACAACATGGCACTGGGCGAGCGTCGTGCGAAAGCCGTTCAACGCTACCTGGTACTGCAAGGTGTTTCCCCAGCTCAGCTGGAACTGGTTTCCTACGGCGAAGAGCGTCCAGTTGCTACCGGCAACGACGAGCAGTCCTGGGCTCAAAACCGTCGCGTCGAACTGCGTAAGTAATTCGTCATGCGAACGTGCCGCCGTGCTGTAACTGTTCTGGCTCTCAGCCTCGCGCCGCTTGCGGTGTGGGCTGCGGTTCCCGTGGTCGATAATGATTCCGGCTATAACAATAGCGCAAGCAATTATCCGCCTGCAGGTTACGGTACGAGCGGCGCCTATGCCGGGGGAGGGGTTTCGGCCCCTGTCTCGGCACAGGGCCAGCTGTTCAACCAACTGCAGCAAATGCAAGACCAGATTTCACGCCAGCAAGGCGCGATTGAAGTTCTGCAAAATGAAATTTCGCGCATGAAGCAGGAAAACCTGGAGCGATACCAGGATCTTGATCGGCGCATAGGAACCGGCGTTGCACCTGCCGCGACTCCTGAGAATTCTCCAGCCGGTGGCGACTTGAACGCCCCTGGCGCAGCCGCAGGCGCGGGAGCAACTGCTCCGGCACCTGCAGCCGGCGGTGAGCCGGCTGATCCGGCGAAGGAAAAGCTCTATTACGATGCGGCCTTCGATCTGATCAAAGCCAAGGATTTTGACAAGGCCAGCCTGGCCTTTGCCGCTTTCCTTCGCAAATACCCTAACAGCCAGTATGCGGGCAACGCCCAATATTGGCTGGGTGAAGTGAACCTGGCCAAGGGCGACCTGCAAGGTGCCGGTCAGGCCTTCGCCAAGGTCTCGCAGCTCTATCCCAAGCACGCCAAGGTGCCGGACTCGCTCTACAAGCTCGCTGACGTGGAGCGTCGCCTGGGCCACACCGACAAGGTCAAGGGCATTCTGGAGCAGGTGGTGGCCCAATACCCGGGTACCTCCGCCGCCCAATTGGCTCAGCGTGACTTGCAGCGTATGTGAGGCTGTTTGATCCGTTTCGAAGAAACCCGCGCTTGTCGCGGGTTTTTTCGTTAGAATTCACGCCCTTTTTATGAAACACGCTTCTTGGGATCTGCGCGTTGGCGGGGTTGCTGGAAGTGCCTGACGGAGGCGGACAGCCTGTTTAGCTGTTACGCCCGTGGCGACTATGCAAGACACATTGAGAATTACCGAAGTTTTTTACTCGTTGCAGGGTGAAACGCGAACGGCCGGGCTGCCCACAGTATTTGTGCGCCTCACCGGTTGCCCGTTGCGTTGCCAATACTGCGACAGTGCCTACGCCTTCAGTGGCGGCACCCTGCGCAGCCTCGACGACATCCTTGAGCAGGTGGCCGGTTTTCGCCCGCGCTACGTCTGCGTTACGGGCGGCGAACCACTGGCGCAACCCAACGCGATCCCCTTGCTCAAGCGGTTGTGCGATGCCGGTTACGAGGTATCGCTGGAAACCAGCGGCGCCTTGGACATCGCCCCCGTTGATCCGCGAGTCAGCCGCGTCGTCGATCTGAAGACCCCAGGGTCCAAGGAAGCCCATCGCAATCGCTATGAGAACATCGAACTGCTGACGCCCAACGATCAGGTCAAGTTCGTTATCTGCTCGCGGGAAGATTATGACTGGGCCGTGTCCAAGCTGATTCAATACGGGCTCGACCAGCGGGCTGGCGAAGTGTTGTTTTCGCCAAGTCATCATGACTTGAACGCCCGGGAGCTGGCGGACTGGGTGGTGGCGGACAATTTGCCGGTGCGCCTGCAATTGCAGCTGCATAAATATCTTTGGAACGACGAGCCGGGGCGCTGATATGACTGAACACTCGAACATTGCAGAAAAACGTGCCGTCATCCTGTTGTCCGGCGGCCTCGATTCCGCGACGGTCGTGGCCATGGCGCGTGCCGAGGGCTACCGCTGCTACACCATGAGTTTCGATTACGGCCAGCGCCACCGCGCCGAACTGCACGCCGCCGAGCGGGTGGCCCGGGACCTGGGCGTCGTCGAACACAAGGTGATCGGCCTGAACCTCAACGGCATCGGCGGCTCGGCCTTGACCGACAGCTCCATCGATGTGCCTGAAACCCCCAGCGAAGGCATTCCGGTGACCTACGTGCCGGCACGCAACACGGTGTTCCTGTCCCTGGCCCTGGGCTGGGCGGAGGTGCTGGGTGCCCGTGATATCTTCATCGGCGTCAACGCCGTGGATTATTCCGGCTACCCGGACTGCCGTCCGGAGTTCGTCGAAGCGTTCGAGCGTATGGCCAACCTGGCGACCAAGGCCGGTGTAGAAGGGCAGGGCTTCCGTATTCAGGCACCACTGCAGAATCTCAGCAAGGCCGACATCGTTCGGGCGGGGGTGAAGCTTGGCGTGGACTACGGGCTCACCGTTTCCTGCTATCAGGCTGACGATCAGGGGCGTGCCTGCGGCAAATGCGACAGCTGTCGCCTGCGTGCCGAAGGCTTCGCGGCGGCGGGTGTGAGCGATCCAACCCCTTATTTTTGATTTATTTCAAATTAGGTGTTGAATAGTCCTTAGAAATCAGTATTATACGCGCCACCACACAGCGGGTCGTTAGCTCAGTTGGTAGAGCAGTTGGCTTTTAACCAATTGGTCGTAGGTTCGAATCCCACACGACCCACCATTTTTAGCAGTTTTAAAAGTCTGGAAGGCCCACGAAAGTGAGGATTTCCGGATTTTTTTTTGCCTGTAGAAAACTCGCCGCTTGAAAACCGGAACCACCCGACGATTCGAGTGGTTCCCTGGGTTGTTAAAGCAAGCCGTCCTCGGCGCATACCTTCACGATCTGTTCGCGAAACCAGATGTTGGCGTTGTCCTGGCCGGGTTTCTCGCTCCACATCATATCCAGCGTAAAGTTCGGTAAGCCCACTGGTGGCCTGCGATGGCTGTATTTGCCTTCATCGCAGGTCAACGCCTGGATACGCCGAGGCAACGTCAGGATGAAGTCTGTTCCCGGAATCATATTCAGTGCTGCCACGTAGCTGTTGGCCCGAGCGACAATCTGTCGGTTGTAGCCTTGCCGGGCGAGCCAGCCGTCCACCATGTTGGTGTCGGAGGTCCAGGGCGTCGGAAAAACATGCTGGCAGGCGACGAACGCCTCCAGATCAAATTCCTCCCTGGGCAGTGAAAAGTCTTTATCGACCACGCAGACCAGTTCATCTTCCAGTAATACTTGCGAGCGCAACCCCTTCGCGCCGCGATGAAAGTTGGGGCCAAAACAAACAACCAGGTCGAATCGACCCTCCATCAATTCGTCAACCGGAATATCTTTGTGAAATTTCGTGATGTTAATGATGACGGGGAAACGGCTGCCAATGAATCGTTTCACTAGCTGGGGAAGTATAAGAAGTTCGAAATACTCCGGGGCGCAAATATTGAATGTTATTTCTTTCTGCGTGGGGTCGAATGTTTGAATGCCGGAGTGGCATATATTTATGGTCTTGAGGATGTTGAGTACATGGCTGTACATGGCCGTGGCTTTGTTCGTGGGCCGCATGCCACTACGGGTATTGATGAATAACTCATCTTCGAAACTTGTGCGCAGCTTCTTCAGGCAGTAGCTCACGGTTGACTGGCTCACACAGAGGGTCTCGGACACCTCGGTGACGCTGCTTTGCTCGTACACCGCGACAAACACCATCAGGTCCTGCATGTCCAGCTTTCTAAGCAAATTACTATTGAGCATAAGATCCTTCTCGGCGCAATCCATCAGCTAGCGTCCCTTGTTTTTATGACAAAGGGGTTTATTTATATATTAGCGGAAGGCATTTATTTTTTAAATGGCTTGTGGGAATTTTCTTAAATATGCTCGCCTCGCTTTTTATAGAAATCCTGCACAAGGACGGAGGAGGACGATATGCAAATTCGCGTCGCAGAAACTAAGACACCGTTATGGGTGCAAGCCACTGAAGTAGTGAAAGAGAAATTTCGCCGTTCTTATTCGGCGTCGGTTGAACCGAATCCACAATACTTTGCGGTCACCCAGGATCCGTCAGACCGTATTCTTGCCTGTGCCGGTATTACATTCGCGGACCACCGCACACTGTTTTCCGAGCAATACCTGGCGCAACCGATAGAAGTGATTTTGTCCCAGCGCCTGGAGAAAACGATCGACCGCTCAAACATTGTCGAGATCGGCAATTTGATCTCCCATCACCTGACGGCCGGCATGATTCTGGTCAACATGATTCCCCTGTTGTCCTGGTGCATGGGTGGGCATTACTTGTTGTGTACGGTGACGCCCCGCGTTCGGCAAATGATGGAAAGTTGCCAAATCGATTTCGAGCCGCTGCTGACAGCAGACCCTGCGCGCCTGGGCGAGGAGGGTGGCAAGAACTGGGGGACTTATTACTCCAAATTGCCGGTCACCGGGTTCATCCGGGTAGACCCGCAGCGCTCGCGTTTCGCGGCCATGACGCTCAATACCTCGTTCACCCAACTGCCTGGCGATTCACTGGCGAGGGCGCAGCCATGAGCGGCGGATTTATCCATCACTTGCAAAGCGCGTTGCAAGACAATCGCCAGGCTGTCTGCGCGGTGGACTGGTCGGCGTCGGGCGGCGAGCCGGTGGCATTGACCTATGGCGAGCTGGAACATCGTGCCCTCAATCTGGCCGCCGAACTGCAACGGCGTTTTCCCAGCCCGGCCCATGGCGATCATGTGGTTTTGGGAATTGCCACGCGTAACAGCAGCGACTGGCTGGTGGCCGATCTTGCTTGCTTGTTTGCCGGGATTACCGCGTTACCGTTGCCATTGGCTTTCAGCCAGGCTCAGGCGGAGCACCTGGCCGAGCGTTGCGACGGGTTTGTAGTGGATGCCGCCGGGCAGCGGACACTGGCGCAGCGATGGAAGTTGAATTTCCCTGAAAGCCGTTTGCGCCACATCAGCGAGCCGGTCATCGAACAGCCTTTGTTGCATACGCCCGACGGTGATGAAGACTGGATCTGCAAAATCATTCACACCTCGGGCACGACCAGTCGCCCGAAGGGCGTGCAGTTGAGTACCCAGGCGGTCGGCGCCGTGCTGGCATCGCTGCGTCAACGTATGCCCGCCGATGCTCATCGCCGTTACCTGTCGCTGGTGCCCTTGAGTTTGCTGCTCGAACAGGTGACTGCCGCCTATCTACCGTTGCTGGCGGGCGGAACCGTGCATTTCTTGCCACCGAACGAAGCATTGCTCGGCGAGCCTGGGGCTTCGCCACAGCGTCTGGTCGAGTGGATCCTGCAGGTCCAGCCAACGGCCCTGACAGTGCCGCCGGTGATGGTCAACCGCTTCCTGGAACAAATGGACGAGGGCGGCGAGCAGGGCGAGAGACTGGCGCGCTATCTGCAATCGGGTGCGCATATTACCTGTGGCGGTGCGGCGGTCAGCATCGATGTACTGCACGGACTGGAAGAACGGGGCATTGCTGTGTACCAAGGCTACGGCCTGTCCGAGAACGCCTCGGTGGTCAGCATGAACACCTTCGAACAACAGCGCCTGGGCAGCGTGGGCAAACCCTTGCCCCATGTCCAGGTGCGTATTGGCGCCGACCAGACCATTGAGGTCAAGAGCAGCTCACTGTTCAGTGGCTATTCCGGCACTGACCCTAGCGCCTGCTCCATGTCCGCCGATGGCTGGATGGACACTGGAGACCTGGGCATGCTGGACGACGATGGCTACCTCTATGTGCACGGGCGCAAGAAGAACGTGATCTGCCTGCCCAACGGGCGCAACGTCAGCCCTGAACAGGTTGAGCTGGAGTATCGCAAATACCCCGGCGTCAACGATGCAGCAGTGTTTTTCGATGAGCACCATGGCCTGGTGGCGTTGCTGTGTGTCGAGTCGGCCCCCGCGCGCGATGAGCTGGTGGCCTGGTCCGCCCGGCGTTTTTCCGACATCGAAAGACCCAGCCGACTCTGGTTGTTGACCCAGGACGACCCGTTGATCGAGCAGCTTTACACCGTTACCGGCCGGCCAAAACGCGCCGACATCGCCACTGTTTTTTCCACTCTGCAAGGGACTGCATCCAATGACCACGCCTGCCTTTCACTTTGAAACCGCGGACATCTCCATCGTCGAGTCGCACCACTTCGCCAGCCTGGGCAAGAGCGAGCTGTATGAGCTGCTGGGCCATTACGGGGTCGTGCTGTTTCGTAACTGTATCCACAGCGCCGAAGATTTCAGCGCCTACGTCAAACAAAACAGTTCGCGGCTGAGCCTGGATCCGGCCCGCGTCATGGTGGGCGGCGCGGCACAGTTGGTGGACGCGGGACATCAGGCGGTTGGCCTGCACTGCGAAAACGGTAACTCGCCGTTCTGGCCGGACATGACCTGGTTCTATTGTCAGGAAGCACCACGCAAGGGGTCGCAAACGACGTTGTGTGACGGTGAGAAGGTGTTGGCGAAACTGTCTCCAGTCTGCCGCAGTTTTTTTGAAGAAAACCCTATCCGCTACAGCCGTACCGTTGCGGGGGAAAAGTGGCGTCGCTTGGTTTGCCACTATTCGCCAGCGTTGTCGGACCCGGCGGCCGTCGAAATCGAGGACCTGTGGCAAATCATCGGGGAGGACCCGCAGACGGTTATTTCCTTCAACCCGGCCGATGATTCCATTCACTACGCCTTCAGCACTCCGGCGATCCTCACGTCCGCGTTCAGCCAGCGTCCGGCCTTCGCCAACAGCATCCTGGGACCTTCCTTCAACTACGAAACTCCGGTGATCGACACCGTGGGGGGGCAGCCGATTCCTGCCGGGTTTCTGCGGGAAATTGCCGAAGTGTCCGCCCAGTACACCTGCCCGGTTGGCTGGCGCGATCACGACGTGGTGATGATCGACAACCGTCGGGTCATGCACGGTCGTGAAACCATCGTCGACGAACGTCGACGCATCTTCAACGCCTTGAGCTATCGCTGAGACTCATCATGACGAACAACAACAAATACATTGTCAGCGGACAGTACGAGAGTTATCTCGATGGCGATGGCCGGCAGATTATCGACCTGAGCGGCGGGTTCGGTTTCCAGGTGCCGCCGGTGATCGAGGCGGTCAGTCGCCAAGCGGACATCATGGGGTTATCCAACCGGGTGCTGATGTCCCAACCGCTTATTGCCTTGTGCCGACGCCTGGCCGAGCTGCTGCCTGCGCCGCTCGTCAACTCTTATGTGTGCAGCTCCGGGGATGAGGCGTTCGAGGGCGCATTGAAGTTGTGCAAGGGCCTCAAGCCCAAGGGCAACACCATCGTGTTCATCCAGGGGGGGGATTATGGCGCGCTGACCTACGGACGTTGCCTCAGCGCCGCGCAAGATGATCTGGCCGTGCAGAGTTTTCTAGGGTTCAAGCGAGTGGCGATTCGGCATCTGGCTGACCTGGACACGGTGGACTGGAGCGATTGTTTCGCGGTGTGCCACAGCAACACCCGCGTGGATGCCAGCGGCCGATTGCAACTGCTCGATGCTGCACTGCTCGAGCAATTGCATGCCCGCGCAGCACAGGCTGGCGCGCCGGTCATCGCGGTCGACACCCACAGTTGCCTCGGTAGCCTGGGGACGCTGTTCGGTTTCCAGCGTTATCGTCCTGTCCCGGACATTGTCGTGCTTGGGGGCCCCTTGGGGGGCAGCGCGATTCCCATCGGCACCTATACCTGCAGCGAGCGCATGGCCTGGCAGGTCTATGGGCGCAGCAGTCCGGCCAAACACGGCAGCACCACCGCTGGTAATCCGATGGCGTGTGTAGCGGCCCTGGCCGCCCTGGATTATGTGCAGGCCCACGACTCGCCTCTGCATTGTCTGGAGAACGGTCAGCGGCTGGTGCAAACCCTGGCGCCATTCGGAGCAGTGGCTGTGGGTGGCTGGGTCAGCCTGCCGCTGGCCGATGATCTGCAGCCGTCCCTGCTGTGCGAAGCGCTTTACCAGCAAGGCGTTTATATCAGCCCACCCCGGGGCCGCGAATTGATCTTGCGCTGCCCGATCACTGCACGCCCCGAACAGATTCAACGTGCCGCCCACCTCATCAAGGAGACGCTAAGCCATGTCCTTACTCAGGCCGCATGAACAACTGCTGGATGATTGCCAGCGGCACTGGAGCGCATCGGCGGCCAAGCTGTATCGCCTGGGCAAGACCAGCGTAGAACAGCAGACCGATGGCATCCATGTCACCGATCACACCGGCAAGCGCTTCATTGACTGCGCGTGCAGCTACGGGGTGTTTATCGTCGGGCATCGCAACCCGACAGTGCGTGAGCAGGTGCAGGCGCAATTGAATCAGTTGGCCTGGGTCCCGGAAGGCCGGCGCCATCCGCTTCAAGACAAGCTGTCCGAGCGGCTTTGCCAACTGGTGCCGGGAGAATGGGGCGACGTGCAATTCATGGTTTCGGGTGCCGAGGCCGTCGAGCAGAGCCTGCGTTATGTGCTGCGGATCCAGCCCCAGCGGCGCAGGATAGTCGTGATGAGCGGCTCTTATCATGGCAAGACTTTGGCGGCGATGAGCATTCTGGGCCAGCAACAGCACCACAGCAGTTATGGCATCGCTTGCCCCGAAGTGACCTGTGTCCCCTACGGCGATTTCGCCGCCCTGCAAAAGGCCGTGGGCGAGGGTGTCTGTGCGGTGTACGTCGAGCCGATTCTGGGCGGCGCTCATCTGCAGGTGCCCCCGGTGGGCTACATGGCCAACCTTCGCGCCTTGTGCGACGCCACGGGCACGCTGCTGGTGGCGGATGAAATCCAGACCGGTTTCGGCCGATGCGGCAAATGGTTCGCCGTGCAATATGACGACGTGGTGCCTGACATCATGATCCTCTCCAAGGGCCTGACCGGCGGCTACACCTCGTTCGCTTGCGCCATGTACAGCCGGCGCCTGGCCACCCAGTATCCACTCAGCGAAATCGAGCCCGACACGCGAACCAATGGCGGGCATCCGCTAGCGTGTGCCTCGGCGCTCGCGGCCATCGACTACATCGAGCAACACAACCTGGTGGAGCTGTCGCGGGTCAACGGTGGGTTGCTGCGCCACGGTCTGCAACGACTGGCCTTGCGTTATCCGCACATCATCGAGGATGTGCCGGGCGTCGGCCTGATGACGGGCCTGCGCCTGCGTGGTTCGGTCTATGAGGCGCTGATGAGCATGGAGCTGGGCAAGCGTGGCGTCCACGCCGGGCATTCCATGAATGAAAAGGCCGAACGCCCGGTGTTGCGTTTCTATCCGCCGCTGAATATCACGCCCGAAGCCTTGCAGCATGTCCTGGCGATGATCGAAGAGTCCCTGCAAGCCATCGATCGGCGCCCGGCGCTGGCGGTGAAAGCGTTTTCCCTGGTGGTGCGCAACATGTATCTGTTGCCCAACAAGTGGCTGCGCAGCAAGGAGGCGTCATGAGCCTGTTCAACCCCGATACGCTGACCCTGCGGGAAATGGCCGGTCTGCTGCGCCGTGGCGTGCTGACCAGCGTCACGTTGCTGGAGTTTTACCTGCAACGCATCGCTGAGCGTAACCGGCACATCAACGCACTGATCCAGCTGGCGCCAGTCGAGGAACTGCGGCGCCAGGCTCGCGAGGCTGACGAGATGGCGCGCGTTGGCCAGATCAGTGGCCCGCTGCATGGCATTCCCATCACCATCAAGGATGTCCTGCATGTGCGTGGTTTCAAGATGTCCCGAGGGCTGGGGGAGCTGTTGGGCGAACCCAGCGAGCAGGACGCAACGGCCGTTGCCCGGCTTCGACAGGCCGGGGCGATCATTCTGGGTATCAGCAATGTGCCTGAGCTGTGCATGGCCTTCGAAACCGAAAACCTGGTCTACGGCCGGACCCTGAACCCCCACGACTTGCAACGCTCCGCCGGCGGCAGCAGCGGCGGTGAGGCAGCGGCGATCGCTGCCGGGTGTTCCCCGGCCGGGCTGGCGTCCGATGCATGCGGCAGTGTGCGGATACCGGCGCACTTCAATGGCATCTGCGGCTTGAAACTGACCCAGGGGCGGGTGCCGCTGACCGGCCAGTTTCCCAATGACCGTTCCGGGCTGTTCCACATGACCTCGGCCTTTGGCGTGATGGGCCGCTATGTCGATGACCTGGCGCTGCTCGGCCAATTGATCAGCGGTGCCGACGGACAGGATCCGGACACCGTCGACGTACCGTTCACCGCCAGCGAGCCGCTGGCCAGCCTGCGGGTGGCGCTGTTCTCGGCGTCGAGCCGCACGCCGGTCAGCGCGGCGGTGAGCCAGGTATTGCAGCACGTCGAACGATGCCTGGGCCCGGTGGTGGCCGAGGTGAGCACGGTCGCGCCGCCGATGCTCGATGAGGCCTGTGATGTGCTGTGGCGGGTGTTCATCACCGGCGCTGACGCCGGTCGCGGTTGGCGGCAATTGTTCGAGTCCATGAACAAGCGACGTTTTACCCCGGCCATCGCTCAATTGCTGGACATGAGCGAGGCGGTGGAGTTGACCGTGGATGAGGTCAAACGCGACTGGATCATGATCGATACGTTTCGCTATGAGTTGGCGAAATTCTTCAAGCAGCATGACCTGTTCATCTGCCCGGTATTTCCGGACGTGGCGTTCCGTCACGGGGAGTCCCTGGAGGATCGCGACCGGTATGCCTTCGTGTTCCCGTTCAGCCTCAGCGGTTCCCCGGCAGTAGTGATCCGCGCCGGAACGGACCCGGCTACCGGGATGCCCATCGGCATCCAGATTGTCGGGCCTCATTGGCAGGAAGAACGGTTGTTGGCAGTGGCTGCTTTCCTGGAGCGTGAGCTGGAGCGCTGGAGTCCGGTTACGCCCCGTCCGGCATCGACGTACTGACCGCCCTCAAGCCGTGACGGTTCTGGTGTTTCGGCTGCTGAGCACCAGTGCCAGCATGCCGATACCCACCAGGGCAGCACCGAGGATCTCGATCATCAGCGGTTGCTGCCTGAGCCAGAACCAGTGCAGTACGGTCACGAACAGGGTGCTGAGGTAGACATAGGAAACCACCGTGGACGGCGCGATTACCCCAATTGCCCGGTGCAACAGCCAGAAAGTGGCGAGGGTGCCGAACACGGCCAGGTACATCAGCCAGCCGATGTCCAGCGTCGACAACTGCAGAGCGCTGCGCCAGCCGCCGCTGAACAGGCAAAACACCAGCAGAAACAGCGCCCCGAACAGCATGTTCCAGAACGTCATCGTCACCGGGTCGCGGCTTTTCAGCGCGCGGACCTTGAACCGTTGGCTGAGGGGGGAATACAGCGCCATCGCCAGGCAACCGGCGCCGAAAACCAGCACGGGATAGAGCGCCGGCAATTGTCCCGGAGCCGACCCCTTGAGGGTCAGCAACACTGCGCCGATCGCTGCGGTCGACATCGGCAGCAGGCGGGTCTTGAGGCTTGGGTTGGGCAGCAGAAATACCTCGAACAACAAGGTCATCAACGGCACCAGCGTGTACAGCGTCGCGGTATTGACCGCCGAGGTGTAGCGCAACGCTTCGAACAACGAACCGAAGTACATTGCCAGCAACAGGCCAAGTACGGCATGGGCCAGCAGGCCTTTGCCGGAGACAGGCGAGGTGTTTTTCAGCAGTAACAGCGGCAGGAACATCAGGGCGGAAAACAGCAGTCGCAAGCCGGTGAGCAGGATCGGATCGATTGACTGACTGACCTGCGCCGCGGCAAAGAACGACGCTGCGATCAGGATTGCCCAGATGAGCATGCCCCAGTGAGCGGCTGCGAAACCGACGTTTTTCATCAAGGTTCTATTCCTGCTTTCAAATACCGGAACGTCATGAGGGACAAATTGGCCGGCTGTCATGGTGAGTGTGAAAAACAGGGCCGCAGTCAACTGCAGCCCTTTGACGTCACTAGCTGATATGTCGCGCGTAGTGTTTGGGATTGAAGCGCAGGACCATCACGATCATCAGCGCCATGACCGCGGTGAGCGACCACCAGGCCCATTCGAAGCTGCCCAACTGATCGCGGATCATCCCGGCAATCAACGGCGAGAGGCCGGCGATCAGGTAGCCGATACCTTGCACGAACGCCGTCAGACCACCGGCCCGACGTGGGTTGTCCAAGTGATCGAGGGATACGATCAGGCTCATCGGGAACAGACCGCCAATGCCCAGCCCCAGCAGGCAAGGCCACAGCAGGCTGAAGCGGTCCGGGCTGAGGATCAGGCCGCAGAACCCCGCGATGATCAGGGCCAGCAAAACCGCCAGGACCAGGCGCTTATCCTGGCTGCGGTTGGCAATCGCCGGGGTGACGAGGCCGGACAATACTTCCATCGCGGTGAGGAACCCCAGCAGCAGGCCGGCGTGCTGTTCGCTCCAGCCTTTCTCCACGTAATACGGCGCCAGCCACGCCAGCACGCAAGTGTAGGAGGCGGTGCCGAGGCCGAAGAAGATCGCCAGCAGCCAGGCCCGCGAGTTGCTGAAAAACGATTCCTGGCGCTGTGCCGGGGCTGCGGGCAAGGGCGTGACGGCCGCGCGCTGGGCGTACCAGCAGCCCAGGGCGATCAACGCCAGCAGTGCCCAGATCGCCAGGCCGATACGCCAGCTGCCGGTCTGCGCCAGGACGAACGGAGAAAACGACGCCGCAATCGCCGCGCCGCCCATGATGGATGTGACGTACAGGCCCATGAACAACGAGACATTGTCGGCGAAGCGCGATTTGATCAGTGCCGGCATCACGGCTTGGATCAGGGCGATACCGATCCCCGCCAGCACCGCGCTGATAATCAGCTCGACGGCGCTGTCCAGGTACAGGCGCGATGCCGTGGCGATGCCGATGATCAGCAGCGACAGCACGATGGTGCGGTGCTCACCGATGCGCAGGGCAATGCGCATGCCCAAGAACATCGCCAGACCCATGGCCATGACCGGCAACATGGTCAGTAACGAAGCGGTACTGAAACTCAGCGGCACCTCGCCGCGAATGGCTGATAACAATGGCCCGACAGCCGCCATAGAGGGGCGCAGGTTCAGTGCCACCAACACCACGCTGACCATCAGCCAGACGGCGTGGGTGCTTGAAGTTCGAACGTTTTCCATAACAGAGCCTTGCTGGATAAAGCTCCATTTAGGCTGGGATGTGAGGGGTGGGGCAAACTGAAATCTGGTGGAGGGTATTTAAAAATCAGGTGCACTCCAAACCCCTGTTCAGCGGAGTCAGTCGTGCTATTCCATCGCCGGACTCAACGTCCCGAGCCATGCCACCAACGCCAGTATTACCACCGCCACGGACAACTCCAGAGCCATGCTGCGCCGCAGGGAATTGACCGCCACGCTGTGCTCCCCGGTCTGCCGAGCCTGTTCCAGCAACGGGCTCAGATGAAAACGATTCAGCGCGGCAAACACCAGCATCGCCGCGAACAACACGACTTTCAGCGCCAGCAATTGACCATAGGTGCTATCCAGCAGCCCGTCGACGCGAGGACCGACGATGAACAGATAGTTCACCACCCCTGTCACACTGATCACCACCACAATCACCGCTCCGGCTGTTTCAAACCCGGTCAGGGTTCGCGCCAGGACCGGCAGCCGGTGTTCAGCCTGGCGAAGCAGCAGGGCAAACGCAGTCAGGGCGCCCACCCAGCCGCCCGCCGCCCACAGGTGCAGAAAATCGGTGATGAAGTGCCAGTTACGGCGCAGGCCTTCGTCCATGGCGCCATGCCCGGCCCAGGCCAGTGTCGCCAGGGCCACGGCACCGCTGAGGGTGACCAGCCACAAGCTGGCGGTCGGTGCCGGGTGGTTCAGGGCCACAGCAATTGTCGCCAGCAACAGCGCCGCGATCCGAACACGCCAGCTCACACCCACGTCGGTCTCGAACACCATCATTTCAATGTGCGGCAACAGCTCGTTCCAGTCGGTGACGCCGCTCATGGCCCAGGCCATGCACAGCATGGCGGCCACCGACAACAGCACGCCAAACAGCGCTGTGGTCAGCACAAGTGCTTTGAAGTGCACCACCACGCCCGAGATCCGCTCTGGACCGCGCAAGCTATACAGACCGAACGCGGCCAGGCCGAACAACACCATCAGATCCAGGTACAGGGCCAAGCGCAGAACAATGTTGAGCAGGTCAATGTTGATCGAGGCGCTCAAGTCACTTCACCTTGAACGTGACATTGCCGGTGATCGGGTGAGTATCGGACGACACCGCGCGCCACTGGACCTGGTAGGTGCCGGTGGTGAGCGGAGCGTTCGGGGTAATGACCATGGTTTTGGGGTCATCGCTGCCGGAGACCTTGGCCTTCATAGGCATGGGCGAGTGCGCCGACATGCCGGGCATCCCGGTCATGACCAGCTTGGCGCCGGAGAACTTGGTCATCAGGTTCTCGGAAAAATGCAGTTCGATCTTTGCCGGCGCCGCACCTTCAGCACCTTCGGCGGGCGTGGAGGAAAGCAGCTTTGGGTGCGCTTGGGCCAGGCCACTGATCAACAGGCCTGTGGACAGCGCGACGGTGACTACAGCGGTTCTGATAAATGACATGCAAGGACTCCTACAGCTCAGGTTTCTAGTTTTTTAGTTGACTGCGATTACAAACACCCTCAGAACCACATGCGCACGCCCAGCACCAGGCGTGCCTCGCTGCGGTCTTCGTTCTCTTCCCGGGCGTAGTCGGCAGTGTTGCCGTAGACGCGGTTCCAGGTGACGCCGATATAAGGGGCGAACTCACGGCGGATTTCGTAGCGCAGCCGCACACCCACTTCAGTGTCCGACAGCCCGGAGCCGACACCGCGATCGGGATCGTTCCTGCCGTAAAAGTTGGCTTCGGCGGTGGGTTGCAGGATCAGACGATTGGTCAGCAGGATGTCGTAGTCGCCTTCCAGGCGCACCGCACTCTGACCGCCTTCGCCGATGAACGCGGTGGCCTCGGCTTCAAAGTTATACAGCGCCATGCCCTGTACACCGAAGGCGGCCCAGGTTTGCGGGTCGCCCGGCTTGAAATCCTGGCGCACGCCGGCGACCACGTCCCACCAGGGGCTGACGGCATGCCCCCACAGGGCCTGGAGTTCGGCTTCCTCGGTCTTGCCGTTGGTGCGTTCGCCTTCGGAGCGCAGCCACAAGCGATCGATGTCGCCGCCGATCCAGCCCGAGGCGTCCCAGCTCAGGGCACTGCCATCATCGGCGTCTTGCCATTCCAATTGGTCGATGAGCAAGAATGAATGGATGGCGCTGTCATGCACGGCATGGCCGCCATGGTCTTCGTAGACGGCGGCGCGGTCGGCGTCGGTCAGCTCGGGAATCGGCGTGCGGCTGCTGGTGGGGGCCGATTGCATCGGTTCCATACCCTGCATCGAGTCCATGCCTTGCATCTGGCTATGGTCCATCCCCTGCATCTGGCTGTGATCCATGCCTTGCATGGCATCGCTCGCGGCCCAGGCCGAGCCAGTGGCGCCCAGGGTGAGGCTGGCAAAAAGTGCCAGGGGGTAGTGAAAAATAGTGGTCATGGTCGGCTCCTCATTCCTGCACCCGAACTTCACGGAACATCCCCATCTCCATGTGGAACAGCAAGTGGCAGTGATATGCCCAGCGTCCGAGGGCGTCGGCGGTGACCCGGTAACTGCGTTTGGAGCCCGGCGGCACATCGATGGTGTGTTTACGCACCATGAACTGGCCATTCTCGTCCTCCAGATCGCTCCACATACCGTGCAGGTGGATGGGGTGAGTCATCATGGTGTCGTTGATCAGCACGATGCGCAGGCGCTCGCCGTACTTGAGCAGCAGCGGTGCGGCATCGGAGAACTTCACGCCGTTGAACGACCAGCTGAATTTCTCCATGTGGCCGGTCAGGTGCAGTTCGAGGGTGCGGCCCGGTTCACGCCCGTCGGGGTCGGGGAACGTGCTGCGCAGGTCCGAGTAGGTGAGGACCTTGCGACCGTTGTTGCGCAGGCCCATGCCCGGGTCGTCGAGCTTGGGGCTGACGCTCATGGCCTGCATGTCCACCAGCGGATTGTCTTTTTCGGAGTCTGGATGGGACAGCCCGGCGTCCATGCCTTGCATGGAACCGTGGTCCATCCCCGCCATCTGGCTGTGATCCATGCCCGCCATGCCTTGCATCGATCCGTGATCCATACCACCCATGCCCATGTCGTCCATGGTGACCAGTGGCCGTGGATCCAGCGGCGGCACCGTTGCCGAAAGACCGGAACGGGTCGCCAGGGTGCCGCAGGCGTAGCCGGTACGATCCATCGATTGGGCAAACAGCGTATAGGCTTCCTCGCTTGGCTCGACGATAACGTCATAGGTTTCGGCCACGGCGATGCGCAGCTCATCGACGCTCACCGGTTTGACGTACTGTCCGTCGGACGCCACCACGGTCATTTTCAGGCCGGGGATGCGCACGTCGAAATAGGTCATGGACGAGCCATTGATCAAGCGCAGGCGAAGGCGTTCGCCGGGTTTGAACAGACCGGTCCAGTTCATGTCCGGCGTCTGGCCGTTCATGAGGTAGGTGTAGGTGGCGCCACTGATGTCGGCCAGGTCGGTGGGGTTCATCTTCATTTCGGCCCACATCTTGCGATCGGCCACGGTGGCGGCCCAGCCGTTCTTGCCGACATCGTCAATGAAATCACCGACCGTGCGTTTGTTGTAGTTGTAGTAGTCCGATTGCTTCTTGAGCTTGCGGATGACATCGGCGGGGTCTTCGTCGGTCCAGTCGGTGAGCATCACCACGTAGTCGCGCTCGTACTGGAAGGGCTCGGGCTCCTTGGCGTCGATCACCAGTGGGCCGTAGACCCCGGACTGTTCCTGGAAGCCGGAATGACTGTGGTACCAGTAAGTACCGTTTTGCCGGACCTTGAATTGATAGACGTACATGCCATCGGGCTCGATGCCCTTGAAGCTCAACCCCGGCACGCCGTCCATGTTGGCCGGCAGCAGAATGCCGTGCCAGTGGATGGAGGTTGGATCTTTCAAACGGTTGCGCACCCGCAGGGTCACGGTGTCACCCTCACGCCAGCGCAGCAGCGGGCCGGGGATGCCGCCGTTGATGGTCTGGGCGGTGCGCGGATTGCCGGTGAAGTTGACCGGGCTTTCACCGATGAACAGGTCGAACTCGGTGCCCGTCAGTACATTGGGTTGGCCGGGGCTGGTGACCGCCCAGACGGGCGCGCGCCACAAGCCCAGGCCAGCCAGGATGCCGCCGGCAGTCAGGCCTTTTACGAAGGTTCGCCGGGAAGTATTTGATTGCATGCCGTTTGAAGTCCGTCAGTCGATTTGCAGCGAGCACAGGGGCGTCCGTGTGCAGGGTTGAAAGAAAGATGACACAGGCGGGAACGCGAAGTGATTACATTTCAGTCAGGTTGACGCGGCTGTGAGAGCAAGGCTTGCTCGCGATGAAGGCCATGCGGTTTTTCAGAAATCGAGGCGCCAGCTTCGCGGGCAAGCCTTGCTCCCACAGATAGAGCGCTGGCCACAGGGCACAGGTCAGAATGATCTTTTGCAACGGCGGGTTATTCTGTAGCCTTGCCGGCTTCACGCTATACCGTGCCTGATTGATACCCACTTTCCCGGCGGTACCCGAGTGGTCCGGAGCCGGGTGTATACTCGACTTTCGCGCAAAACGCGCCTGCAGGTCTTGCGAACATGACGCAAATTTCCGAACGCCTTCTGGTTCAGGCCCATCTCGACGCCAAACAGCCCAAGCCGCTGACCGCCGAGCAAGAGGCCTGGTACCGCGCCGCCATCGCCGCCGAGCTCAAGGCTCAGGATGCGGTGCTGGTCGCGCACTTCTACTGCGACCCGATCATCCAGGCCCTGGCCGAAGAGACCGGGGGCTGTGTGTCCGACTCTCTGGAAATGGCCCGCTTCGGCAACGCCCATCCGGCCAAGACCGTGGTGGTGGCCGGGGTCAAGTTCATGGGCGAGACCGCCAAGATCCTCAACCCCGAAAAACGCGTATTGATGCCGACCCTGGAAGCCACGTGCTCCCTGGACCTGGGTTGCCCGGTGGAGGAGTTCTCGGCGTTCTGCGACCAGCATCCGGAACGCACCGTGGTGGTGTACGCCAACACGTCGGCAGCGGTCAAAGCCCGGGCCGACTGGGTGGTGACGTCCAGTTGCGCACTGGAAATCGTCGAGAGCCTGATGGACAACGGCGAGACGATCATCTGGGGCCCCGACAAGCACCTGGGCACTTATATCCAGCGCAAGACCGGCGCCGACATGCTGCTCTGGGACGGCGCCTGCATCGTCCACGAAGAGTTCAAGTCCAAGCAGTTGGAGGACATGAAGGCGCTGTACCCGGACGCCGCGATCCTGGTGCACCCCGAGTCGCCAACTTCGGTGATTGAACTGGCCGACGCGGTGGGCTCCACCAGCCAGTTGATCGCCGCAGCCCAAAGCCTGCCAAACAAAACACTGATCGTCGCCACTGACCGTGGCATCTTCTACAAGATGCAGCAGTTGTGCCCCGACAAGGTCTTCATCGAAGCCCCCACCGCCGGCAACGGCGCGGCATGCCGCAGTTGCGCGCACTGCCCGTGGATGGCGATGAACACCCTGGAGCGCACGCTCAAGAGCCTGCAGGAAGGCACCAACGAGATATTCGTCGACCCGGCGCTGATCCCCCAGGCCATTCGCCCGCTCAAGCGCATGCTGGACTTCACCCAGGCGGCGCGGATGAAGCTGGCGGGCAATGCCTGAAGGTAGCTCCAAGTTGCAAGCTGCAAGTCCAAAGCTTGCAGCTTGCGACCTATTTCTTTTTCTTGGGAATTCGCACCAGCTGCGTATCCGAGTAGATGTCATGCCAGGTGCGCTTGCGCTTGTCGAACAGCGACCAGATGAAGCCCAGTCCCCCCGGCAGCAATGAGGCGATCGACACGACAAATCGCAACAGGGCCTGCCACAGGCTGATCGCCGTGCCATCGGCGTTCTGCACGCGAATGCACCACACCTGCATGCCCAGGGTCTGGCCGTTGTGGGTCCAGAACTTGGCGAAGAAGCCGAACAGCACGAAAAGCAGCACGGTGGACAGTAGCGGGTCGCCGTCCAGTGCGCCGGCGTCGGTGAGGGCGCGCATTTTTTCTTCGCCGATGATCGCCATCTGAATCATCTTGTAGACGCCGCCAGTGACGATCAGCAGGGCCGTGCACAGCAAAAAGTCATAGAACATCGCGGCCAGGCGACGGCCCAGGGTGGCGGGAGGGAACTCGCCTTGGGGGATGAGCAGGTGTTTGGGCATGACGGCCTCGGACGAAAAAGAGGCCATTTTACGGATTTACGCCCATAAAAAAGCCCCTGATATCAATCAGGGGCTTTTTTAATGCGCAAAAGCTACAACCTATGGGAGGGGTTCCACTTGGTCGGCCTGCATGCCTTTTTGGCCCTGCACTGCGACGAAAGTGACTTTCTGGCCTTCCTTCAGGCTTTTGAAGCCGGTGCCCTGGATGGCGCGGAAGTGCACGAACAGATCCGGACCGTTTTCAGGAGTGATAAAACCAAAACCTTTTTCGTCGTTGAACCACTTGACGGTACCGCTCTGACGATCAGACATTTTCTTATTTCCTTGACGCTAAATTAATGACAGCCTCTTTCACATGAAAGAGTACTGGGGCTGGGTTGCAGGAAAGTAAGAGACGTCGAGCGGGATGTAGCGAACTTCATAGGCTACTGCCCAGGTCACGGTTCCAAGCGACCCATGCAAACACAGTGACCAAACTCTACGCCAACTATGAACAAAAAAACAACCCCCTCTGAAAGCCCCGTATTTGCTCAGCATTCTCGTATTTACAGGGGCTGCGGGCTGGGGCTTATTCGATAGGCTAGTTCAATTGTTTTCAACGTTATAGGTGCAATTTCAATATCGAGTAGATGCACCTTTTTATGGCGGTTGCGTTACACATTAGTGCACGTATAACGCAACCGCGTTACGTATAGAAACAGTCAATCAACCGCGGTAGTAGCGTTGTGGAACAAATGGCATTTTGCTTACAAGCAAAGGCACTTTTTTCCCACGCACGATGGCCCAGACTGGCGTATCCAGTGCGACATAGGCGCTGTCCAGGTAACCCATCGCCAACGGAGCGCCCAGGGTCGGGCCGAAACCGCCGCTGCACACCGTACCGATAATCTCGCCCGCTTCGTCGACGATCTCTGCACCTTCGCGCACGGGTGTGCGTTCCTGGGGCAGCAGGCCGACGCGTTTGCGCTTCACGCCGCCCTGTTGCTGGGCGAACACGGTTTCAGCGCCCGGGAAACCACCGGCCCTGGCGCCATCGGCGCGGCGGGCTTTAGAGATCGCCCACAGCAGGCTGGCTTCGATCGGGGTCGTTTCAGTGTTCATGTCGTGGCCATAAAGGCACAGGCCGGCTTCCAGGCGCAGGGAGTCGCGAGCGCCCAGACCGATGGCGGCCACTTCCGGTTCGGCCAGTAGGGCGCGGGCCAGTTTTTCGGCCTCGGCGGCGGGCACCGAGATCTCGAAACCGTCTTCACCGGTGTAGCCCGAACGGCTGACAAAGCAGTCCATACCCAGCAGCGTGACGCGCTGGAACTGCATGAAGGTCATCTTTGCCACGTCTGGCGCCAGTCGTGCAAGCACGGTGACGGCGGCCGGGCCTTGCAGGGCGAGCAGGGCGCGGGCTTCGAACAGTGGCTCGATGCTGCACTGGTCGCCGATATGGGCGCGCAGGTGGGCCAGGTCCTGCTCCTTGCAGGCCGCGTTGACCACTAGGAACAGCTCGTCGTTGCCCAGGTTGGCGACCATCAAGTCGTCGAGGATGCCGCCGTTTTCGTTGGTGAACATGGCATAGCGCTGCATGCCCACCGGCAGGTCGATGATGTCCACCGGCACCAGGGTTTCCAAGGCTTTGGCGGCGTTTGCGCCGCTCAGGCGGATCTGGCCCATGTGGGACACGTCGAACAGCCCGGCCTGATCGCGGGTGTGCTGATGTTCTTTCATCACGCCCAATGGGTATTGCACCGGCATGTCATAGCCGGCGAACGGCACCATGCGGGCGCCGAGTTCGAGGTGCAGGGCGTGCAACGGGGTCTTCAGCAATGGTTCGGTGGACATATCAGCTCCTGGAAAAAATGTAGAAGTGAGGCAAGCGCATCAGCATTCGATGATGTTGACCGCCAGACCGCCGCGGGCGGTCTCCTTGTATTTGCTTTTCATGTCGGCGCCGGTCTGGCGCATGGTGCGGATGACTTTGTCGAGGGAAACGAAGTGATGCCCGTCGCCGCGCATGGCCATGCGCACCGCATTGATGGCTTTCACGGAGCCCATGGCGTTGCGCTCGATGCACGGCACTTGCACCAGGCCGCCGATGGGGTCGCAGGTCAGGCCGAGGTTGTGTTCCATGCCGATCTCGGCGGCGTTTTCCACTTGCTGCACGCTGCCGCCGAGCACTTCGCACAGGGCGCCGGCGGCCATGGAACAGGCCACGCCGACTTCACCCTGGCAACCGACTTCGGCGCCGGAGATGGAGGCGTTTTCCTTGTACAGGATGCCGATGGCGGCGGCGGTCAGCAGGAACCGCACCACGCCGTCTTCATTGGCCCCAGGGATGAAGCGCATGTAGTAATGCAGTACGGCCGGGATGATTCCCGCCGCGCCGTTGGTCGGCGCGGTGACGACGCGGCCGCCGTAGGCGTTTTCTTCGTTGACGGCCAGGGCATACAGGTTGACCCAGTCCAGCACCGACAGCGGGTCGCGCAGGGCAGCTTCCGGGTTCTTGCACAACTGACGGTGCAGCGCCGCCGCCCGGCGCTTGACCTTCAGCCCGCCCGGCAGAATGCCTTCGTTGCGGCAGCCGGCCGCCACGCAATCCTGCATCACCTGCCAGATCTTCAGCAGGCCGGCGCGGGTTTCGGCTTCGGGGCGCCAGGCACTTTCGTTGGTCAGCATCACCTGGCTGATGGACAAGCCATAGGTGGTGCAGTGGCTCAACAAGTCCTTGGCGCTTTTGAACGGGAAGGTCAGGGGGGTAGCATCTTCGACGATACGGTCGGCGCCGGCAGCGCTTTCGTCGACGACAAAACCACCGCCTACCGAGTAATACTCGCGGCTGCGCACCTGCAGGCCCGCCGCATCGAAGGCGCGGAAGATCATGCCGTTGGGATGAAAAGGCAGCGGCTTGCGAATCATCGCCAGGTGCAGTTTTTCGTTGAATTCAATGCAGTGTTCACCCAGCAGGTTCAGGCGCCCGTTGCTGCGAATCTCTCGCAAGCGGGCGTCGACCGTTTCAGTGTCCACGGTATCCGGGTGTTCGCCTTCCAGACCCAGCAGCACGGCCTTGTCACTGCCGTGGCCTTTGCCGGTGGCGCCGAGTGAGCCGTAGAGCTCGACCTTGACGCTGGCGGTGGTGTTGAGCAGGTCATCACGACGCAGCCCTTCGACGAAACGGGCAGCGGCACGCATCGGGCCGACCGTGTGGGAACTGGAGGGGCCGATGCCGATTTTGAACAGGTCGAACACGCTTAACGACATGGTGTTTCTCCGGTTTCTTTTTATGAGGATCGACGGTTTAAGGTCTGGCATAGATCCTTGTGGGAGCGAGCCTGCTCGCGATAGCGGAGTGTCAGGCAACATCTCTATTGGCTGTTACGCCGCTATCGCGAGCAGGCTCGCTCCCACAGAGGATTCGGAGGGCTGGTAGATCGCCCTCCGCTCAGGTCAAGCGTAGCTTTCGATCGACGGGCAGGCGCAGACCAGGTTGCGGTCGCCGAACACGTTGTCGACCCGGCCCACCGGCGGCCAGTATTTGCCGTCGATCAACGACGCCACCGGGTACACCGCTTGTTCGCGGCTATAGGGGTGGGTCCACTCGCCGACGATTTCCGCGGCGGTGTGGGGGGCGTTTTTCAGTGGGTTGTCGTCTTTGTCCAGGCTGCCGTTTTCCACCGCGCGGATTTCTTCGCGGATGCAGATCATGGCGTCGCAGAAGCGGTCCAGTTCTTCCTTGGATTCGCTTTCGGTCGGCTCGATCATCAGCGTACCGGCCACTGGGAACGACATGGTCGGGGCGTGGAAGCCGAAGTCGATCAGGCGCTTGGCCACGTCATCGACGCTGATGCCGCTGCTGTCCTTGAGCGGGCGCAGGTCGAGGATGCATTCGTGGGCCACCAGGCCGTTGCTGCCGGAGTAGAGCACCGGGTAATGCTCTTCCAGACGGCGGGCAATGTAGTTGGCGTTGAGGATTGCCAACTGCGAGGCACGCTTGAGGCCCGCGCCGCCCATCATGCGGATGTACATCCAGGTGATCGGCAGGATGCTTGCGCTGCCAAATGGCGCCGCGCACACCGCGCCTTCCTTGCGCGCCATGTTGGCGTGGCCCGGCAGGAACGGTGCCAGGTGGGACTTGACGCCGATCGGGCCGACACCCGGGCCGCCACCGCCGTGAGGAATGCAAAAGGTCTTGTGCAGGTTCAGGTGCGACACGTCGCCGCCGAACTTGCCCGGGGCGCAGAGGCCGACCATGGCGTTCATGTTGGCGCCGTCGATGTACACCTGGCCGCCGTTGTCATGAATGATCCCGCAGATTTCGCGGATGCCTTCCTCGAACACACCGTGGGTGGACGGGTAGGTGATCATCAGCGCCGCGAGGTGTTCGCGGTGCTCGGTGGCCTTGGCCCGCAGGTCTTCGATGTCGACGTTGCCGCGAGCATCGCAGGCGGTCACGACCACACGCATGCCGGCCATGTTGGCGGTGGCCGGGTTGGTGCCGTGGGCCGACGATGGGATCAGGCAGATATCGCGACGGTCTTCGCCACGGCTCTGGTGATAGGCGCGGATCGCCAGCAGACCGGCGTATTCACCCTGGGAACCGGCGTTTGGTTGCAACGACACCGCGTCGTAACCGGTGGCAGCGCAGAGCATGGCTTCCAGTTCGTCGGTCAGTTGCTGGTAGCCGGCGCTCTGTTCGGCGGGGGCGAACGGGTGCAGGGCGCCGAACTCGGCCCAAGTCACCGGGATCATTTCGCTGGCGGCGTTGAGTTTCATGGTGCAGGAACCCAGCGGGATCATGGTGCGATCCAGGGCCAAGTCCTTGTCGGCGAGCTTGCGCAGGTAGCGCATCAGCTCGGTTTCGGAGTGATAGCGGTTGAACACCGGGTGGCTGAGGACCGCCGACTGGCGCACCAGCTCGGCCGGGATACGGCTGTGCACGGTGGCGGCCAGGGCGGCGAAGTCCGGCAGGGCCTTGCCGTCGGCCAACAGGCTCCACAGCGTTTCGACGTCCGCCTGGCAGGTGGTTTCGTCCAGGGACAAGCCCAGGCGTTCAGCGTCCACCACGCGCAGGTTGATGCGCTGGGCACGCGCTTTGTCGTGCAGGGCGGTGGTTTGCGCGCCGGTGCGCAGGGTCAGGGTGTCGAAAAAGCTGTCCTGCTCGACAGCCAGACCCAATGCGCCCAAGCCCTTGGCGAGGATCGCGGTGAGGTGATGGATGCGGTTGGCGATCTGAGTCAGGCCTTTAGGGCCGTGATACACGGCGTACATGCTGGCGATGTTGGCCAGCAAGACCTGGGCGGTGCAAATGTTGCTCGTGGCTTTCTCGCGACGGATGTGTTGTTCGCGGGTCTGCATCGCCAGGCGCAAGGCCGGCTTGCCGAAACGGTCCACGGAAACACCCACAAGGCGGCCCGGCATATCGCGCTTGAAGGCATCCTTGGTAGAGAAATACGCCGCGTGTGGGCCGCCAAAGCCCAATGGCACGCCGAAGCGCTGGGCGCTGCCGATGGCCACGTCGGCGCCGAACTCACCCGGTGCCGTCAGCAGGGTCAGGGCCAGCAGGTCTGCGGCGACAGCGACCAGGGCGTTGGCGGCATGGAAGCGTTCGGTCAGTTCACGGTAATCGAACAGGTCACCGTTGCTGGCTGGGTATTGCAACAGCGCGCCGAAGAAACTGCCGACATCGGTCAGTTCGCGTTCGTCGCCCACGACCACGTCGATGCCCAAGGGCTCGGCACGGGTGCGCAGCACATCGAGGGTTTGCGGGTGGCAATGGCGGGAAGCGAAGAAGGCATTGCTGCCCTTGTTCTTGCTCAGGCGCTTGCAGAAGGTCATGGCCTCGGCGGCGGCGGTGGCTTCGTCCAGCAACGAGGCGTTGGCGATCGGCAGGCCGGTCAGGTCGCTGATCAAGGTCTGGAAGTTCAGCAGTGCCTCGAGACGGCCCTGGGAAATTTCCGGCTGGTAGGGGGTATAGGCGGTGTACCAGGCCGGGTTTTCCAGCAGGTTGCGCAGGATCGGCGCTGGCGTGTGGCAGTTGTAGTAGCCCTGGCCGATGTAGGTCTTGAACAGTTGGTTCTTGCTGGCGATGGCCTTGATCGAGGCCAGTGCATCGGCTTCGCTCTGGCCGTCGCCCATGTCCAGCACGCTGGTGCCCTTGATGCTTTCCGGAATGACGCTGGCGCTCAACGCTTCCAGGGAGTCGTAGCCCAGGCGCTCGAGCATGGCTTGCTCGTCGCTGGCTCGCGGGCCGATGTGGCGGGCGATGAATTCGTTGGCGGTGCCGAGATTAACGGTCATGTTGCGCTCCTCAGGCTTCGGCGTTGGCTTTGATCAGGCGGTCATAGGCGTCCTGATTCAGCAGTTGGTCAACTTGGGTGGCGTCGGCGGGCTTGAATCGGAAAAACCAGCCTTCGCCCAGCGGATCTTCGTTGACCAGTTCCGGATTGCTTTCCAGGGCCGGGTTCACTTCCTGCACTTCTCCGTCCAGCGGCATGTACACACCGCTGGCGGCTTTCACCGATTCCACGGTAGAGGCTTCGTCACCCTTGGCGTAGCTTTGCAGTTCCGGTAACTGAACATAGACCACATCGCCCAAGGCGTTCTGGGCAAACGCGGTAATACCAACGGTAACGCTGCCGTCGGCTTCAGTGCGCAGCCATTCGTGATCTTCAGTGAAACGCAACTCGCTCATGGAAACTCCTGGGGCCAGATTCGTCTGGTGGACGCGAAGAAAGGCGCGGGGCTTGGCCCGGCCGAATGGTTATATCCTTAGCAAGAATGCGGCCAATGATAATAAATGCTTATATATCAATGGCTTATTTGGTTTTTTCGAACACAGATTGTATTGGGCTGTAGCGAAAACGCTACAGCTATACGCCTGGAAAAAATCGTTGTGGGATCAAAGCCTTGCGCGGCGCAGCTTAGCGCCAAGTGTATCGATATCGTTCCGCTGTAGCGCTTTCAGTACAGGTGGAGGTCGTTTTTGAGCCAGGTTCCAGATACGCCGCAGGTCCCAATGTGGGAGCGAGCCTGCTCGCGATAGCGGTGGGTCAGCCAGCACGGATATTGACTGATACATCGCTATCGCGAGCAGGCTCGCTCCCACAGAGGGCAGCAGCGTGCTTACGGCTTGCCGGAAATCCCGTATTTACGCAATCGATGGGCAATCGCTGTATGGGAGGTTTGCAGGCGGCTGGCGAGCTGGCGGGTCGAGGGGTAGTTGACGTAGAGGCTTTCGAGCAGGTGTTTTTCGAAGGCTTCCACCGCTTGCTCAAGGCTCTCGACTTCCACGTCACCCTGGCGCGCCACGGACGTGCCGGCAATGTCCAGGTCGCCAATGTCCACCAGGCTGCTTTCACAAATGGCGGCGGCGCGGAAGATCACGTTCTGCAATTGCCGCACATTGCCCGGCCAGCGGTTGCCCAGCAGCGCCGGGTAGGTGCCGGGGGCCAAGCGGCAGACCGGGCGCTGGATTTGCGCACAGGCCTGCTGCATGAAGTAGCGCGCCAGCAGCAAGATGTCCTGGCCACGCTCACGCAGCGGCGGCACTTCGACGTTGAGCACGTTCAGGCGATAGAACAGGTCTTCGCGGAACGAACCTTCGCTGACCATTTTTTCCAGGTTGCGGTGGGTCGCGCTAAGAATGCGCACGTTGACCTTGATTTCCCGGTCGCCGCCGACCCGACGGAAGCTGCCATCGTTCAAGAACCGCAGCAGCTTGGCTTGCAGGTAGGGCGACATCTCGCCGATTTCATCGAGAAATACCGTGCCCTGGTTCGCCAGTTCCATCAGCCCCGGCTTGCCACCCCGTTGCGCGCCGGTGAAGGCGCCGGGGGCGTAGCCGAACAGTTCACTTTCGGCCAGATTCTCCGGCAGCGCCGCACAGTTCAGGGCCAGGAACGGCGCGCCGTGGCGGGCACTGATGGCATGGCAGGCCCGGGCCACCAGCTCTTTGCCCGTGCCGGTTTCGCCCTGGATCAGCAACGGTGCATCCAACGCCGCTACCCGCTGGGCCCGGGCCTTGAGGGTGCGGATCGCCGGGGATTCGCCCAGCAACGCGTCAAACCCTTCGGCGTGGTCGTGGTGCAGCGCCGACAGGCGTTCGCCGATGCGGTTTGGCTGATAGAGGGTCAGCAACGCACCGGCGTTTGTAATGGGCGTGGCGTCCAGCAGTAAGGTCTGGCCGTTAAGGGTGATTTCCCGCAGCGGCAGGCGGAAACCATTCTCCAGCAGAGCGACCAACAGGGCTTCGTCACCGAACAGCTCGGCAACGCTTTCCCCGGCCGGTTCACGCCCGTACAGGGCGATCAACGCCGGGTTGGCCAGCAATACGTGGCCGGCGCTGTCGAGGGCCAGTACCGGGTCGGTCATGGCCGCGAGCAGGGCGTCGAGCTGCAAATGCCGACGCTGGCCGGGCAGGATGTCCACCACGGTGACCGCCTGCACGCCCCGCACGCTGAACAGCGCCTCGCGTAATTCGTCCAGCACCTGCGGGCTGAGGGTCGGGGCATCGATGTAGACGTTGGGCGGCACCATCTCCACCGCATCCAGATTGAGATTGCGCCCACCGAGCAGCGCCAGGACTTCCTGGGTAATGCCGACGCGGTCGATGAAACTGACGTGGATACGCATGGGGCGGTTCTGGGTTCTGGAATACGGAGGGTGGCAAGTATGCCTTGGGGCGGGCTATTGGTGAAATCCTGGTGCAGGGTCAAGGATATACACCGATCTCTATTGTGGGAGCGAGCCTGCTCGCGATAGCGCAGGGTCAGTCCACATCTCCATTGGCTGTTGCACCGCTATCGCGAGCAGGCTCGCTCCCACAGGAGGTTGGCGGTGAGGCGGCTATCGTTTACAACCCAACATCCCACTCCGGCCTCTCGGGAAATTTGAGTACCAAAAAATCCAGCAAGCTGCGCAGCGCCGACGGCATGTGCTTGCGTGAGGCATACACCGCGTACATGTTCATCCGGCGGGGTTCGGCGTGGGGCAACAGGCGGATAAGCTCGCCGCTTTGAATGTGCGTGCCGGCCTGGTAGCTGGGCAGCATCGCCACGCCCCCACCGGCTATCGTGGCCTGCAGCAATGTGCTGGCCTCGTTGGCGCTGATGTTGCCCTGCACCGGCACCGAGACCTGCTCGCCGTCCTGCTCGAAATGCCACAGGCTCTTGCCGACGTAGGAGTGGGTCAGGCAGTTGTGCCGGCTCAAATCCTCGACCCGTTGGGGCGTTGGGTGTTCACGCAGGTAGCCGGGCGAGGCGCAGATCACCGAGCGACAGACTGTGAGGCGCCGGGCAATCAGGTTCGGGTCCAGGTCGTTGCTCATGCGGATCGCCAGGTCGATGCGCTCGTCCACCAGGTTCACGGTGCGGTCGAGCATTTGCAGGTCGACGCTGACCCCTGGGTAGCGCACGACGAACTCGGTCATGGCTGCCGCCAATTGGGCCTGGCCGAACGAGGTGCTGGCGCTGATGCGCAGCATGCCCCGTGGCGCGTCGTCCGACGTACTGACGGCGGCCTGCATGTCGCCGGACAGATCCAGCATCTGCCGACAGCGCGGCAGGATCTCCAAACCCGCGGCCGTCAGGCTCAATTTGCGAGTGGTGCGGTGCATCAGTCGGGCACCAACCCAGTCTTCCAGTTCCGCCAGATACCGTGACACCACCGGTCGTGACAGGTCCAGATGTTCGGCTGCCGCCGACTGACTGCCCAGTTCCACCACGGCGACGAACACCTTCATTGCTTGTAGACGATCCATGATTTGCCCGATTTCAGAAACAAACTATGTCCAAGCATCGCATTTTTTGAAACGAGTCAGGTCCCTAAGCTGCGCTCATTCCCAATCGGGCTTATGCACAACGGAGCACAACATGACCGGATCCACCTTATTCAAGCGTCTGCTGCTGACCAGCGCTTCGATGATTTTTGCGGCCAACACCTGGGCAGCCGATCTTGCCCTGGAGGTCTACAACCCTGGCGCGGCGGCCGTTTTCCCGGTGACCTCGGTATTGGTCAGTGGGGAAAAAGAAGTGGTGTTGGTGGACGCCCAGTTCGGCAAGTCCCAGGCCGAACAGGTGGTGCAGAAAATCCGCGCCAGCGGCAAGCAATTGACCACGATCTACATCAGCCACGGTGATCCCGACTACTATTTTGGTCTGGAGACCCTGACCGCCGCGTTCCCGGATGCCAAGGTGCTGGCCTCTGCGCCGACCGTCGAACACATCAAGCACACCATGGACGGCAAGTTGAAATATTGGGGGCCGATCCTCAAGGGCGATGCGCCGAGCAAAGCGATCGTACCCCAGGTACTCAAGGGCGACAGCCTGACCCTGGAGGGCAAGCGCTTGCAGATCATCGGTCTTGATGGCCCGCAACCGGACCGCAGCTTCGTGTGGATCCCGTCGATCAAGGCGGTGGTCGGCGGCGTCGTGGTGGCCGAGAACATTCACGTCTGGATGGCCGACACGCAGACACCGCAGTCCCACAAGGATTGGCTGGCGACGCTGGAGGGCATTGAAAAACTGCAACCGAACACTGTGATTCCCGGCCATTACCTGGGTGATAGTGCCCGGTCTCTGGCTCCGGTGAAATTCACCGCCGAGTACATCAAGGCCTTCGACGAAGAAACCGCCAAAGCCAAGGGCTCCGCCGCCCTGATCGCCGCCATGAAGCAGCGCTACCCCGATCTGGGGGAAGACAGCTCCCTGGAGCTCAGTGCCAAGGTGGCCAAGGGTGAGATGAAGTGGTGAATACCGATCTTTGATCAGAGCACCGTTGTGGCGAGGGGATAAATCCCCTCGCCACAAGAGCCTGTATTTCAACATCGCTAACCAATGGAGAACATCATGAGCAAAATCGCAATCATCGGCGCCACCGGTCGGGCCGGCAGCCAGTTGTTGGAAGAAGCCCTGCGTCGTGGCCACAGCGTGACGGCCATTGCCCGTAACACGGCCAAGATCGGTAAGAGGGCCGGTGTGGTCAGCCAGCAGTTGGATGTATTGGACAGCGAGGCCTTAATCGCAGCGGTAGCCGGTCATGATGTGGTGATCTGCGCCGCCCATTTCGCCACCGTGCCGGCCGACAAGGTCATCGCCCCAATCAAGGCTGCCGGGGTCAAGCGCTTGCTGGTGGTGGGCGGGGCCGGTTCGTTGCTGCTGCCGGACAATAGCCGTGTGATCGACAGCGAAGGCTTCCCTGAAGAATACCTCGCCGAAGCCAGCGCCGGAGCATTGTTCCTGGACGTGCTGCTCAAGGAACAGGACCTGGACTGGACCTTCCTCTCGCCCTCGGCGGAGTTCGTCGAGACCGAGCGCACCGGTCAGTTCCGTATCGGCAAGGATCACCTGCTGTTCGACGCCGCCGGGCGCAGCTGGATCAGCTTTGCCGATTACGCCATTGCAATGATCGATGAAGTGGAGACGCCGCAGTTTTCACGGCAGCGCTTTACCGTCGGTTATTGAGCCACTGGTTAGGACAGGCGCTCCTACGGGGTCAGCTGTGGAGTCTCATCCACACGCTGACCAGCACCGTCGCCGCCATCAGCCACGCCACCGCCGCCACGGCCAGCGAAGCCTCCAGGCGCATCCGGTCGACCATCACATACAGCGTCGCCAGGTAGACGAAGTAGGGGATGATCGACCACATGCCAAACACGATGGTGGTTTTCAGATCGTCCACCGAGCGGCCCTTGCCGACAATGTAGTGGGCGATCAGGGCGAAGGTGGGAAACAGTGGCACCAGCCCGGCGATGTAATAGTTCTTGGTCTTGGCGAGCATCGCCAGAATGACCACCACGGCGGCACCGAGCGTTGCTTTGAAAATCAGGTCCACAGGTTTACTGTCCCAGGTTAATGGCTCAGGCCATATTTTTTGACTTTGTCGAACAGCGTGGTCTTGGCCATGCCCAGTTCGAGACTGGCCTGGGTCAGGTTGCCACCGCTGCGTTGCAGGGCGTCCACCAGCAGGTTGCGTTCGAAGGCTTCCACCGCTTCGGCGAAGGCCAGGCCCTGGCTGGCGCCGCTGGCACCCGACTTCTTGAAGGCCGGCAGGCCGAGTGCATAGCGCTCGGCGACGTTGCGCAGTTCCCGCACGTTGCCCGGCCAGTCGTGGCTCATCAGGTTGGACAGCGTCTGGTTGTCCAGCTCCGGCACCGTGCGGTCGAAACGCAGGGACGACTGCTGCAGGAAATGCTCGAACAGTTGCAGAATGTCTTCGCGGCGCTCGCGCAGGGGCGGCAGTTCCAGGGTCACCACGTTGAGGCGGTAATACAAGTCGCTGCGAAACTGCCCGGCCCGGCCCAGTTCATCCAGGTCGGACTTGGTGGCGGCGATGACCCGGCAATCCACGGCCACACTCTGGTTCGAACCCAGCCGCTCGAGGGTGCGTTCCTGCAACACCCGCAGCAACTTGATCTGCAAGGGCAGGGGCATGCTTTCCACTTCATCGAGAAACAGCGTGCCGCCGTCGGCGTGCTCGATCTTGCCGATCCGTCGTTTGCCGGCGCCGGTAAAGGCGTTGGCTTCGTGGCCGAAAATCTCGCTTTCGAACAGGTTCTCCGGCAGGCCGCCGCAGTTGAGCGCGACGAATTGTTTGCTGTGACGTCGGCTGAAGTCGTGCAGGCAGCGCGCGACCAGTTCCTTGCCGGTGCCGGTTTCACCTTCGATCAGCACGTTGGCCGAGGTGTCGGCTACGTTGGCGATCAGTTCTCGCAGGTGCTGCATGGCCGGTGAACGGCCGATGATCCGGCCTTCCAGGGAGTCGCGTTCGGCCAGTTGCCGGCGCAGCGATGAAACCTCCCGGGCCAGGCTGCGTTGCTCCAGGGCGCGGCGGGCGACGTCCACCAGGCGTTCGGGGGAGAAGGGTTTCTCCATGAAGTCATAGGCGCCTTTTTGCATGGCGCCGACGGCCATGGAGATGTCGCCGTGGCCGGTGATCAGCACCACCGGCAGGCTGCGGTCCCGGGCCTTGAGGCGGGTCAGCAGCTCCAGGCCATCGATGCCCGGCAGGCGAATGTCGCTGATGACGATGCCGGCAAAGTCATCGCCGACCCGCTCCAGGGCCTCTTCGGCGCTGCCCACGCCGATGCAGGGAATGTCTTCCAGGGACAGGGCCTGCTGGCAACCCAGCAGGACATGGGGGTCGTCTTCGACGATCAGTACGCTCAGGTCGTTATTCATGGCTGCTCGGCAGGTAAAGGGCTTACCAACGGTAAACTGAGGGCAAACGTGGTTCCACCTTCGGCCGGGTGTTCGACCTCCAGATGCCCGCCCGCGGCGGCGGCCAGGCTCGCCGAAAGGGTCAGGCCCAGGCCCAGGCCCTGTTCGCCAGGTTTGGTGGTGAAGAAGGGTTCGAACAAATGTTTGCGCGCCTCGGGATCGATGCCATGGCCGTTGTCCCGCACCCGCAGGCGATATTTGCCATCCGAGGCAGTGCCTTCAAGCCACAGCCGCGGCTCGGGTTGGCTCTGCATGGCGTCCAGGGCGTTGCCGATCAGGTTCACCAGGATTTGTTCAAGACGCGTCTGGTCGATCTGTACCTGCACGTCATCGTAACCGGCATGCACCTGGATCTTCAGGCTTTCGAGGCGGCCGCCCAGCAGTTGCAGCGCGGCTTCGACCGCCTTGCCGAGGCTGGCCCGGCCCTGATCGTCCCCGCGCCGGGCGAAGGAGCGCAGGCTGGCGGTGATCCGGCCCATGCGGTCGATGAGGTCGTTGATGGTCTTGAGGTTGGCGCTGGCGATATCCAGCTGGCCCCGCTCAAGAAAGCGCACGGTGTTGCCGGACAGGGTACGCAGCGCGGCCAGCGGCTGGTTGAGTTCATGGGCGATGCTGGTGGACATCTGGCCAATGGCGGCGAGTTTGCCAGCCTGCACCAGTTCGTCCTGGGCCCGGCGCAACGTCTCTTCGGCCTGCCGCCGTTCGCGGATCTGACCCTTGAGCCGTTCATTGCTGGCCCGCAGGTCGGTGGTGCGTTCGGTAATCCGACGTTCGAGCTGGTTGTTGGCTTCCTGCAGGGCCTCCCGGGCAGCGAGGCGAGTGGCGATGACCTTGCGCCGCTCGTTCCAGGCGATCAGCAGGAAAGCCACCAGGGCGAAGGCCACGGCCACCAGGATGCCCTGGTTGATTGCCTGGCGACGCAGGTCTTCAAGTGGCGTCAGCAGGGTGAAATTCCAGGGTGTGTCGCTCAGGGGGCGGGTCTGTGACAGATAGCTGATGGGCCGCTCGTCGGACACCAGTTCGGCATTGGCCGGGAAGGTCAGTTTTTCCATGCCTTCGGCCAGCCGTTCCCGAGCCAGGGGAACCAGCTCGTTCAGTGGGAACCAGTAATATTGCAGGCTGCGGGCCAGGCGCTCTTTGGTTTCGTCGCTCAGCGGTCGCACGGACTTGAGCCGCCGCGCCGGATCGCTGGACAAAATGATGATGCCATTCTCGTCGCTGACGAAGGCTTCCAGGCGCGCGCGCTGCCAGCGCTCTTCCATGGCTTCCAGGCGCACTTTGACCACCGCCACGCCGATAATTTTGCCCTGTTGTTCCAGGCCATGGGCCAGGTAATAACCAGGCTCGCCGCTGGTGCTGCCGATGCCATAGAAGCGCCCGGGCTGACCGCGTACGGCGTTCTGGAAATAGGCGCGAAAGGACAGGTCTTCACCCAGGTAACTGTCGACGTCGCGCCAGTTGCTGGTCGCCATGACCCGGCCTGTGGTGTCCATCACATAAATGGCCCGACTGCGGCTGCGCCGGTTCAGGCCTTCGAGGTATTCGTTGACGGTCTTGCGATGCTCGGGCGTGGGGTCGTCGAGCAGTTGCGATACGCTGGATTCAAGCTCCAGCAGGCTGGGCAGGTAGGTGTATTTGCTGATCTCGCTCTCGACCGCACGGGCGTGCAGCTCCAACTGGCGCTCGCCGTTCTCGCCCAGACTGCGAATGCCGTAGTGCTCACTGATCCAGAAGCCGAGGTAACCCAGGCCGATCATCAGGGCAATGATCAGCGGCGGCAGGAACAGATGGCGAATCAGACGAGGCTTCACGGCGAGTGATGGCGGCGCGGCGCGATAGAGAGTGGGGTCGCATTTCATCACAGAAGCCTTGGGTCAACCACAACACAAATCGACAAACCAACACTGCTCCCTTGTGGGAGCGAGCTTGCTCGCGATGACTGCTGATCAGTCGACAATAAGGTGACTGGCAGTCCGCTATCGCGAGCAAGCTCGCTCCCACAGTGGGGAGCGGTGTTGTTTAGTGCTGCAGGATTTTCTCAAGGAAATGCTGCGCACGTTCGGAGCGGGCGCTGATGTCGCCGAAGAACTCTTCCTTCTCGCAGTCTTCGATGATCTGGCCCTGGTCCATGAAGATCACCCGGTTCGCCACTTTGCGGGCAAAGCCCATTTCGTGGGTCACGCACATCATGGTCATGCCTTCGTGGGCCAGTTGCACCATCACGTCGAGCACTTCGTTGACCATTTCCGGGTCAAGGGCCGAGGTCGGTTCGTCGAACAGCATCACGATCGGGTCCATCGCCAGGGCACGGGCAATCGCCACGCGCTGCTGTTGGCCGCCGGAGAGCTGGCCCGGGTGCTTGTGGGCATGGGCCGACAGACCGACCCGCTCAAGCAGTTGCAGGCCTTTCTGGGTGGCTTCTTCCTTGCTGCGGCCCAGTACCTTGATCTGGGCGATGGTCAGGTTTTCGGTGATGGTCAGGTGCGGGAACAGCTCGAAGTGCTGGAACACCATGCCAACGCGCGAGCGCAGTTTCGGCAGGTTGGTCTTCGGGTCGGCGATGGACGTACCGTCGACCACGATGTCGCCTTTCTGGAACGGCTCCAGGGCGTTCACGCATTTGATCAGCGTGGACTTGCCCGAACCCGACGGGCCGCACACCACCACAACTTCACCCTTGCTGACCTCGGTGCTGCAATTGGTCAGTACCTGGAAGTCCCCATACCACTTGTTGATGTTCTTGATAGAGATCATACGGCGAACCTTTTTTGCAGACGCTTGACCAGCAGCGAGGCGGCAAAGCTGATTGTGAAGTACACGAGACCTGCGATGATCAGGAACTCATGGGAGCGGCCGATGATGTCGCCATTGGCCCGCGAAGCATTGAGGAAATCCACCAGACCGACGGTGTAGACCAGCGAGGTGTCCTGAAACAGGATGATGCTTTGTTGCAACAACAGCGGGGTCATCTTGCGAAACGCCTGGGGCAGGATGATCAGGCGCATGGTCTGGCCATAATTCATGCCCAGCGCCTGGGCGGCGCCCATCTGACCCTTGGGGATCGACTGCACGCCGGCCCGCACGATTTCGCAGAAGTAGGCCGCCTCGAACATCATGAACGCCACGACGCAGGAGCCAAACGCACCGATAGGGGTGTCTTCGCCGGTGATCCAGCGCAGAACGAACGGCACCGCCAGATAGAACCAGGTGATGACCAGCAGCAGCGGGATCGAGCGGAAATAGTTGACGTAGGCGCCGGCAATGCTGGAGATCAGCTTGTTGTGGGACAGGCGCATCAGCGCCAGGATAGTCCCCAGGATGATCCCGCCAACGACGCCCAGGGCCATCAGCTTGAGCGTCATCACCATGCCGTTCCACAAACCGGGAATGGCCGGGATGATGCCAGTGAAGTCGAGTTCCATTATTTACCCCCCACGGAAATCAGGCCGGGCACCGCGACTTTCTTCTCGACCATGCGCATGAGCAGCATCAGGCTCATGTTCAGGGTGAAGTAGATCAGTGTCGCCAGGGTGAAGGCTTCGAACAGGTTGGCGGAGAACTCGGCGGTCTGTTTGGTCTGTGCAAGCAATTCCATCAGGCCGATCAGCGAGGCCACGGAGGAGTTCTTGAAGACGTTCAAGAATTCCGAGGTAAGCGGCGGAATGATGATCCGGTAGGCCTGGGGCAGCAGCACGTTCCAGTAGATTTGCGGCAGCTTGAAGCCCATGGCCCGGGCGGCGGATTCCTGGCCGCGCGGCAGCGCCTGAATACCAGTGCGAACCTGTTCGCAGACCCGCGCGGCGGTAAACAGGCCCAGGCACACGACGACGCTCAGGTAGGCCGAGGTCGTGGGGTTCAGGTCCTGCTTGTACCACTCCTGCAGGTCCGCAGGCAGCAAGTCGGGCACCAGGAAGTACCAGATGAACAGCTGAACCAGCAGCGGTACGTTACGAAAGAGCTCCACGTAGCCGGTGGCGATACCCGACACCAGCCGGTTCGGCACGGTGCGCATCACGCCCAGAACCGAACCCAGCAGTAGGGCGATGATCCAGGCCGCGACGGCGATGGCGATGGTCCAGCCCAGGCCGGCCACGTACCAGTCGAGATAAATCTCGCTGCCGATGCCGGTGGACTTGAAGAACACGCCCCAGTCCCAGTTGTAATTCATTAGGGTCTCCCCTCAGATCGATCGATATGCAAATACCCGCCTGGGGAAGCTCCATTCCCACCTGACCCTTGAAGGGCAGGCACACACGATCGGCTCGACAGCCACCGGTTCGAGTGTTTCCAGATATGCCAGCAGGGAGTGACCATCCCCTGAAAGCGCAAAAGCACTTCCAGGGGACAAGGTTAGTCAGGAATCAGGATTTCTTTTCGTCGGCCGCTTTGTCGGTCGGTTCGGCGATCAGTTTCTTGAGCTCTTCGCTCATCGGGAAGTTCAGGTTCAGGCCTTTTGGCGGAATTGGCTGCATGAACCATTTTTCGTAGATCTTGTTGATTTCACCAGAAGCGTAGGTGGCCTTGATGGCGTCATCGACGGCTTTTTTGAACGGCTCGTCGCCCTTGCGCATCATGCAACCGTAGATTTCGAAGGACTGCGGGGTGCCGGTCACGGCCCAGTCGCCTGGTTTCTTGGCCTTGGCCATTTCACCGGCCAGCAAGGCGTCGTCCATCATGAAGGCAACGGCACGACCGCCTTCGAGCATGTTGAACGATTCGCCGTGGTCCTTGGCCGAGATCACGTTCATGCCCATCTGCTTGTCGGCATTCATGGACTTGAGGATGCGCTCGGACGTGGTGCCGGCGGTGGTCACGACGTTTTTGCCCTTGAGGTCGTCGAAGTCCTTGTACTTGGAGTCCTTCTTGGACAGCAGCTTGGTGCCGATCTCGAAGATGCCAACGGAGAAATCAACCTGCTGTTGACGCTCGACGTTGTTGGTGGTGGAACCGCATTCCAGGTCGACGGTGCCGTTTTGCACCAGTGGGATACGGGTTTGCGAGGTCACCAGGTTGTACTTGACCTGCAGGTTCGGCACGTCCAGTTCTTTTTTCAGGGCTTCGACGACTTTCAGCTGAATGTCGTGGGAATAGCCGACCGGTTTGCCGGAGGCGTCCGCGATATAGGAAAACGGAATGGAAGCGTCGCGATGCCCGAGCGTGATGACGCCGGACTCTTTGATCTTTTTCAGCGTACCGGTCAGTTCGGCAGCGAAAACCGGGGTGCTGATCAGAGCGGCAGCAATGGCTGCGCCCAGGAGATGGGGAACGATGCGCATCGATATTTCCTCGACATTGTTTTTCTTATTCAGCCGGTTCGTCGGCCCTGAGTGCTTCGAAGTACCTGGCAGCTCCTGTTGTGTTGGCATGCAGGCATTCGTCTCGAAGGAGTGTAGAGCATGAGTCGTGCCAGACCAGTGGGCTAACATTAACTATTTGTTTTTAAACGTAATTAATCTTTTTTCTGATTTTTTCCACAGGCTGTTTATCCGGTTGGCCGAATTGACTGGTGAGTCTTGTTCGGAAAACCGAATGCACTTCGGCCTCTCCATGTCTTGTGAGAGCGAGCCTGCTCGCGATAGCGGTCTGCCTGGCGAGACTTATGCTGAAGTTGATGGCCTCATCGCGAGCAGGCTCGCTCCCACAGAGGGCGGCGGTGTATGCCAGATAGCAAAAAGCCCCTGAATCGCCAGATTCAGGGGCTTTCGTATAAGCGGTTAACCGATCAGGCCGCTTCGATCTTGCGACGGTTGTGCTCCACCTTGTCCAGGTATTGCTGCAGCTTCTGCTGTTCGGCCGCGGTGGTGAACAAGCCAAGTTTGCTGCGGCGCCACAGGATATCGTGGGCATCGATGGCCCATTCATCGCTGCACAGGTAGTCGACTTCCCGGGTGTAGAGGCCCGCGCCGATGTATTCGCCCATGTCACCGAGGTTGTGCACGCCTTCAAGCATGCGCCAGGTGCGGCTGCCATAGGTGGTGGCCCAGCGACGGGCAAGCTCGGTCGGCACCCAGTCGAATTTGTCACGAATCGCCGAGCACAGCGCTTGCGGGGTGGTCATGTTTTCGCCGCCGGGGAGGGTAGCCACGGCAGTCCAGCTGGGGCGCATCTGGGTAAAATACGGGGCCAACTGCGCCATGGCCGATTCGGCCAGTTTGCGGTAGGTGGTCAGCTTGCCGCCGAACACCGACAGCAGCGGGGCTTCGTCCGCACTGCCCGACAGCGCCAGGGTGTAGTCCCGGGTGACGGCCGATGGGTTGTCGGATTCATCGTTGCACAACGGCCGAACACCGGAATAGCTGTGCAGGATATCGTCGCGGCTGATCTGCTTCTTGAAGTGCGCGTTGACCACTTTGAGCAAATAATCGGTTTCGCCCTCGGTGATCGCCACTTTGGCCGGGTCGCCGGTGTATTCGCGGTCGGTCGTGCCGATCAAGGTGAACTGGTTCAGATACGGAATGGTGAAGACGATGCGCTGGTCTTCATTCTGAAGAATGTGCGCGTGCTCGCCTTCGTAGAGTTTCGGCACGATCAGGTGGCTGCCCTGGATCAGACGAATGCCGTAAGGCGACTCCAGCTTCAGGTCGTCGCGAATGAACTTGGCAACCCATGGACCGGCCGCGTTCACCAGCGCCTTGGCGCGGATCGAACACAGGCTGCCGTCGGCGCGTTCCAGATGCAAATGCCACAAGCCTTTACTACGACGGGCATTCACGCAGCGTGTGCGAGTGTGGACATGGGCGCCTTTTTCCCGGGCGGCCATGGCGTTGAGCACCACCAAGCGCGCATCGTCGACCCAGCAGTCGGAGTATTCAAAGCCTTTGGTGATCTCGCTTTTCAGCGCGCTGTCGACGCCGAATTTCAGGCTTTTGGAACCGGCAAGTTGTTCGCGCTTGCCCAGGTGATCGTAGAGGAACAGGCCGGCGCGAATCATCCAGGCGGGGCGCAAGTGCGGGCGGTGGGGCAAGACGAAGCGCATCTGCTTGACGATGTGCGGAGCCTTGGTCAACAGCACTTCGCGCTCGGCCAGCGCTTCGCGCACCAGACGGAATTCGTAATGTTCGAGGTAGCGCAGGCCGCCATGGATCAGCTTGCTGCTGGCCGAGGAGGTGTGGCTGGCCAGGTCGTCCTTTTCGCAAAGGAACACCGAGAGGCCGCGACCCGCTGCGTCTGCGGCAATCCCCACGCCGTTGATCCCGCCGCCAATGACGGCGACGTCGTAAACCTCAGCGAGAGGGGGCGTAGGCAAGGTAGAAGTGGGCATCGGCTGGCCTCGGGCTTTTTTTCGAAATATTTGAATTCGAACATTAATGTTCATTTGCGAAAATACTAGCCCATAAACTCGGCAACAGCCAGCAGACTTCGATTGAAAATACTGATCAAAGGAAGCTGAAAGGAAAATTTTCGAACATGAAGCGGGTCGCTGATATGGTCGGAGATGCTTTTGTGGCGAGGGGATTTATCCCCGCTGGGCTCACAGCAGCCCTAAAGCCAGGCGACTCGGTATATGAGGCAAATTGAGTTGACTGTATTGGGGCTGCTGCGCAGCCCAAGCGGGGATAAATCCCCTCGCCACAGGGTTTCGGGGGGAGCTCAGACCACTTCCAACCGAATCTTGTGCTGGCTCAGCAATTGCGCCAGGGCCGGCACGGGTTGCTGATCGGTCACCAGGCAATCGATCAGGCTGATCGGTCCCAGCCTGACCATGGCGTTGCGCCCGAATTTGCTGGAGTCCGCCGCCAGCAGCACCTGCCGGGCGTTGGCGATGATCGCCTGGGAGACCCGCACTTCCTGGTAGTCAAAATCCAGCAGGCTGCCGTCTTCATCGATCCCGCTGATGCCCACCAGGGCGAAGTCGACCTTGAACTGGTTGATGAAGTCGACGCTGGCCTGGCCTACCACGCCTCCGTCGCGTCTGACATTTCCCCCCGCGATCAGGACTTCGAAGTCGTCCTTGGTGCTGAGGATCGAAGCTACGTGCAGATTGTTGGTGATGACCTTCAGGTGGTTGTGATTGAGCAGCGCCCGGGCGATGGATTCGGTGGTGGTGCCGATGTTGATGAACAGCGAGGCATGGTCAGGGATCTGGGCGGCAATGGCTTCGGCGATGCGTTGCTTCTCGTCGCGCATCTGATCGGCGCGCATGGCGTAGGCGGTGTTTTCAACGCTCGAATCATAGGCCGCGCCGCCGTGGTAGCGACGCAGCAGGTTCAGTTCCGCCAATTGATTGATGTCGCGGCGGATGGTCTGCGGGGTGACAACGAATAGCTGCGCCATTTCCTCGATGCTGACGTAGCCGCGTTCGCGGACCAGTTCGAGGATTTGCTGCTGACGGGGAGGCAGATTCATGGGGCTTCCTTTGGGCTGCCATACAAAATTTGCCCATGATGCCGCAGGAATCCCCTCCCGACCAGTTTCACGACCCTCGTCGTACCCAGCTTCGGCTTATTCAGCGTCTTCGTGAGGTTCCCAGTCGCGGGTGCGGCTGACCGCTTTCTGCCACCCGGCGTAGAGTTTTTCCTTGGCCTGCTCGTCCAGTTGCGGTTCGAATTCGCGCTCGATCACGGCCTTGCCGCGCAGTTCTTCCAGGCTGCCCCAGAAACCACACGCCAGGCCGGCCAGATACGCGGCGCCCAAAGCCGTGGTTTCCCGCATTTTAGGGCGTTCGACCCGGGTGCCGAGAATGTCCGCCTGGAACTGCATCAGGAAGTTGTTCGCTACCGCGCCGCCGTCCACGCGCAGGGCCTTGAGGCGTTCGCCCGAATCCTGTTGCATGGCGTCGAGTACGTCGCGGGTCTGGTAGGCAATCGACTCCAGCGCTGCACGAATGATGTGGTCGACCCGCACGCCGCGGGTCAGGCCGAACAGCGCGCCACGGGCATAGGGGTCCCAGTAGGGGGCGCCCAGGCCGGTGAAGGCCGGTACCAAGTACACGCCGTTGCTGTCCTTGACCTTGTTGGCGAAGTATTCGGTATCGAGGGCGTCATTGATGATTTTCAACTCATCGCGCAGCCACTGCACGGTGGAACCACCGTTGAATACCGCGCCTTCCAGAGCATAGGCCACTTCGCCGCGGGGACCGCAGGCGATGGTGGTGAGCATGCCATGATTGGATTTGACGGCTTTGTCGCCGGTGTTCATCAACAGGAAGCAGCCGGTGCCATAGGTGTTTTTCGCCTGACCTGGCTCCACGCACATCTGGCCGAACAGGGCGGCCTGCTGGTCGCCGGCGATGCCACCGATGGCGATGCCGCTCTTGGTGCGGCCATAGATTTCCGAGGACGACTTCACTTGCGGCAACATTTCGCGAGGGATGTCGAGAATCTCGAGCATCTTCGCGTCCCACTCCAGCGAGTGAATATTGAAGAGCATGGTGCGCGAGGCGTTGGTGTAGTCGGTGACGTGGACTTTGCCGCCGGTAAATTTCCAGATCAGCCAGCTGTCCACGGTGCCAAACAACAGTTCGCCGTTACGTGCGCGTTCGCGGCTGCCTTCGACGTTGTCCAGGATCCACTTGAGCTTGGTGCCGGAGAAATACGGGTCGGTGACCAGGCCGGTGGTTTCGCTGATGTACGGTTCGTGGCCGTCACGCTTGAGTTGCTGGCAGATCTCGGTGCTACGTCGGCACTGCCAGACAATGGCGTTATAGATCGGCCGGCCGGTGGTCTTGTCCCAGACCACGGTGGTTTCGCGCTGGTTGGTGATGCCGATCGCGGCGACCTGGTCATGATGCAGGCCAGCCTGGGCCAGGGCTTCGACCATCACCGCGCTCTGGGTGGCGAAGATTTCCATCGGGTCGTGTTCGACCCAGCCGGCCTGGGGGTAATGCTGGGCGAATTCGCGCTGGGCGGTGCAGACCACATTGGCGTCGCGGTCGAAAATGATCGCCCGCGAGCTGGTCGTACCCTGGTCGAGGGCAATGATGTAGTTCTTGTTCTGAATGTCGGTCATGTCGATTGCCTTGGGACGTGAATAAGGGGTGAGGCCTGGCGCACGCTTGAGCGGGCAGAAGTGTGCGCCGATGGTTTCAGGATGTTCTGGGTTTGCCGTCAATGGCCGGTTTTGCATCCTTTGTAACAGCCGCGGCGCTGGGCAGATGGCGGGCAATCAACCCGCGATAGGCCGCAGCGCCCAGGCATGCACCCACGATCGGTGCAAAAATCGGAACCAGGAAATACGGGATGTCGCGTCCACCCGTGAGGGAAATTTCACCCCACCCGGTGAAGAAAGTCATCAGTTTAGGGCCGAAGTCTCGCGCCGGGTTCATCGCGAAGCCCGTCAGTGGCCCCATCGAGCTGCCAATCACCGCGATCAGCAGGCCGATCAGCAGTGGCGCCAGCGGGCCGCGGGGCAGCCCATTGTTGTCATCGGTCAGGGACATGATCACGCCCATCAGAATGGCGGTGATGATCACCTCCACCAGAAAGGCCTGGCCAGTGGACAGCGCCGGGTGTGGATAAGTGGAAAACACCGAGGCCAGTTCAAGGCTGGCTTCTGAGCCACGAATCATTTGCCGGGACTGTTCGAAATCGAAGAATAGATTGCTGTACAGCGTGTAGACCAGCAGCGCGCCACAAAAGGCGCCGGCCACCTGGCAAATAATGTAGAAGGGCAACTTACGCTTTTCAAAGTCGGTGAAAATACACAGCGCGATGCTGACGGCGGGGTTCAGGTGTGCGCCGGAAACGCCGGCGCTGAGGTAGATCGCCATGCTGACACCGACACCCCAGATGATACTGATTTCCCAAAGACCGAAACTCGCACCCGCGACCTTGAGCGCTGCAACGCAGCCAGTGCCGAAGAAAATCAGCAGGGCAGTCCCCAGGAATTCGGCCAGGCATTGGCTGGAAAGGGGTGGCTGTTGTAAAGCAATTGTCATTCAAACCTCGGTTTTTGTTGTTGTCTGGCGCGTCCGGTAAAGCCCGATCGCGCGTTCAGCGCCGAGGCAGGATCCTCATCCTGAACTCGGGGTGTTGGTTGAGACCTGCATTTCTGTTTTCAGTTTCGAAAAAATATAGACAAGAAACGCTGGTGTCAAAGGTCGAAAGTGAACCATTGGTCACATTTAAACTATTCGTGGTGTGAATGACTGTTTCGCTCACGCTAAGTCACTGGGGTTGGCAGCCCAGTTCCAGCGCCTTTTGGCCGACGATGACTTAGAATCCGGCCACGCTTATTCGAATTTCCTCAGGAGCGATCATGACCCCGGCATTGGATCTGCTTAAAAAGGTGCGCGCCGAGCATCGCATTCACAGTTATGAACACGATCCCAAGGCAGCCTCCTATGGTTTGGAAGCGGCAGAAAAGCTTGGACTGGATCCGGCGCAGGTCTTCAAGACGTTGTTGGCGGCCAGCGAAAAACACGAGTTGTTGGTGGCGGTGGTGCCCGTGGTCGGCAGCCTGGATTTGAAAGCCCTGGCCCATGCCGCCGGCGTAAAGAAAGTCGAGATGGCCGACCCCGCGGCCGCCCAGCGTTCGACCGGTTATCTGCTCGGTGGTATCAGTCCATTGGGGCAGAAAAAACGTCTTCGCACCTTTATCGACAGTTCTGCCCAGCCGTTCGCCAGCATCTTTGTCAGTGCCGGAAGGCGCGGGCTGGAGGTAGAGCTGGCGCCTGCGGTACTGGCCGAGCATACCGGGGCGGCGTTTGCGGATATCGGGCGTGCTTGAAACCGGCGCAGGGCGTGAGCAAGTACCTTTGTCATCATGGTGTCGGGCTTAGGCTTGGGTGGCTGCCGGGGCCTTCGTCCTGGGCTGTAGGGTGAAAATTCGTCGGATCTGTCACTGGAAAAGCAGTAGCTGGGCACTCATGCTCATGCATCAATAACAAGGAGAAGTGCCATGCAGCTTGCGTTTCATCAAGTCGATGCGTTCAGTGATCGGCCGTTTGGCGGCAATCCGGCGATGGTCTATCGGCTCGACGCCTGGCTGGCCGATGACTTGATGCAAAGGATCGCCGCCGAACATAACCTGGCTGAAACGGCCTTTCTGGTGCGTGAAGGCCAGCATTGGCATATCCGCTGGTTCACGCCCACCACTGAGGTACCGTTGTGCGGGCATGCCACCTTGGCCAGCGCCCATGTGCTGTTCGAGGTCTATCACGAAACCGTCGAGCGACTGGACTTCATCTGTCGATCCGGGGCGTTGAGCGTCACTCGCGAAGGTGATCGGCTATGGCTGGATTTTCCAGCCATCGTCCCCAGCGAGTTGGGTGCATCCCTGGTGGTCCAGGCTGCCCTGGGCGTGGAAGCGGTGGACGTGTTGAGCTCCAACGAACTGTTCGTCGTGCTGGAGTCGGAGCAGGCGGTGCTCGATTGCAAGCCGGACATGGCGGCCCTGGCGAAGCTGCCGTGGCCGGGCGCAATCGTGACTGCGCCGGGAAGCCGGCATGATTTTGTCTCGCGTTATTTCGCCCCGGCGATTGGCATCAATGAAGATCCGGTCACGGGCTCGACCCATTGCAGCCTGATTCCTTACTGGTCTCGGCGCTTGGGCAAGCTGGGGCTGACGGCTTATCAGTGCTCGGCCAGGGGCGGCGAACTGTTCTGCCGACTTGAGGGAGAGCGGGTGAAGATTGGCGGGAATGCGACGTTGGTGGCCAGTGGGACGTTGATGTTAGGGGGAGCCGGTAACCTCATCTCAAATCTCTGAGGTCAAAATGTGGGAGCGAGCCTGCTCGCGATAGCGTTGGTTCAGCTTGCATCGATGCTGAATATGCCTACGCCATCGCGAGCAGGCTCGCTCCCACAATTGCTTCTAGCTGGCAGTACTGTAGCGCCGCACGCCGCTTTCCACGGGGGGTATATGGGCCGCCGTGCTCCCTGACGCCTGGAACAGCACCAAGTGTTCAGCCGCTACGCGGATGCCGACGTTGTCCCCCACCAGATGGTCGGCATGGCTCGGGAAAATGGATTCCAGCTGCGCTCCGGTCGGCAATTGCAGGCGATACAGGGTTGAAGCCCCCAGGAACGTCTTGCCGACAATCCTGCCTGTGAGCGGACTGTCCGGTGCGTAGACGATATCGTCCGGGCGCAGCAGCACATCCACCGCACCACCGATGGGCCAGGTGTAGGCCCGATTGCCGCGCAGGATACCCAGCTCGGTTTGCACCGATTCCGGGCTGTCGAGCTGGCCGCGAATGAAGTAACCCTGGCCAATGAAGCTGGCGACAAATGGCGTCAGCGGTTCATGGTACAGATTGTAGGGCGTATCCCACTGTTCCAGCCGACCCTCCTTGAATACCCCGACATGGTCGCTCACCGCGAAGGCTTCTTCCTGATCGTGGGTTACCAGAATCGCGCTGGTGCCGCGGACCTTGAGGATGTCCCGCACTTCATGGCTGAGCTTGCGTCTGAGCTCACCATCGAGATTGGAGAACGGTTCGTCGAGCAGCAGCAATTGCGGTTCCGGCGCCAGGGCGCGAGCCAGGGCCACACGTTGTTGCTGACCCCCGGACAGTTCATGGGGAAAGCGCTTGCCCAGGCTCTTCAGGTTGACCAGCTCCAGCAGTTCCTCGACCACGCGGTCCTTGTCCGGATGCTTGCGAATGCCAAACGCAATGTTCTCCGCCACGCTCAGGTGAGGGAACAGCGCATAGTCCTGAAATACCATGCCGATGCGGCGTTTTTCCGGGGCGAGGGTGAAACCGGCGCGGGAGATGGTTTCCCCCGCCAGCTGGATCTCACCTTCCTGTACCGGTTCGAAACCGGCGATGGCTCGCAGCGTCGTGGTCTTGCCACACCCGGACGAGCCGAGCAGGCAACCGATATCCCCGGCATTGAGGTGCAGGTTGAGGTTCTGGACGACGCGCTGGTTTTGATAACCGCAAGTCAGGTTCTGCAGGTTCAGTAGCAGGGTATGGCTCATGCGTGGTGGTACGCCGGCTCGACCAGAAACTCGAGCAAGGCCTTTTGTGCGTGAAGGCGATTTTCTGCCTGATCCCATGCCACGGAGCGTGGATCGTCCAGCAGGTCGACGCTGATCTCCTCGCCGCGATGGGCCGGCAGGCAGTGCATGAACAGCACGTCAGCGTCCGCCAGGTCGAGCAGGGCGCGGTTGACCTGAAGTGGCGCGAACAGTTTCAGACGCTTGGCGGTTTCTTCTTCCTGGCCCATCGAGGTCCAGACATCAGTGCTCACCAGGTGCGCGCCGGCCACGGCCTGTTTCGGATCACGGACGATGGTCACCCGGCTCCCGGCCTTGGCCACCAGTTCGGCACTGGGGTCGTAGCCTTCCGGACAGGCGATGCGCAGCTGGAAGTCGAACTGGATCGCGGCTTCTATATAGCTGTTGCACATGTTGTTGCCATCGCCGACCCAGGCCACGGTCTTGCCCTGGATCGAGCCGCGGTGTTCGAGGAACGTCTGCATGTCGGCCAGCAACTGGCAGGGGTGCAAGTCATCGGACAGACCATTGATCACCGGTACGCGCGAGTGCGCCGCAAACTCAGTCAGCGTGCTGTGGGCGAAGGTACGGATCATCACCGCATCAAGCATGCTCGACATGACGATGGCGCAGTCGCCGATCGGTTCGCCACGGCCGAGCTGGGTGTCGCGGGGCGACAGGAAGATTGCCTGGCCGCCGAGCTGGATCATGCCGGCTTCGAAAGAAATACGGGTGCGGGTCGATGACTTCTCAAAGATCATCCCCAGCACACGGTTTTTCAGGGGCTCGAACAGTACGCCGCGATTACGCAGGTCCTTGAGCTCCACGCCTCGACGGATCACGCCGAGCAACTCGTCGGGCGTGAAATCCATCAGGGAGAGAAAGTGCCTTGCGCTCATGATTGACTACCTTTTGTCACTGATCGCAGATGCTCAAAGCCTTGTTTCATGAAAAAACGGGCGAGACCTGCGGCAAAAGCCGCACGGGGCGACGAAATAGGGGAAGGCGCGATCTTATAAGGAAATGTCGCGTCTTACCAATAGGGCTACAGTTTTAGGGGATTTCAGCGAGGTCATAGCAGGTTGGCGAAGACATGTATGAAGCCGGTTTCCTGACAGCAGCCACCCATTTGTACACCGGCCTTGCGCAGCTTGGCAATCAAACCGGGGCGTTATTGAATGATTTGGCCGGCCTGTTCCTGGGCGTGAATATTTCCTAATGCCAGGGCCTGGGTTATAAATGAACCTCAGACGCAGGAGCCCCGAAATGGATTCGAAAGAGCAACAACTGATGGAACTACTGGGGCTGACAGCGCGCTCCCTGACTCACCTGACCGCCTCGGTGACGTCCATGTCATTCGAGTTGCTGCGCAGCGATGACGAGGTGACCAAGGCAGCCGGTCGACGCATGATCGATCGCATGGCCACCATCAGCAGCGGGCTCGACGAGCATTGGCGATTGATCGGAGAGTTGACGGGCGTGCCCATTGCTCACGAGCAAGTGGAAACCATCGAGGAAATCCAGTTGCTGGCGCCGCCTTCCGAGCAGCCTTGAGCTCACTGCATCGGCGGGCCTGATGCACGGCAATTCACAGGACGAACGTCGCTGGCGCAGGGGGGGATCACGCGCCATAGTTTTGTTCCCGCGGCCGAAAGCGCCCGTTACGAATAAAATAGAGGCTGGCCATGACCAAGACTCTCCACCACCGTGCGTGCCATCTGTGCGAAGCCATCTGTGGCTTGACCCTTGAAACCACCGAGACCGAAGGCCAGGGCCTGGCGATCACCTCGATCAAGGGCGATCCACTGGACAGCTTCAGTCGCGGCCACATCTGCCCCAAGGGGGTAGCGCTGCAGGATATCCAGAACGATCCGGATCGCCTGCGCCAGCCCATGCGGCGGGTCGGTAGCGAGTGGCAGCCTATTGCCTGGGACGATGCCTTCGCGCTGGTGGCCGAACGTCTGGCGGGCATCCAGGAACGCCACGGTCAGAACGCGGTAGCGGTCTACCAGGGCAATCCCAGTGTGCATAACTATGGGCTGATGACCCACAGCAACTATTTTTTGGGCCTGCTGAAGACGCGCAGCCGGTTTTCGGCGACTTCGGTGGACCAACTGCCTCACCACCTGACCAGTCACCTGATGTACGGTCACGGCCTGTTGTTGCCGATACCGGACATCGATCACACCGACTTCATGTTGATCCTGGGCGGCAACCCGCTGGCCTCCAATGGCAGCATCATGACCGTGCCGGACGTGGAAAAACGCCTCAAGGCGATCCAGGCCCGTGGCGGTAAAGTGGTGGTGGTCGATCCGCGTCGCAGCGAAACGGCGGCTATTGCCGACCAGCATGTGTTCGTGCGCCCGGGTGGCGATGCCGCTTTGTTGTCTGGTGTGCTCAATACCCTGTTCAGCGAGGGCTTGACCCGTGACAGCCACCTGCCGGTGGATGGCCTGGAAGACGTGCGCCAGGCCGTCGCGACCTTCACGGCTGAAGCGATGAGCCCGCTCTGTGCTGTGCCGGCTACGCAGATCCGGCAGTTGGCCCGGGACTTCGCTGCCGCGCCTTCAGCGGTCTGTTATGGACGGATGGGCGTCTCGACCCAGGCGTTCGGCACGCTGTGTCACTGGCTGATTCAGCTGATCAACCTGGTGACCGGCAATCTTGACCGGGTCGGTGGGGCCCTGTGTACCGAGCCTGCGGTGGACCTGGTTGCGACCACCTCGGGAGGGCATTTCAATCGCTGGCAAAGCCGGGTGTCCGGGCGTCCCGAGTACGCGGGCGAGTTGCCGGTTTCGGCTCTGGCCGAGGAAATGCTCACCGAGGGCGAAGGCCAGATTCGTGCGCTGGTCACCGTGGCGGGCAACCCGGTGCTGTCCACTCCCAACGGACGGCAACTGGAGCAGGCGCTGGACGGGTTGGAGTTCATGGTCAGCGTCGATCTGTACATCAACGAAACCACGCGCTACGCCGACCTGATCCTGCCATCCACCTCGGCCCTGGAAAACGACCATTACGACACCACGTTCAACCTGTTCGCGGTGCGCAACGTGACCCGTTTCAACCGGGCGATCCTGCCCAAGCCCGAAGGGGCGCTGCACGACTGGGAAATTTTCGTCGGACTGGCCAAGGCTTTCGCTGCCAGAACCGGCAAGGAACTCAAGCCGACCATGCCGCCGGCGCAAATGATCGATTTCGGCCTTCGTGCCGGCGCCTATGGCGACGCCTCGCCGCATAAGCTGTCCCTGGCGACGTTGTTCGACCATCCCCATGGCATCGACCTGGGCGCCCTCAAGCCCAACCTGGCGCCACGCTTGAAAACCGAAAACCAGCGAGTGCAGGCTGCACCGGCGGTCATTCTTGCCGACCTCACGCGCTTTGCCGGGTTGCAGGCACCACAGGCGGATGAGTTGCTGATGATTGGCCGACGTCATGTGCGCAGCAATAACTCCTGGATGCACAATTTCCACCGCCTGGTGAAGGGCAAGCCGCGTCATCAATTGCTGATGCACCCGGAGGATCTGAGCAGTCGCGGGTTGAGCGACGGGCAGCGGGTGAAAGTCAGTTCGCGGGTGGGTATGCTTGAAGTCGAGGTGCAGGGTAGCCTGGACATGATGAAAGGCGTGGTCAGCCTGCCCCACGGTTGGGGCCATGCCCGGCCAGGCGTGCAGATGACCATTGCCAGCGCCCAGCCCGGTTCGAGCGCCAATGACCTGACCGATGACTGTCAGCTGGATGAGTTGTCTGGCAATGCAGCGCTCAATGGGGTTCCGGTGAAGGTGGTGGCTGCGTGAATTTGTCTCTCGGGGAGACCGAGCAGCGTGCTCGGCTTTCCGTTACAATGCGCCACCGTGTCGACAACTGAAGTCGCAAAGTTTAAGCCGAGGTGCTCCGTGGATATCATCGAAACGATTAAAGACCAGATTGCCAACAACACCATCCTGCTTTACATGAAAGGCTCGCCGAATGCGCCACAGTGCGGCTTCTCGGCCAAGGCTGCTCAGGCTGTGATGGCGTGTGGCGAGAAGTTTGCCTACGTGGACATCCTGCAGAACCCGGAAATCCGCGCCAACCTGCCCAAGTACGCCAACTGGCCAACTTTCCCGCAACTGTGGGTGGCCGGTGAGCTGATCGGCGGTAGCGATATCATGACCGAGATGGCGGCCGACGGCTCTTTGCAGGCCACGATCAAGGCTGCTGCCGAAAAAGCGGCTGCGAACAAGACAGAAGCCTGATTCACGGACAAACAATGTGGGAGCGAGCCTGCTCGCGATGAGGGCGTGTCAGTCAACGTGTTGGTGACTGATAGGCCGCTATCGCGAGCAGGCTCGCTCCCACAAAGGTTTTGCGCTGTGGCCTGGAAATCCAGGCAGTAAAAAGCCCCGCCTCTGGAAAGAGGGCGGGGCTTTTTATTGGCTTGCTTTTGGGGAAGTTACTCTTCGCCCATCTGCGATTGCAGGTAGTTCTCAAGACCCACTTTGTCGATCAGGCCCAGTTGGGTTTCCAGCCAGTCGATGTGTTCTTCCTCGGACTCGAGGATGTCTTCAAGCAGTTCGCGGCTGCCGAAGTCGCCAACGCTCTCGCAATGGGCGATGGCGACTTTCAGGTCGGCGTGGCCGGCACGCTCGATCGTCAGATCGCACTTGAGCATTTCCTGAGTGTGTTCGCCGATGTGCAGCTTGCCCAGGTCCTGGACGTTCGGTAGACCTTCGAGGAACAGGATGCGCTTGATCAGCTTGTCCGCGTGTTTCATCTCGTCGATGGACTCGTGGTACTCGTGCTTGCCCAGCTTGTTCAGGCCCCAATCCTCATACATGCGCGCATGCAGGAAGTATTGGTTGATCGCGACCAGCTCATTGGCGAGGATCTTGTTGAGATGCTGGATGACTGTAACGTCGCCTTTCATGGTGAGGGCCTGCCCTGTAATAGCTGTGTATAGGGCTGAGTTTGAGCCGCGCACTGACGAGTGTCAAACCTAAGTTATTGAATAATAAATGAAAATTAATCGGAATAAGAATGTTTGTGTTCCGCGTCTAGAGGCTAAGCGCTTGATTTAAAGGCATAAAAAAACCGGGCATTGAGCCCGGTTCTTCAAGAAGCTGGATTTAAGCGGCAGTAAATTCTACCGGATAGGGAATCGAGGCCTGGGCCGTTTGCATTTTGGCAAGGGTTTCGCGAACCACTTCCTTGGCCAGGCACGCACATTTGCCGCATTGGCTGGCTACGCCGGTGGCTTGGCGGACTTCGCGGTAGCTGCAGCAGCCTTCATAGATCGCTTCGCGGATTTGTCCGTCGGTGACGCCAGTGCAGAGGCAAACATACATAAGTAAGAACCGTCGCTGGTTGTGACTCAATTGAGATGGATCTTAATGTTAACGAGAATGATTGTCAAAGTGGTTTCTGAAGCCCTTGGGCCAGAGCTGACGAACGGTTTTTTATCCAGGGCCAATGAGGGGGCATGCCAAGGGAAAGGATTTTTGGACTCGCCGAAAAACCGTTGAAGACAGTCCAAATTCGCGGTGTATGATGATCGGCCCTTGCAAGCGGGTTCGTGTCACAGGGCTGTCGCCTGAGGGTGGCAGGCTGGCCCGGACCTTGTTTTCACGTTATTCACCAGGAGATATCCAATGAGCGTACTCGTAGGCAAACAAGCCCCTGACTTCACCGTCCCGGCCGTGCTCGGCAACGGCGAAATCGTCGACAGCTTCACCCTGTCCTCGGCCATCAAAGGCAAATACGGCCTGGTGTTCTTCTACCCGCTGGACTTCACCTTCGTCTGCCCATCCGAGCTGATCGCGCTGGATCACCGCATGGACGACTTCAAGGCCCGCAACGTTGAAGTGGTTGCTGTTTCGATCGACTCGCACTTCACCCACAACGCCTGGCGCAACACCCCGATCAACAATGGCGGCATCGGCCAGGTGAAATACACCATGGCTGCCGACATGAAGCACGAAATCGCCAAGGCCTATGACGTTGAGTCCGAAGGCGGCGTGGCCTTCCGTGGCGCGTTCCTGATCGACGACAAGGGCGTTGTCCGTTCGCAGATCATCAACGACCTGCCACTGGGCCGTAATATGGAAGAGCTGATCCGTCTGGTCGACGCGCTGCAGTTCCACGAAGAGCACGGCGAAGTGTGCCCAGCCAACTGGAAAAAAGGCGACAAGGGCATGACCGCATCCCCTGAAGGCGTTGCCGCCTACCTGGGCGAGCACAGCGACAAGCTGTAAGCGCAACAGGCACAAAAAAACCGGCCCTCGATGGGCCGGTTTTTTTATGGTCGTTTCTAGACAGAGCACAGACCCTGTGGCGAGGGAGCTTGCTCCCGCTGGGTGGCGCAGCCGCCCCCAACATTTTGTGAGCGCTTCGCACTCAAGCGGGAGCAAGCTCCCTCGCCACAGAGGCCACAGAGGCCACAGAGGCCACAGAGGCCACAGAGGCCAGTTTGGTTTATGTCAGTCGTCGAAATCCTGCCAGCCACCCATTTCTTTCCAGCGATTGACGATGCCGCAGAACAGCTCGGCGGTCTTCTCGGTGTCGTAGCGGGCCGAGTGGGCTTCACGGCCATCAAAGTCGATGTCGGCCGCCTGGCAGGCCTTGGCCAACACGGTCTGGCCGTATGCCAGGCCGGCAAGGGTCGCGGTGTCGAAGCTGGAAAACGGATGGAACGGGTTGCGCTTCATGTCCAGGCGCGCCACCGCCGCATTGAGAAAGCCCAGGTCGAAGCTGCTGTTGTGGCCGACCAGGATCGCCCGTTTGCAGCCGTTGGCCTTCAAAGCCTTGCGCACGCCTCGGAAAATGTCCGTCAGGGCCGTCTCTTCACTCACCGCCATGCGCAATGGGTGATCAAGCTTGATCCCGGTGAACTCCAGGGCTGCCGCCTCGATGTTGGCGCCTTCGAACGGTTCGACGCGGAAGAAATAGGTGTGATCAGGGAACACAAAACCTTTTTCGTCCATGCCAATGGTGGTCGCAGCGATTTCCAGCAGCGCATCGGTGGCGGAGTTGAAACCGCCGGTTTCTACGTCGACCACGACCGGCAGGTAGCCCCGGAAGCGGGCTGCCATGGGGTGACGGGCAGCGCCCGAACCACCGTTGCCGTCCAGCTCGTCGTCGAAATGATCTTCACTCACACACTTTCCTCCAGCAGGCGCCAGCGCAGTTTTTCACCGGCGCGCAGCGGGATAACAGTCAGCTCGCCAAAAGGCAGGCTGGCGGGGGCGGTCCACTCGTCGCGAACCAGGGTAATACGATCAGTGTTCACCGGCAGGCCATAGAAGCGCGGGCCGTGGAGGCTGGCGAAGCCTTCGAGTTTGTCCAGCGCATTGCGCTGCTCGAACGCCTCGGCATACATCTCGATGGCGGCATAGGCGGTGTAGCAGCCAGCGCAACCGCAGGCCGCTTCCTTGGCGTGCCGGGCATGGGGCGCCGAGTCCGTGCCGAGGAAGAACTTGGCGCTGCCGCTGGTGGCAGCGTCGAGCAAGGCTTCTTGATGGGTGTTGCGCTTGAGGATCGGCAGGCAATAGAAGTGCGGCCGGATCCCGCCCACCAGCATATGGTTGCGGTTGTACAGCAGGTGATGTGCGGTAATGGTCGCGCCAACGTTCGCCGGGGCTTCGTTGACGAACTGCACGGCATCACCGGTGGTGATGTGTTCGAACACCACCTTGAGCGTCGGGAAGCGTTCCACGACGCGACGCATGTGCTCATCGATGAAGATTTTTTCGCGGTCGAACACGTCGACGTCGCCACGAGTGACTTCACCGTGGATCAGCAACGGCATCCCGACTTCGGCCATGGCCTCCAGCGCCGGGAAAATCTTGTCGATGCTGGTGACGCCGGAGTCCGAGTTGGTGGTGGCGCCGGCGGGGTACAGCTTGGCGGCATGGACGAAGCCGCTGGCCTTGGCCTCGCGTATTTCTTCGGGCTGCGTACGGTCGGTGAGGTAAAGCACCATCAGCGGTTCGAAACGGCTGCCGGCCGGGCGTGCGGCCAGGATTCGCTGGCGATAGCCGTCGGCCTCGATGGCGTTGCGCACTGGCGGAACCAGGTTCGGCATGATGATTGCGCGCCCGAAGGTGCGCGCGACATCGGCGACGGTATGGGTCAACACAGCACCATCGCGAAGATGAATATGCCAGTCGTCGGGACGCAGCAGGGTCAGGCGGTCGGACATTGGGGGGCTTCCAGGCGGGTCAAACTCTGGGGAATGCTACCGGAAAAGACCGATTCAGGCACCCGCTATCAAGTTCTGGCGCAAGTTACCGATAGCTCCTACAGGTGTGCCACGAATCCGTAAGGCGCCCCGGACAGGCGTCATACTCTCAACGTGTGTCGATCTTTGTATAAAAGCCATTGGAGCCGCCCGTGCGCCAGCGTTATTTAGCCTTGCTCAGTGTGTTTGCCAGCCTTCCCGCCATGGCGCTCACTTTCCAGACCCGTCTGGAGAGCATTGAGTGGACGGTCGAAGGCGACAAGTTCGAGTGCCGGCTGAGTCAGCCGGTCACCGATTTCGGCAGCGGCGAATTCGTGCGCCGGGCCGGCGAGCAGGCGATCTTCCGGCTCAAGTCCCATAACCCGATGCTCGGTGGTGGGTCGGCCATCCTGCTGGCGGCCGCCGCGCCTTGGCAGCCGGGACGGGGCGACATCAACCTGGGCTCGGTCAGGCTCGGCAGCGGCGATGTGCTGTTCAACAGCTCTCAGGTCCAGGCGGGCCGCTTGATCAGCGGGCTGATGGAAGGGCGCAGCCCGGTGGTACGGCGTAACACGGGGGACGGGCGGGTTTCGGAAGTCCGGCTGCTGCCCGTGCGCTTTAACAAGGCCTTCAGTGATTACCAGGGCTGCGTGGCAAAACTGTTGCCGAAGAATTTCGAGCAGGTGAAGCAATCCCAGATCGGCTTTCCCGGCGAAGGCGTTGAGCTCGATGCCCGGGCCAAGGCTCAGTTGCAGGTGATGATCGACTTCATCAAAGCCGACCCGACCGTCAACCATGTCGAACTCGACGGTCACTCCGACAATAGCGGCAATCGATTGACCAATCGTGAGCTGTCTCGTCGCCGTGCCCTGGCGGTCCAGGACTTCTTCAAGGCCAACGGCTTTCAAGAGTCGCAGATCACCGTGCGGTTCCACGGCGAACGTTACCCCCTGGTGCCCAACACCAGTGCCGCCAACCGCGCCAAGAACCGTCGTGTGGCCGTGCGCCTGGAGCGTGTGGCGGTGCCTGAAGCGCCGGCACCGCAGGCTACACCCGCCGCGCCCCCTGCCAAGGCTCCGACGCCGACCGCGACACCGGCCCAGCCCACTGCAGCCACCGCCGCGCGGACATCCTGACCCGTGAGGATCGTCGCGCGCTCGACATAATCTGTCGCTTCGTCGTCATAAGCTGTCGCGCCCCTGTAAATTATCCGCGCTGGACGTTAAACTTCCCGGCTTTCCGTACAACCCGTGGAGTGATGGCATGGCGGACGTAAACAAGGTCGTTCTGGCGTATTCCGGCGGCCTGGACACTTCGGTGATCCTCAAGTGGCTGCAGGACACTTATAACTGTGAAGTGGTGACCTTCACCGCTGACCTGGGGCAGGGCGAAGAAGTCGAGCCTGCACGCGCCAAGGCTCAGGCCATGGGCGTCAAAGAGATCTACATCGATGACCTGCGCGAAGAGTTCGTCCGTGACTTCGTGTTCCCGATGTTCCGCGCCAACACTGTTTACGAAGGCGAGTACCTGCTGGGTACCTCCATCGCCCGTCCGTTGATCGCCAAGCGCCTGATCGAAATCGCCAACGAAACCGGTGCCGACGCCATTTCCCACGGTGCCACCGGCAAGGGCAACGATCAGGTGCGTTTCGAACTCGGTGCCTATGCCCTCAAGCCCGGCGTGAAAGTCATCGCGCCGTGGCGCGAGTGGGACTTGCTGTCCCGTGAAAAGCTGATGGACTACGCCGAGAAGCACGCCATCCCGATCGAACGCCACGGCAAGAAGAAATCCCCGTACTCGATGGATGCCAACCTGCTGCACATCTCCTATGAAGGCGGCGTGCTGGAAGACACCTGGACCGAGCACGAAGAAGACATGTGGCGCTGGACCGTCTCCCCGGAGAAGGCTCCTGACACCCCGCAATACCTGGAGCTGACCTATCGCAACGGCGATATCGTCGCGCTGGACGGCGTGGAAATGAGCCCGACCACCGTGCTGGCGACCCTGAACCGTATTGGTGGCGAACACGGCATCGGTCGTCTGGACATCGTCGAGAACCGTTATGTCGGCATGAAGTCCCGCGGCTGCTACGAGACCCCGGGCGGCACCATCATGCTGCGTGCTCACCGCGCGATCGAGTCGATCACCCTGGACCGCGAAGTGGCTCACCTCAAAGACGAGTTGATGCCCAAGTACGCCAGCCTGATCTACACCGGTTACTGGTGGAGTCCGGAGCGCCTGATGCTGCAACAGATGATCGACGCCTCCCAGGTCAACGTGAATGGCGTCGTGCGCCTGAAACTGTACAAGGGCAATGTCATCGTCACTGGGCGCAAGTCTGACGACTCCCTGTTCGATGCCAACATCGCGACTTTCGAAGAGGACGGCGGCGCTTACAACCAGGCCGACGCTGCTGGCTTCATCAAGCTCAACGCCCTGCGCATGCGCATCGCGGCGAACAAGGGTCGCAAGCTGTTCTGATCCTGGCTCCATGAAAACGGCCTGCCATGTGCAGGCCGTTTTTTTTGGGGGACCCTTTCCCCTGTGCTGCTCATTCGTTGTGGCGCTGTTTTGCGCGTTTGGATCGATCGGCCTCGGCCAGGCCTTCCGGTGGCCGGGGGATAACCAAAATGAACAGTCGTTGCTGTTTTTTTTGTGGATGAACAGTGATCAGCCATCCTTTGCCCTTGGTCGCCCGGCGGAAAAGCCGTTCGCGCCGACAGCTCGAATCATCCATGATTTTCATGAAGTGTTTGCTCTTGCGAAAATCCGAGGGTGAATATAACGAGCGATAGTTAAAGTTCAGGGTGATGAAAAAAAGAAATAATAGATAGAACGGAAAGCTGATCAGAAACCAAAGATAGTACTCACGGTCCTGATCGTCGAGGAAAGGCAGGGAGATGGCTGCCGAAGTCTCGGACAAAGTTGCGAATATAGCGATTAGCGTCATGGGGTTGGTGATGATTTTCGACGGTTTGTTCATGGTGGATGCTCATAACATATTCAGGCTCGGTGATTGCATTAGGAAGGTGTGAGTCATTAAAGTTTGCGGTGAGGGTATTGATTGTGGTGTCTCCTCATAAATGGGATTGAATAAATTTCGCTTATTCCTTATGTGAATTCAATTTTATTTAAATAAAACCAATGTGGTTGTGTTGGTAAATAATTCAGTTACTTTTTATGAGACGAGTGTTTTTTTGCTATTGGGGGACGGGGGTGGATGCAGAAAAAGGCGCTTGTTTAGAGGGGCGCGGATCCCCTGATGCATCCATTTGCCTCTGTAAACAAATTTATGGCGCATTATTTCCAAGGGGATTTGTAGGATTTTTCTGTATCGCTTGTAGGTTGCGTCTCTCGGTGCGAGCGGTCAGGGGGGGCGGCATGCCAAGGTAGAATTGACTAGGCTATTGTGCGTGCTCTAAAAATTCGAACAGCGAAGTTGGATTTGCCCATGAATAAAGTGCTGATCGTGGATGATCATCCCGTCATTCGTCTTGCTGTACGTTTGCTAATGGAGCGTCATGGATATGAAGTTATTGCCGAAACCGATAATGGCGTCGATGCGTTGCAACTTTCCCGTGAACTTATGCCTGATATCGTTATTCTGGATATCGGCATTCCGAAACTGGATGGACTGGAGGTCATCGCACGCCTGACCGCCAACCCTTCACCTTTGAAAGTTCTGGTGCTGACTTCCCAGGCACCTGGGCATTTTTCGATGCGCTGCATGCAGACGGGGGCAGCCGGTTATGTGTGCAAGCAGCAGGACCTCACCGAGTTACTCAGTGCAATCAAGGCGGTGCTGTCGGGGTACAGTTATTTCCCCAATCAGGCGCTGCATACGGTGCGTTCGAGTCTGGGTAACGCAAGCGAGTCCGATATGGTCGATCGACTGTCCGGGCGAGAGATGATGGTCTTGCAGCAACTGGCTCGCGGAAAGACCAACAAGGAAATTGCCGATGGGATGTTCTTGAGCAACAAGACCGTCAGTACATACAAGACACGCTTGTTGTTGAAGCTCAATGCCCGCTCGCTGGTTGATCTGATCGAACTGGCGCAGCGTAACGGGTTAGTGTGAGTTTTTCCGGCCGCGCGTACTCAGTAAAAAGCCTCCATTCGGGAGGCTTTTACGTGTCAGAGGTCAAAGTCGTAATCGGCCAGTTGTTTCTGCAAGCGGCGCTCTTCCAGCAGATTATCAATCGTGCGACGTTTGCTCAGATTGGTTTTCGCTGTTTCGACGACCACAGGTTCCACATCGTCGGCCTCAACGGCGATGAAATCGTCTTCTACATCCAGTTGTTCTTTGTCAGCACTCATGGGATCGACTCCAGGCTTAAACTGCCATTGGCGCTCCTTATATCGATAAACCACGGGCGGGTAAAAAAGATTTTTTCAATCGACAAATCAATAAAAGCAATAGCGCCTCAATCGTCGGAGGTCTTGTGCTTGTATTCGCATAAGTCCTCGATCCGGCAGCTGCCACAGCGGGGCTTGCGCGCCAGGCAGACGTAACGTCCGTGAAGGATGAGCCAGTGATGGGAATCGAGTAGAAATGCCTTGGGTACGAATTTCATCAGCTTTTTCTCCACCTCCACCACGTTTTTGCCCGGCGCCAGCCCGGTGCGGTTGCTGACGCGGAAAATGTGAGTGTCGACGGCCATGGTCAGTTGGCGAAATGCGGTGTTGAGCACCACATTGGCGGTTTTGCGACCGACCCCTGGAAGCGCTTCCAGCGCTTCGCGAGTCTGTGGGACTTCGCCGTTGTGGCGCTCGATCAGCAGGCGGCATGTCTCGATCACGTTTTTTGCCTTGCTGTTGAACAGGCCGATGGTCTTGATGTACTCGGACAGCCCTTCGACACCCAGCGCGTGAATCGCCTGCGGCGTGTTGGCCACCGGGAACAGCTTGGCCGTGGCCTTGTTGACGCCGACGTCGGTGGATTGGGCCGACAGAATCACCGCGATCAACAGTTCGAACGGCGAGCTGTAGGCCAGTTCGGTCTTCGGTTCCGGGTTGTCTTCGTGCAAGCGACGGAATATTTCCAGGCGTTTTGCGGCGTTCATGGGCGCGGCGTTTCCTCGATCGTTGAAGGGGGGCTGGCGCCCGTCCAGGCCTGGTGCGCTGCCAGCAACAGACCGAGCAGAATAAACCCGCCAGGGGCGAGCAAGGCCAGTGATATTGCGTTGCCAATCAGCTCGCGCAGGGCGCCCAAGCCGATCATCAGCAGGCCGAACACGCCTGCCAGCCTGAGATGTTCGGGCAGGCGTGAGCCGACGAAGATGTCGTCATGCTCCAGCGCCACACAGCTCAAAGCGATCCAGCCAATGTAAAGGCTCAGCGGCTGATACATTTCCAGCATCCAGGCCTGCGCCACCAGGCCTGCGCAAGCCGTCAGGGTGGCGGCCAGCACAATGGATGCGAGCAGTCGCTGAGGCGCTGTCAGGTAGGACCGTACCAGCCCCATGGCCAAGCCATGGCCGGCACTGATCAGTACCCAGGCCAGCCATAAGCCCAGCGCGTTTGCCAGCGAATCGCTGGCGCCGACCAAGGGCACGAGCAGCAGGCCGCGGGTCAGGAGCAATGGCTTATTCATCAATGATCACTCCGGTCAGTTGAGCCTGATGCTCGTCGAAGTAACGCAGTGCATCGTGAACAGCCTGCAGGACCGATCGGGAGGTGACGGTCGCGCCAGCCAGTTGATCGAACTGCCCCTGATCCTTTTTCAACGCCCAGCCGCTGTCGGTGGGCGCCTGGAGGGACTTGCCGCTGAAGGATTGCAGCCAGGGGTTTGGCCAGTCAGCGATGGCCGCGCCCAGGCCGGGCGTTTCCGACTGGCGCAGAGTTTTCACGCCCAGCAACCGCCCTTGCGGGTCGATAGCGACCAGCAATTGGATGCTGCCTTCATAGCCCAGTACCTGACTGCGTAACAACACTGCGCTGGGCAGGCCGGCGCGAGTCGCCAGGTATCCGCCCAGCAGCGTGCTATGGGCCAAGGTCACGGGGGCCATTACGACAGGTTGTGCCAATGGCTGATTGTCGTATCGGTCGGTCGGCAGCACGTCGAGCAAGGTTCTGTTCGCAAGGTCTTGTTGCTGACCCTTGATGCGCCCTGCGGTGCTGAGCTGAGTCAGGTAAGTGGCCCCAATGCCGAGACCGATCAGCAAAGCCAGGATGGCAACGCCACGGTAGTTTTTCATAGGGGCTGCGACCTGTGTCGCGCCTCGGCGAAGCGCTCCAGTGCGGGCACGCCGAGGTTCATCAGCAGCACCGCAAACGCCACGCCGTCCGGGTAACCACCCCAAGTCCGGATCAGGTAAGTCAGCAGTCCCACGCTTGCGCCAAACAGCAGGCGAGCGAGGGGCGCTTTGGCGCCCGAGACCGGTTCGGTCACGATAAAAAACGCACCGAGCAGCGTCGCGCCCGTGAGCAGATGAAACAACGGCGAGCCATTGGAGTCGGAGCCCGATCCGTTCCAGCACAACAAGCTGATGATGAACAGGCCGGCGAGCATGCCCACCGGCGCGTGCCAGCTGAACACTCGTTGGTGCAGCAGGAACAGTCCTCCGGCCAGAAACGCCAGGTTGACCCACTCGACGCCGCGCCCACCCCAGCGTCCGAACGCCGGGTTGGCGGCGAACAGCTCATCGATGGTCAGGCTTTTGTTGATTCGCAGGCTGTCCAGGGCCGTTGCTCCTGCCCACCCATCAGGCCCAGGGTGAACCGCGAACACCTGTTGCAGGCCGTCGGACAGGCTCATGCCGTGGAGCGCCGGCCATTGATTGAGTTGCTGGGGAAACGCGATCAGCACCAGGGCGTAGCCGAGCATTGCCGGGTTGAACGGGTTATTGCCGACACCGCCCCACAGGTGCTTGCCGAACAGCAAGGCGCAAGCCGTGGCTGTGACGGTCAGCCACCAGAGGCAATACGCTGGCAAGGCCAGCGCCAACAGCGTGGCGCTCACCAGCGCGCTGCCATCGTTGAGTGCCGGTTTGAGCGGCCGGCGCCGTAAGCGCAGCGCCAGTGCTTCGACGGCCAGTGCGCTAAGGCCCGCCAGCAACAGGTTGAACACCACGCCCCAGCCATAAAACCACGTCAACGCCAGAATGCCGGGCAGTGTCGCCAGTAGCACCCGCAGCATCGCCTGCCGCAGCCGTTCGTCCATGGGCTCAGGGAGCGACATGAGCATCCACCTGGCGTTCGGCGTCTTTCACCGCTTGCTCCAGGGGCTCTATTTGTTCATCCGACGCCCCTGCGGCCCTGGCCTTGCTGAGTTCGGCGCGACGCATCGCCAATTGGATCTTGGCCCGTTTCAGCTCGGCACTTTGAGGGGGGGCGGGGGTTGAAACAGTGGGCTGGACCGTCCCTTCCAATTGCGTCAAGGTTTGTTGCGCCGCTTCGAACTGGCGCTGTAGCACGATCAATTGCGACTGTTGTTCGAAGGTCGGCGGGTGGCCGAATGCTTTCAAGGATTTGTTCAACTGCGCCCGGCTCATGGCCAGGTCGACCTTGGCTTTTTTCAAGGCCGCATCGGCGTTGGCGGCTTTTTGCGCCCGTACCCGCTCCAGTGCCGCTTGCACGGGGTCGACGGACTGGATTTGGGGCTGTGAGGCGCGCTGTGTACGGGCCAGACGCTCGGCGAGACGCTGCTCCTCTTCGCGGCGCAGACGTGCGTTGCGCTGTTCGAAGCGCCGCCGGGCATGGTCGCGCTTGGCGGTGCGCGCTTGCTGCTCTTCGACGCTGAAGGCCAGGCCACCGACCACCGGCACCACGGTTGCCGTGGGCAATGGGTGCATTTCGATGCAGTCGACCGGGCAGGGCGCCACGCATAGATCGCAGCCTGTGCATTCGTCGACCAGGACGGTGTGCATCAACTTCGCCGCACCGACAATCGCGTCTACCGGGCAGGCCTGGATGCACTTGGTGCAGCCGATGCATTCGGCTTCGCGAATAAAGGCGATCTGCGCCGGGGCTGAACCACGGCTGGTATCGAGCTCAAGCACGGGCACTTTCATCAGCTCGGCCAGGGCGGCGATGGTTTCACGGCCACCGGGCGGACATTTGTTGATCGGTTCGCCCTGGGCGATGCCTTCGGCGTAGGGCTTGCACCCGGGGTGGCCGCACTTGCCGCATTGGGTCTGCGGCAGCAGGGCGTCGATACGTTGAATCAGACTCATGCTTTGACCAGCCCGCGCAATCCAAGAAATGCCACCGCCATGAGCCCTGCGCCGATCAACTGGATCGGCAGACCACGAAAGGGCCTGGGGATATCGTTATCGAAGGTGCGCTGACGCAAATCATCGAACAGGCTCAACACCAGCCAGAAACCCAGGCCGGCGCCCAGGCTCGCGGCGACGGCGAGGCCCAGGCCGTGGTCATTCCGGCTGTTGATCAGCGTGATGCCCAGTATGCCGGCATTGCCCAGCAGCAGTGGCCACAAACCATCGAACGGCAGCGTCGGCAGCCAGCGCCCCAGCCAGTGCAGCAACGGTGCAATCAGCAACACACTCAAGGACAGCCATGCCAACAGGCGCAGCGAGGTCAGATTGGCCGGAACCAGCAGCCAGCGATCGATCAGATAACCCAAGGTGCCGACCATCAGCATCAGGCATGTCGTCGCCAGGCCCAGGGCGTGGACTTGCCTTCTTCCATTGGCCGCCAGCAGCGGATTGACGCCCAGCGGCCAATGCAACACAAGGTTGTTGATCAGGGCGGCGCTGAACAGTGTAAGAACGATTTCGGTCATGGGCGTGCTGGAACGAGAACCTGTCGTTAGAGGTTAGGCATTATCCGGCACACCGTCAGGGTGGGCCAGATATGAAAATCCCACAGTCGCCTGCCGGGCGACTGTGGGATCGGTACCGCGCGTGGTCGCGTTATTTGATCCGCTGACCCGGCTTGGCGCCGCTATCGGGGCTCAGCAGGTAGATTTCTTCACCGCCGGGACCTGCCGCCATCACCATGCCTTCGGAGATGCCGAAACGCATTTTGCGCGGCTTGAGGTTGGCGATCATCATCGTCAGCCGGCCTTCGAGCTTGGCCGGGTCTGGATAGGCGCTCTTGATGCCGGAGAACACGTTGCGCTGCTCATCACCGATGTCCAGCGTCAGGCGCAGTAGCTTGTCGGCGCCTTCCACGGCTTCAGCCTTGACGATCAGGGCTACGCGCAGGTCGATGGCGGCAAAGGCGTCGAAATCGATCTCCGGCGACAACGGGTCCTTGGTCAGCTCGCCATTGCCGGCCGGGGCACCGGTGTCGGTCTGGCTGGCGGCCAGGTCTTCTTTCGAGGCGTCGGTCATGGCTTGCACCTTGGTGGCGTCGATGCGAGTCATCAGCGGCTTGAACTCGTTCAGTTGATGGTTGCTCAGCAGCGTCTGGTGATCGTCCCAGGTCAGCGGTGCGACGTTCAGGAAAGCTTCGGCATCGGCGGCCAGCAACGGCAGCACCGGCTTGAGGAAGATCACCAGTTGGCGGAACAGATTGATACCCAGGGCGCAGATCGCCTGGACTTCGTCCTGCTTGCCTTCCTGTTTGTTCAGTGACCACGGCGCCTTGTCGGCGATCCAGGCATTGGCGCGGTCGGCCAGGGCCATGATCTCGCGCATCGCCCGAGCAAAGTCACGGGCCTCGTAGGCTTCGGCGATGCTCGGGGCCGCCGCCAGAAAGGCCTCGGTCAGTTCCGGCGCGGCGTTACCGGCCACCAGTACACCGGCGTTGCCTTTGTGGATGAAGCCGGCGCAACGGCTGGCGATGTTGACTACCTTGCCCACCAGGTCGGAGTTGACCTTCTGCACGAAGTCTTCAAGGTTCAGGTCCAGGTCGTCCACGCCACGGCCGAGCTTCGCCGCGTAGTAGTAGCGCAGGTATTCCGGCGACAGATGGTCCAGGTAGGTCCGGGCCTTGATGAAGGTGCCGCGGGACTTGGACATTTTCTGGCCGTTGACGGTCAGGTAACCGTGGACGTTGATACCGGTCGGTTTACGGAAACCGGCGCCTTCGAGCATGGCGGGCCAGAACAGCGCGTGGAAGTTCACGATGTCCTTGCCGATGAAGTGATACACCTCGGCCGTGGAGTCCTTGCCCCAGAACGCGTCGAAGTCCAGCTCCGGCGTACGGTCGCAAAGGTTCTTGAAGCTCGCCATGTAGCCGATGGGCGCGTCCAGCCATACGTAGAAATACTTGCCGGGCTCGCCGGGGATTTCGAAGCCGAAGTACGGCGCATCGCGGGAAATGTCCCACTCTTGCAGGCCGGAGTCGAGCCATTCGGCGAGCTTATTGGCCACCGCGTCGTGCAACGTGCCGCTGCGGGTCCAGGTTTGCAGCATCTCTTGGAAATCCGGCAGCTTGAAGAAGAAGTGCTGGGAGTCCTTGAGCACTGGCGTCGCCCCGGAAATCGCCGATTTCGGGTCCTTCAGGTCGGTCGGTGCGTAGGTGGCGCCGCATTTTTCGCAGTTATCGCCGTACTGGTCCTCGGTGCCACATTTCGGGCAAGTGCCTTTGATGAAGCGGTCGGCCAGGAACATTTTCTTTTCCGGGTCGAAATACTGGGTGATCGAACGGGTCGCGATGTGCCCGGCGTCACGCAGCTTCAGGTAGATCTGGCTCGACAGCTCACGGTTTTCTTCGGCGTGAGTGGAGTGGAAGTTGTCGAAGTCCACCAGGAAATCGGCAAAGTCGGCGCTGTGTTCGGCCTGGACGTTGGCGATCAGTTGCTCCGGGGTGATGCCTTCCTTTTCCGCGCGCAGCATGATGGCCGAACCGTGGGCGTCGTCGGCGCAGACATAGATGCACTGGTTGCCGCGATGTTTCTGGAAGCGCGTCCACATATCGGTCTGGATGTATTCCAGCATATGGCCGAGGTGAATTGAACCATTGGCATAGGGCAGGGCGCTGGTGACGAGGATCTTGCGTGGCTCGGACATGGGGCTCGGCTACTTGATGAAACGGAGGTCGGCCACTATAAAGCGCTGGGAAATATATTTCACCCCACTGGCCTGTTTCCGGATGCATTGCTGGGGGCGGTATGGACACAACCTGTGGCGAGGGGATTTATCCCCGCTGGACTGCGCAGCAGTCCAAAATAGAGCACTCTGACACACTGTAGCAGCAGGTTTTAGGGCCGCTGCGCGCCCCAACGGGGATAAATCCCCTCGCCACAAAGGTGTTAGCGCGACAGTAATCAAGTCGCCACGCGGCAGCGTGGGGCGTAGGATAGCGGCCTGTTTTTCAAGTCTTGCTATCGGAGTTGCCCATGAGCGCCGTCAATCGCGCAGCGGTGGAAGCCGTTCTTCGCCAGTACACCGACCCTTACCTGAATCAGGACCCGGTCAGCGCCGGATGCGTGCGCACCATCGACATCCAGGGCGATCGCGTCAGCGTCCAGCTGGAAATCGGCTACGCCGCCGATCTGTTCAAGAACGGTTGGGCGCAGATGCTGCAAATGGCGATCGAGTCCCTGGACGGTGTAGCCAGCGCCAAAGTCGACGTCACCAGCGTGATCGCTGCCCACAAGGCCCAGGCGCAAGTGCCGGGGCTGGCGAACGTCAAGAACGTGATCGCCGTGGCCTCGGGCAAGGGCGGCGTGGGTAAGTCCACCACCGCCGCCAACCTGGCCCTGGCCCTGGCCCGTGAAGGCGCGAAGGTCGGGATTCTCGACGCGGACATATACGGCCCGAGTCAGGGCATCATGTTCGGCGTTGCCGAGGGCACCCGGCCGCAGGTCAAGGATCAGAAGTGGTTCGTGCCGATCCAGTCTCATGGCGTGGAAGTCATGTCCATGGCCTTCCTGACCGATGACAACACGCCGATGGTCTGGCGCGGGCCGATGGTTTCCGGCGCCTTGCTGCAACTGGTGACGCAGACCGCCTGGGGCGATCTGGATTACCTGGTGATCGACATGCCACCAGGCACCGGGGATATCCAACTGACCTTGGCGCAGAAAGTCCCGGTGGCCGGTGCGGTGATCGTCACCACGCCGCAGGATCTGGCCCTGCTGGACGCCCGCAAGGGTGTGGAGATGTTCCGCAAAGTGAACATCCCGGTACTGGGTGTGGTGGAAAACATGGCCGTGCACATCTGCTCGAACTGCGGACATGCCGAGCATCTGTTCGGTGAAGGCGGCGGAGAAAAACTGGCGAGCCAGTACGGCGTCGAACTGCTGGCCTCGCTGCCGCTGTCGATGCTGATTCGCGAGCAGGCCGACGGCGGCAAACCCACGGTCATTGCCGAGCCGGATAGCCAGATCGCCATGGTCTATCAGGAACTGGCTCGCCACGTCGGCGCGCGGATCGTGCTGCAAGAGGCTGCGTCACCGGCGATGCCGAACATCACCATGAGCGACGATTGAATAAGCCGTAACACAATCCATTGTGGGAGCGAGCCTGCTCGCGATAGCGGTGTATCAGTCACATCAAAGTTGACTGACCCGGCGCCATCGCGAGCAGGCTCGCTCCCACAGTGGTTGTGTGTCGGTTTTTAGATCCGCAACCCGCCATCCATCTCCAGGATCCGGCCGGTGTAATAGTCGTTCTCGAAGATGTACGCCGCCGAATGGGCGATCTCCTCGGGTTTGCCCATGCGCTTGAGCGGGATGCCAGAGGTCATTTTTTCCAGGGCTTCGGGTTTCATGCCCAGGGTCATTTCGGTTTCGATGAAGCCCGGCGCGATGCCGGCGACACGGATGCCGTAGCGTGCCAGTTCCTTGGCCCAGGTCACGGTGGCGGCCGCCACGCCGGCCTTGGCCGCCGAATAGTTGGTCTGGCCGACGTTGCCGGCACGCGAGATCGACGAAATGTTGATGATCGCGCCGCTGTTCTTCAGCTCGACCATTTTCGCTGCCACTTCGCGGGTACACAGGAAGACACCCGTTAGGTTGACGTCAATCACCGCCTGCCACTGGGCCAGGCTCATTTTGCTCATTTCGCCGTCCTTGACCTTGAGCAGCAAGCCGTCGCGCAGGATCCCGGCGTTGTTGATCAAGCCGTGGATCGCGCCGAAGTCCTCGGCGACCCGGGCGACCATGTCGCTCACTTGCTCCTCATTGGCGACGTTGCACAGATAAGCCCGGGCCTCGACACCCTTGGCCACGCAGGCGGCAACCGCCTGGTCGAGTTTTTCCTGATTGAGGTCCACCAGGGCGAGCTTGGCGCCTTTGCCGGCGAAATACTCGGCCATGGAGCGGCCCAGACCCTGGCAACCGCCGGTGATAATGATTACTTTGTCGGTGAGTTGCATTGGCATGTCCAGATTGCAGAGCGGTTGGAGGATGTCCTTTTACTGGCCTCTCGATCTGCGACGGCGTAGCCCGGTTGCACACGAGAACTGCCTAAAGGCGCGCTGGTACTTTGCTCCAGTCGCCTGACCGTTTCCAGACGGATTTGATCAAAGGAGTCATAAATTGAGCGTTGAAGCTGCCAAGCATGCACGAGAATTGCTGCTCAAGGAATACCGTGGAGTGCTCTCCACCCATTCCAAATCCATGCCCGGTTTCCCGTTCGGCTCCGTGGTGCCATATTGCCTGGACGACCAAGGCCGTCCACTGATCCTGATCAGCCGTATCGCCCAACACACCCACAACCTGCAAAAAGACCCCAAGTGTTCAATGCTCGTAGGTGAGCGGGGGGCCGAGGATGTGCAGGCCGTAGGGCGCCTGACTTATCTGGCCGAGGCGCGCAAGCTGGAAGACAACCTCGCCATCGACGCCGCCGCTGAGCGTTACTACCGTTATTTCCCGGAGTCGCAGAACTACCACAAGGCCCATGACTTCGATTTCTGGGTGCTCAACCCGGTGCGTCATCGTTACATCGGTGGCTTTGGGGCCATTCACTGGATCGACCAGATCACCCTGGCCAACCCCTTCGCCGGCAAGGCCGAAGCCAGCATGATCGACCACATGAATGCCGACCATGCCAAGGCCATCGCGCATTACGTCGAGCTGGCCGGTCTGCCCGCCACCGAACCTGCGCAACTGGCCGGTATCGACAGCGAAGGCATGCACTTGCGGATCGGTCAGGCCCTTTACTGGCTGGCGTTTCCAGCGCCTTGCAATACGCCGACACAAGTGCGCGAAGCCTTGGTTTATCTGGCTCACGCCGAGCAATGGCCAAAAAATGCTGAGGCTGACGCTTGAATTCACGAAAGGGCGACGTCATTTAGGGTTTGATAGCAAGGCATTCTTGCGTTGAGGAACCTTTTGATGCGCCCTTTTTTGTTGCTCTTTCTGCTGTTCCCGGTGTTGGAGCTGTTCGTATTCGTCAAGGTCAGCGGGGCGATCGGGTTTTTCCCGGCGCTGCTGCTGGTCATTCTCGGCTCGATGCTCGGCGTGTTCGTGCTGCGCATCGCCGGCCTTGCCACGGCTCTGCGTGCCCGTGAAAGCCTGAACCGTGGCGAGCTGCCTGCCCAGACCATGCTCGAAGGCCTGATGCTGGCCTTGGGTGGCGGTCTGTTGATCCTGCCTGGCTTCATCAGCGATGTGCTGGGCCTGGTCATGCTGCTGCCGTTCACCCGTCGGTTGCTGGCCAATAAAATGCGCCAGCGTGCCGAAGAACAGGCGATTCGCCAGCGAGCCTTCGCCGACGACCTTCAGCCCCGTGGCGGGCCGACTCCACGAGAACCTGTGGGCCGCGAACCGGATGTGATCGAAGGCGAGTTCGAGCACCGCGATCCCAAGTAAAACCAGCGACACGGCACCTTCGGGTGCCGTGTTCGTTTTCGGCTTCGTGAAGTAAAAAATTTTCTACCCGACCCTTGAAATCGGCTTGTACGCCCTTATGTATGGGTCACCGCAAGGTTTCCGGTGGCGACACTGGACAGACTTCCGCGGTTCGCTTGACGAACCGCATCCGGCTCCGCCGGCTTTTGTTAAACCCGCCGGGACTACACCGGCCGATGAAAACCAAAATTAGGAGAGATCGACAATGAAGCTTCGTCCTCTGCATGACCGCGTCGTCATCCGTCGCAGCGAAGAAGAGAAGAAAACCGCTGGCGGTATCGTCCTGCCAGGTTCGGCTGCTGAAAAAGCCAACCACGGTGAAGTTCTCGCTGTAGGCCCAGGCAAGGCTCTGGAAAACGGTGAAGTACGTGCGCTGGCCGTGAAAGTGGGTGACAAGGTTGTGTTCGGCCCTTACTCCGGCAGCAACACAGTGAAAGTCGACGGCGAAGACCTGCTGGTGATGAGCGAGAACGAAATCCTCGCTGTCCTGGAAGACTGATTCCCCCGCTCATTTTCCCGTTACTACAAAGTATTTAAGGAATATCGATCATGGCTGCTAAAGAAGTTAAATTCGGCGATTCCGCCCGCAAGAAAATGCTCGCCGGTGTCAACGTCCTGGCTGACGCAGTAAAAGCGACCCTGGGCCCTAAAGGCCGTAACGTGATCATCGAGAAGAGCTTCGGCGCTCCGACCATCACCAAGGACGGCGTTTCCGTAGCCAAGGAAATCGAGCTCAAAGACCGCTTTGAAAACATGGGCGCGCAACTGGTCAAAGACGTTGCCTCCCGTGCCAACGATGATGCTGGTGACGGCACCACCACCGCGACCGTACTGGCTCAATCGATCGTCAACGAAGGCCTCAAGGCTGTCGCTGCCGGCATGAACCCGATGGACCTCAAGCGCGGCATCGACAAGGCGACCATCGCCATCGTCAAAGAGCTTAAAGCTCTGTCCAAGCCATGCGCTGATACCAAGGCTATCGCTCAGGTCGGCACCATCTCGGCCAACTCCGACAACTCCATCGGCGACATCATTGCCGAAGCCATGGAAAAAGTCGGTAAAGAAGGCGTGATCACCGTTGAAGAAGGCTCGGGCCTGGAAAACGAACTGTCGGTTGTTGAAGGCATGCAGTTCGATCGTGGCTACCTGTCGCCGTACTTCGTCAACAAGCCGGACACCATGGTTGCCGAGCTTGAGAGCCCGCTGATCCTGCTGGTCGACAAGAAAATCTCCAACATCCGCGAAATGCTGCCAGTGCTGGAAGCCGTTGCCAAAGCCGGCCGCCCACTGCTGATCGTGGCTGAAGACGTTGAAGGCGAAGCCCTGGCGACTCTGGTTGTGAACAACATGCGCGGTATCGTTAAAGTCGCTGCCGTCAAGGCACCTGGCTTCGGCGACCGTCGCAAGGCCATGCTGCAGGACATCGCCGTACTGACCGGCGGTACCGTTATCTCCGAAGAGATCGGCCTGAGCCTGGAAAGCACCACCCTGGAGCACCTGGGTAACGCCAAGCGCGTGATCCTGTCCAAGGAAAACACCACCGTGATCGACGGTGCCGGCGTCGAGGCTGATATCCAGGCTCGCGTTACTCAGATCCGCGCACAAGTGGCCGACACTTCGTCCGACTACGACCGTGAAAAACTGCAAGAGCGTCTGGCCAAGCTGTCGGGCGGCGTTGCAGTGATCAAGGTTGGCGCCGGTTCCGAAGTTGAAATGAAAGAGAAGAAAGCCCGCGTTGAAGACGCCCTGCACGCAACCCGCGCAGCCGTCGAAGAAGGCGTGGTACCTGGCGGCGGCGTGGCACTGGTTCGTGCCCTGCAGGCCATCAGCGAGCTCAAAGGCGACAACGATGACCAGAACGTGGGCATCCAGTTGCTGCGTCGCGCTGTTGAAGCTCCACTGCGCCAGATCGTTGCCAACTCCGGTGACGAGCCAAGCGTTGTGGTCGACAAGGTCAAGCAGGGTTCGGGTAACTACGGTTACAACGCTGCGACCGGCGAATACGGCGACATGATCGAAATGGGTATCCTGGACCCAGCCAAAGTGACTCGTTCGGCTCTGCAAGCGGCTTCGTCGATTGCCAGCCTGATGATCACCACCGAGGCGATGATCGCTGAAATCAAGGAAGACGCTCCAGCTGGCGGCGGTATGCCAGACATGGGCGGCATGGGTGGCATGGGCGGCATGATGTAAGCCAGCCTTACCCCTGTACTGAAAAACCCCGTCTGCGAAAGCAGGCGGGGTTTTTTAATGCCTCGGGTTTACCCCGCTCATTGAAATTGCACCAATCCCTGTGGGAGCGAGCCTGCTCGCGATAGCGGTGTAACAGTCACCCTCAATGTTGCTGATCCGACGCTATCGCGAGCAGGCTCGCTCCCACATTCAGATTGGTGTTCAAGCATTGACGGGTTGGGTTGTCGCCGCTCGCTTCGCTGTAGAGGCCGGCCGGTACAGCACGTAGTAATAACACCCCAGGCAAATCAGCCAACAGAACACCGCTGTCCACGCATTATGGGAAAAGAAATGCGCCCCTTGCATCATGCGGCTCACGGAGAACAGCGTTCCCAGAGAGGCAGCGAATATGAAGGCCAGGCGGGCCAGGCGAGGGCGGCGGTCGCGCAGTACGAAGAACAACGCGAACAGCGTAAACCCGGTGGCAGCGTGACCACCGGGCCAGCATCGGCCGGGTTTGTCAGTTGCCGGGCGTGGGCTCAGTAGTTCGCTGTAGGTTTGCTTGCCTCCGAACTCCTTCAGGCTCCAGGGGCATTGCACTGCCGTTACGGCTTTCATCGGCGTGACGAATGAAGTAGCCAGCGCCAGGGAGAGCACCAGGCAACCCAGTTCGCGTTTGAACGGTTTGAGTCGGGTGAGGAAGAACGTGCAGATGAACCCGAGAATCGACAGCACAGAAAACGCGATGACCACCTGTTTGGCCCGGTCATGCAGAATGTCTTCCAGAAAAAAACTGTGCCGACCGATGAACCCGTCGGCTGGGTCGTAGAACAGCCTGGCCAGATCCATGTCCAGCGTGGTCAGTTCCAGCAGCACCAGGATCACCGCGATTGCAGCGGGCAGGCCCAGGGCGACCCGGAAATTCAGCGGCCTGGAGGCGGGACGGGTGGTGGTGGAAACCATGGCAGTACCTTTGGTGGAGTGTTCTTGAGCAGCGCGTTGCGCGCAGTCTGGTCCGGGCACCGTGGGTGAGGCGTGAATGCCGGGTGAAAAACTCGTCAATGTCCGGGCAATCCACGCGCGACCCTTGCGGGAGCGGGCTTGCTCGCTACGACCGCCGATACAACCCTAGCCGTGATTCACACTTGGCCTTAAGCTGCGCGGGCCACGATGACCGTCCACGTGCGCAGAGGAGATGCCCATGCGAATTCTGTTGGTTGAAGACAACCGTGACATCCTGGCCAATCTGGCCGATTACCTGGGGCTCAAAGGCTATACCGTCGATTGTGCCCAGGATGGTTTGTCGGGGTTACACCTGGCCGCGACCGAGCACTATGACCTGATCGTGCTCGACATCATGCTGCCGGGCATCGACGGCTACACCTTGTGCAAGCGCCTGCGCGAGGACGCCCGACGTGATACACCGGTGATCATGCTCACCGCCCGGGATCAACTGGACGATCGCCTGCAAGGGTTCAAGTCCGGCGCCGATGATTACCTGGTCAAACCTTTTGCCTTGTCGGAGCTGGCGGCGCGGATCGAAGCGGTCATGCGTCGGGCCCAGGGCGGCGGGCGGCGCGCCTTGCAGGTCGGTGACCTGAGTTACGACCTCGATACCCTGGAAGTCACCCGCGAAGGCAAACTGCTGAAGCTCAACCCTGTAGGCCTGAAGCTGCTGGCGGTCTTGATGCAGAAAAGCCCCCACGTGCTGCGCCGGGAAATCCTCGAAGAAGCCTTGTGGGGCGATGATTGCCCGGACAGCGACAGTCTGCGCAGCCATGTTCACCAATTACGTCAGGTGATCGACAAACCGTTCGACAAACCGCTGTTGCACACCGTGCATGGCGTGGGTTATCGCCTGGCCGAGGGCCGAGATGGAGTTTAAGCAAAGCCTTGCCCAACGGATCATCATCGCCTTTGCGCTGATGAGCGCGTTGGTCGCCGGGGCATTCGCCATGGGCATCGTGGCGACGGTTCACTTGGTGGAAGAAAGGCTGATTTCCGCCGGGCTTGGGGGTGACCTGCAACGCCTGCTGCTGATGGACAGCGTTTCGGACTGGAGTCATCGTCCGGAACCTGATCAGTTGTTCTATTTCAGTGGCGGCCCGGGTGACTTCGATTTGCCCAAGGATCTGCGTCACCTGGATCGTGGTTTCCACGAGGTCTTTCGCGCGCAATTGTCGTATCACGCCATGGTCGAGATTGTTGACGGTCGACACTACGTGCTACTGCAGGACCAGAGCGATTTCGAAGAGCGCGAACGGGTGCTGTTCGCCGTGGTGCTGGTGGGTTTCGTGCTCAGCCTGGCGCTGGCGGTGTTCCTGGGTTGGGTCCTGGCTCGCCGGGTGATGGCGCCGGTCGTGCGTCTGGCCCGGCAAGTGCGCCATCGCGACCAGCTCCTCGGGCTGGCCCCGCCGCTGGCCCCTGACTATGCCGCCGATGAAGTGGGTGAGCTGGCTGTGGCGTTCGACGCTACGCTGGGGCGACTGCGCCAGGCCCTGACGCGTGAACGGTTGTTCACCAGCGACGTAAGCCATGAGTTACGCACGCCGTTGATGGTCCTGGCCAGCTCCTGTGAGCTGTTGCTGGAGAACCCGGCCCTGGATCAGCGCGGTCGCAAACAGGTCGAGCGGATCAGTCGGGCCAGTGAAGAAATGCGCGAGCTGGTGCAAACCTTCCTGATGCTCGCCAGGACCCAGCGCGAAGACAGCGGCATGTCGCCCCGGTTGACGCTAGGGCAGGTGGCCGAGGACCTCGTTGGGCTGTGGCGTGCGCCGATCGAAGCCAAGGGCCTGACCCTGATCTTCGAGCCGGGGCAAACCGCCGACACCCCGTATAACGCCACGTTCCTGACCGCCGTCATGGGCAACTTGCTGCGCAACGCCTTGCACTACACCGATCAGGGCTTCATTCGCCTCACGCTGTCCCCGACCGGCTTCGTGGTCGAGGACAGTGGCGTGGGCATTCCCGAAGAAAAACGCGAGGCGATGTTCGAACCGTTCGTGCGAGGTAACGAAAAGCGCGGCGAAGGGCTTGGGTTGGGGCTTTCATTGGTCCAGCGGATTTGCGAGAACCAGGGCTGGACCGTGAGCCTCAGCACCATGGAGCCCAATGGCTGTCATTTTGAGGTTGAGTTGCATCCTCGCAACTGAGCACGGCGCTAAGGCCTGCATGTTGGACATATCCTGAAAACCCTCGAGTGCCTGCATGATGAAGTTTTCACAAAGGGATGACTTGGCGTGCACATGTCCATCCCTAACGTGGGAGCCATTACCTCATGGAGGCTCCCGTCAATGTCCAACCCTATCAAGCTCGACTTTTCCGAAAAATATGACGAAAAGCACGCCCACCAATACCTGCATAAACACCAGGCCGGTCTGAGCCGGCGTCTTTCCCACCGCCGTGATGAACAACTGGCACGCATGGCTTTGGCGTTGGCAGGTGACCCTGGCCTGGTGCTGGACTTGCCGTGTGGTGCCGGGCGTTTATGGCCTGTGCTGGCCGAAAAACCGAACCGGGTGATCATCGGTGCGGACAATTCCACAGCCATGCTCAAGACTGCGTTGAACGCTCAACCCGCCGATGTCGTAAAACGGGTACAACCCTTGCACGCTTCTGCGTTCGACATTGCCTTGCCTGATAACGCCGTCGACAGCATTTTTTGCATGCGCCTGCTCCACCACATCGGTGAACCTGCGCATCGACTGGCGATTCTGCGGGAATTCGAACGTGTCACTCGTGATAGCGTGATCGTTTCATTGTGGGTCGATGGAAATTTCAAGGCCTGGAGACGTAAGCGTCTGGAGCACACGCGTGGGCAGAAAGGCTACCAGAATCGATTTGTGTTACCGGCCGCTACAGTCGAGGGTGAATTTCGACAGGCTGGTTTCCGCATTCAGGAACGACTGGACTTCCTGCCGCTCTATGCCATGTGGCGAGTTTATGTATTACGCAAGAGGTAACAGCATGGTTGTGGCACTAGAGACAACTGCGTTTCCCCGCTGCGGCTTCGAACACTTCTGGAATCAGCAGGGTGAATGGGTGGAACAACCCAATGTGCGTCGTGGTGGTGAAAGCGGAGTGCAGCGGATCAACAACGGCGGCGATCTGCTCTATGCCAAGCGTCAGACAGGGCATATTTACCGTAGCTGGTTGCATCCGTTTGGCCGCCCAACCGTGTTACGTGAGCAAGATGCCCTGCTGGCATTGAGCCGACTCGACGTCAGCGTTCCAAAGGTCATCTTCTGTGGCGCACAGCGGGACCCGATTCACAAGTGGCGTGCGCTGCTTGTGACTCATGCGCTGGACGGTTTCGTGGAGTTGGGTCACTGGTATGCCGCAGGCGGGCGCGAGCGTCATGGCGAAGCGGGGCATGACCGAATTCTCCAGGCATTGGCAGAGAACCTGGCTCGCATGCATAAGGGGCGTTGGCAGCATGGCTGCCTCTATATCAAGCATGTATTTGTGCGCGTGACTGGAGAGGGTGAGTCCGCTCGAGCCGAAGTGGCCTTGCTGGATTTGGAAAAGTCCCGTCAACGTCTGACTTCCTGGACCGCAGCGTCCCATGACATGAAACAACTGCGACGCCATTCGTCGTTCAGCGATTCAGAATGGGAAAAACTCGTCTACTTTTACAAAGCGGCGTTTGGCAGCGCTATCAAAGGTTTATAGCGATGAAATTAGAAATTGCTAGAGGTTTATTTCTCGTAGGAGCCCTGGCAGTTACCTCTATGGCGGTGGCGGTATGGGAGCAGCCCCGTTCGCAGATCCTCAGTGCTTCCCACCCGGACGCGCATTGCCCTTTGCCACGTGTGGCCAAGGCCAGCGAGGCGATCCGGCCGGACGACGATCTGTTGCTGTTCATGTTCAGTCTTTCCCAAGGCATGAGGCCCCAGAGTTGATGGACAGAGAGCCCAAACAAAGGCCTCGCATATGCGAGGCCTTTGTTTTTGGCGATTGCAGCCTTCGGCAGCGCCTACAGGGCCAGTGGTCGCGCGTTAGGTTTTGTCCGGCTTGGCCAGCAACGTATACACGCAGGGCAATACGAACAGTGTGAACAACGTGCCAATCGACATCCCGGTGGCGATCACCAAGCCGATGTCGAAGCGGCTCACCGCCCCGGCCCCGGTAGCGAGGATCAATGGCACCATGCCAAATACCGTCGCCGCGGTGGTCATCAGTACGGGACGCAAGCGAATCGATGCGGCTTGCTCCACGGCCTCCCGTGGGGTTAGCCCCTGTTCCCTGCGCAGCTGGTTGGTGAACTCAACGATCAGGATCCCGTGCTTGCTGATCAGGCCGATCAGCGTCACCAGTCCTACCTGGGTGTAAATGTTCATGCTCGACCAGCCGAGGAACAGCGGAATCAAGGCGCCGCAAATCGACAGCGGTACCGTCACCAGAATCACCAGCGGGTCCCGGAAGCTTTCGAACTGGGCGGCCAACACCAGGAAGATGATCGCCAGCGCCAGGGCAAAGGTGACCCACAGCGCGCTGCCTTCCTGAACGAACTGTCGCGACGCCCCTGCGTAGTCGAAAGCGAACCCTACCGGAGCCTCTTCTTGGGCAATCTGGCGGACCGTCTCGATGGCCTCGCCCATACTCACGATGGGAAAACCCGAGATCGTCACCGCGTTGAGTTGCTGGAACTGATTCAACTGCCGTGGTCGCGCCCGATCGCTGACTTTGATCAGCGTCGACAGCGGCAGCAATTCACCCTGGGTATTTTTTACGTAGTAGTTGTTCAACCAGTCCGGATTGTCCCGGAACGGCCGTTCGACCTGGGCGATGACCTTGTAGCTGCGCCCTTCGATGGTAAAACGGTTGATCTCGGCTTCACCCAGCAGGGTGGCGAGTGTGCCGCCCAGGTCTTGCATCGAGACGCCCATCTGGGCGGCCTTGGCACGATCGATGTCCACGACGACTTCGGGTTTGTCGAAAGCCAGGTCAACGTCCATGAAAGCGAACTTGCCGGATTCCAGTGCGCGCTTTTTGACCCGCTCGGCAATCTGCAACAGCGTTGCGTAGTCCTTGGGCGAGTTGATGACGAACGCAAATGGCAAGCCTTCGCCGGTGCCAGGCAGGGAGGGCAGGTTGAAACCGAATATTTGCAGGCCGGGGATGTTCTCCAGCTTGGCCTGGACTTCAGGCAGGATTTCCATCTGGGTGCGGCTGCGTTCGTTCCAGGGTTTGAGCAGGAAGCCGCCGATGCCCGATTGCACGCCGTTGTATCCGTTGATCTGGAACGAGGAGTAGTACTCCGGGAACTCCTTGAAGATGGTGATGAAATGATCGGTGTAGGTGTTCAGGTAGTCGAGGTTGGTCGGCTGCGGGGCATTGGCCATCATGAAGATGATGCCCTGGTCTTCATCGGGGGCCAGCTCGGACTTGGTGAACATGATCAGCACCGGAATCAGCAGCAGCACGATTACCGCGAACACCAGCACCACAGGCCGGGTATTGAGCATGCCGTGAAGCATGCGCTGGTAGCGGTTTTTAAGACGTTCGAAAACCACGTCCAGTCTATGCGCCAGTCCCGAGGGGTTCTCTTCGTGACGCAACAGCAAGGCGCACATCATGGGCGAGAGGGTCAGTGCGACGATCCCGGAAATGACCACCGCGCCGGCGAGCGTCAGCGCGAACTCCTTGAACAGCGCCCCCGTGAGCCCCTTCAACAGACCGATCGGCGCGTACACCGCCGCCAGCGTGATGGTCATCGAGATCACCGGCATAGCGATCTCCCGGGCACCTTCAATTGCAGCGTCGAATGGGCTTTTGCCTTCCTCGATGTGCCGGTGGATGTTTTCCACCACCACGATCGCGTCGTCCACCACCAGACCAATTGCCAGCACCATGGCGAGCAGGGTCAGCAGATTCATCGAGTAGCCCATCAACTGCATGAAGAACATCACGCCAATCATCGACAGTGGGATGGTCACCACCGGGATGGCCACCGAACGCAGGGCGCCCAAGAACAGGAACACCACGACGATGACAATCAGCACCGCCTCGAAGAGGGTTTTGACCACCTCGTCGATGGAAGCCTGGATGAACAGGGTGGCGTCGTAGGCGATCTCGGCCTTGAGGTTGGCCGGCAGTTGGGCCTCCAGATCCGGCATGATCCTGCGCACTTCCTTGATCACGTCCAGCGGGTTCGCGCCGGGGGTGGCCTTGATGCCGATGTACACCGAGGGCGTGCCACCGAAAGAGCTGATGGTGTCGTAGTTCTCGGCGCCCATCTCCACCCGGGCCACATCGCGCAACAGCACGCGGCTGTCGCCATCGGTCTTGAGCGGAATCGCCGCGAAGGCCTCGGCGGACTTGAGTTCGGTGTTGGCGTTGATACTGGTGACCACGTATTCGCCTTTCACCTCACCGGCGGCCGAGAGGAAGTTGTACTGGCGCACGGCATCGGTCACGTCGGCGGCGGTGAGGCCGAAACCGGCAAGCTTGACCGGATCCAGCCACAGGCGCATGGCGAAGACCTGGTTGCCGAGGATCTCCGCTTCGGCCATGCCCGGCAATGTCGCCAGCTTGGGCTGGACCACCCGTGACAGGTAGTCGGTGATCTGCGGGTTGTTCAGTTCCTTACTGAAAAAACTGATGTACATCAGTGCCGAGGCATCGGCGGCCTCGCGGCTGAGCACCGGGTCTTCAGCATCTTGGGGTAGCTGGTTTTTGACTTCGTTGGCCTTGGCCAGCAGCTCGGTAAAAAGTCGGTCGCTGTTGGAACCGATGCGGGCGTAGACCGATATCACCGAGAAATTCTGACGGCTGACCGAGGTCATGTAGTCGATGCCCTCGGCGCTGGCCAGACTCTGTTGCATCGGCTGGGTGATATAGCCCTGGATGGTCTCGGCGTTGGCCCCGGGGTAGGCGGTGGTCACCGTGATCAGGGCGTTCTCCATCTGCGGGTACTGGCGCAGGGGCAGCTTGCTCCAGGCCTGGAAACCCAGCAGCACGATCAACAGGCTGACCACGGTGGCGAGCACCGGACGGCGGATGAACGGATCAGTAAAAGCCATGAGGGTTCCTTGATCAGTCCGCAGGGGGCGGGCTGTTCTGTTCGGTCAGGGTCTTGTCGTCGCTGATGGCGATGGGCGTGCCGTTATCCAGTTTGATCTGGCCGGCGATCACGACCTGTTCGCCGCTCTGCACGCCTTTGGAAACCAGCACGAGCCCGTCGCGTCGCTCACCGGTTTCGACGGATCGCCGTTCGGCGATGAGGATCGGCTGGCCCTTGTCATCTTTCTCGACGGTGCCGTCGTCGGCTTTCTTCTGCGTCACGACGTACATGGAGTTGCCGTAGAGGGTGTAGGTCACGGCGCTTTCCGGCACGACGATGGCGTTGGCCTTGTCCGGCAAGATCACCTGCAGGCTGGCGAACATGCCGGGCAACAGCCTGCCGTCGGGGTTGCCCAGGGTAGCGCGTACCAGCACGTTGCGAGTGCTGTCTTCGATCTTGGGGTTGATCGCGCTGATGGCGCCGACGAAGGTCTGGCCGGGATAGGCCGAGACACTGACGTTGACTGCCTGGCCGACCGCGAGCTTGGGTACCGCTTGCTCGGGGAGGTAGAAATCCACATACAGGCTGCTCAGGTCCTGCAGGGTGGCGATCACCGTGCCGCTGGCCAGATAGTCGCCGACGTCCACCTGGCGAATGCCGATGGTGCCGCTGAACGGCGCAACGATGTGTTTCTTGGCCAGCGAAGCCTTGAGCTGGTTGACTGTGGCCTGGTTCTTTTTCAACTGCGCCGCGAGCCGGTCGAATTCGCCCTTGGAGATCGCCTGGCTGCCCACCAGTTGCCGACCCCGGCCAAAATCCAGTTGCGACAGGTTAAGGTCGGCCACGGCGGTTTCCAGCAGCGCGCTTTCGACGTCACTGTCCAGTTGCACCAGTGGCTGGCCGGCCTTGACCTTTTGCCCCGACTGGAACTGCACCTTCTGCACCGTCCCGGCAATTTCCAGGCTCAGGTCTACGCCTTGCAGTGCGGTGAGGCTGCCGACGGTGGGCAGGCGGGTTTGCCAAGGCTGCTCGACAGCCGTGGCCACGGCGACGCTGACCGGCGGTTTGGGGGCAGAAAACATCTGGATCTGCTGGTAAACGGAGAAACCCTTGTAGCCGGCCAGTAGCAATACCACCAGCAGGACAACACCCAACATGATCAGCATGCGGCGTCGCAGCATGTTCCACTTCCTTGGAAATAAGCCGAGAGAAAATACAGACAGGCGGGCACATTACTCCGAGTACGCGACCGATTCAAAACGATGTTCATCGGTAATGTGTAAGGATTTTTCCTGAAGGCCCGCCGCCCGCTTGTCAGATCAAATGCAAATGGTTGTCCCAGAGCCCTGCGGGCAGATCCAGTGGTTTTGCAACCAGTTGTGCCTGCCGGCAATCGTAAAAGCGGCAACGGCCCTGACCCGATGTCACGACGAAACCGTCGGCCACCGCACCCACACCGGCGCAGTCCGGCAGAGGCGCATCCAGGCGTACTTCGCCGCTGTCCAGGTCCCAGATAAAAAAGCGGTTGCCACGGGGCGCTGTCAGGGCCACCAGGCGCAGGTCGCTGTGTACGGCAACGCTGGCGGTGTAATGACCCATGGCCTGCAATTGATGCTCGGCCACCGGGAATGCCTGGAACGGCTGGCCCGGACGCTTGATTGCCAGCAGCTCGGAGGATTCGTGGGCATCGCCCATGAATTGCTGGCCGCAAACGATGGTGCCGTCGCTGGCGATGCCCATGTGGCGCACGCTGTTCATCGATTGGGCGAGGGTTTCCTTGCTCAGCAGTGTGCCATCGCGCTGCATCAGCACCAGGCTCGGCTCCATGGCATTGAGGTTCATCTCGACGCGGCTTTCGGCCTCGGTGCGAATGCCGCCGTTGGCGACCACCAGCGTTTCGCCGTCGGGCATCCACGACACTTGGTGAGGGCCGATGCCGTGAGTCGACAGTTCGCCGCTGTGCACCAACCGTTCGCCTTCAAAACGGTACACGCCCAGCAGGCCGCGGCCTGGATCGGTCGTGTCGTTCTCGGTGGCGTACAGCCATTCGCCGCTTTTATGAATCACCGCGTGCCCGTAGAAATGCCGGTTCGGCAACGAGGTGAGGGTCTGCAGCAGCGAACCGTCGCGCAGGTCGATCAGGTAGCTTTCGGTGCCTGGGCGACGAGCGACGAACAGCGCAATCGGTTTTGTCGGATGGTCAATGATGTCGTGGCAGCGCTGCTTGACTTGGGTGGCGAACACCCGGCTGCCGTCCAGTCGATAGCCCACGGCGTAGTGCTTGCCGTCGCTATCGTCCCGTGCCGAAAGCAGGAGCGGATGCTTGTCCTGTTGCTTGAACAGCGTCCAGCCGCCCAGGGTAACGGCGCCGAGCAGCAGGCTGCCCAGTGCCAGAGCCTGACGTCGAAACATGATCAGTCACCGTCGTTGGCATTGAAGCCCAATTGAATGCCCAGCGCCTTGGCCAGTTCGCCTTCGTGCAGGCGATGGACAACGTTGAGGCTGTCGTACAGTTCGTTGAGTTGCTGGCGTCCGGCGTCGTCAGCGAGCATTTCGACCAGCGAGCGCTGGCTGTCGGCGAACAGTTTCAACGAGGTGTCGTAGGCCGCGTCGATCTTGTCGGCCAAGGGTTTCTGCTCGCTTGGCAACAGGCTGCGCAGGCCCTTGTTGTCCACGCCGACCCAGACGGTCCTGGCCGCGCTCAGGCTGGCTTGCAGGCCTTGCAGCGACGACTGGCTGCGCCAGGCATCGGCCTGGAACGGTTGTGGTACGCCCTTGCTCTGGCGGCCCATCGGCGTGCCGAGTTTCTTTTTCAAGGTGTCCAGGGCGGTGACCTGGACCCGCAGCAAATCGGCGATCGCTTCGTGGGAATCGGCGTAGCGCTCGTTCGGAAACTTGCTCATCTGGGCGAGCATGCCGTCGTTGGTATTCCAGCGCGACAGGATATCTTCGGCCAATTGCTTCTGACGTTCGCCAATGGCGATCAGCAGCGGGCAGTACTTGGCTTTTTGCGCGCTGTCGGCCATGTCGATCCTGGCGTCGAACAGCAGGTACTCATAGGCGGAGAGGCCTTGGACCACAACGCTGGACTTGGCCAGACCGGCAACGTCGATCTGCGGCTGGTTATTGACCAGTTGCTCGACCTGACGGCCCACCAGGTTTTTCTTGTCCGGCCAGAACTGCACCTGCCAGGCGCGATTGCCCTCGGCCAACGGGCCGATCAGCAGTGGTTGCAACTCGGCCCAGGCTTTTTGTGCCTTGAGAAAGTCGGCGCGGGCGGTCTCCAGGTTTTCCTTGCCCTGGCAGAAGGCCAGGGCGCTGGTTGCCAGTTGCCGGTCAGCTTCGACCCAGCGGCTGTAGGTGGGCAGGATCACTTGCTTGGCGATGGCCGCTGAGGTGACCGCTTGCGGATCCTGGGGCGAGCACGCGCCGAGGACGATGGCGGCGAGGCTGGTAAACAACAACTTGGGACGGAACATGTCGGGCTCCCGTTTTTCGGAGAATGCGATTAAAGGGAATTCAGGAACGCCAGCAACGCAGCGCGTTGCTCGGCATTGAACGCTAGAACTTGTCGCTGCGCCGCTTGCGCTTCGCCGCCATGCCATAGCACGGCTTCGAGCAGGTTGCGCGCGCGACCGTCGTGCAAGAACTGGGTGTGACCACCGACGGCTTCGGTCAGACCGATGCCCCACAGCGGTGGGGTCCGCCAGTCGCGGCCGCTGGCCTTGAATTCGCTGCGGTTGTCGGCCAGGCCTTCGCCCATGTCGTGCAACAGCAGATCGGTGTAGGGGCGAATGACCTGATTCGCCAGTTCCGGTTCGGCAGCGTTGGCGGACGTGGTGTACTTCGGGGTGTGGCACGACTGGCAGCCGGCCTGGAAAAACAGATTCTTGCCGGCCAGCACCTGGGGCGAGTTCACCTCGCGACGGGCCGGTACGGCGAGGTTGCGGCTGTAGAACAGCACCAGGCGCAGAATGTTGTCGCTGACTTCCGGCTCGCCATCGGCGCCGTTGCCGTTCGGGGCGCGCTTGCAGTCGACCTGGGCCTGGGTGCAATCGTCGAAGGGGCGCAGGCTTGTCGTCAGGCCCATGTCACCGGAAAAGGCGTGGACGTTCTGCTGATTGAGGTTCGGCTGGCCGGCCTTCCAGCCGAAACGCCCCAATACGGTCTTTTGCTGGACATCGTCCCAGACCTGGTTCGGCCGGCCGACGATACCGTTGTTCTCCCGCGCCTGGGCTTGGGCGTTGGCCAGGATAGCTTCATCGGGAATCGCTTCGAGCAGCCCCAGGCCGATCATCGGCGGTGCGACGCGGGCCGAAAAGCGTGTGTCGGGGTGCATCGGGCCATAGCCCAGTTGGGTGATCTGCAGTTGCGGCTTGCGCAGTTCTACGACGGTGCCGTCGTCGAAGCGCACCGGGACTGGCGTGTAATCGACCCGCACCTTGCCTTCGGGGACAACGCCGGGCACGGACATGTCCTGCAATTGCCCGCCATAGGTCGGCTCCGGCACCACCCCCAGTTGTTCAATGACCTTGGCGTAGGCCGGGGCATCGGGAATCGACAGGCGCACCAGCATCGACACCGCGCTGGCCGCGTCCGGTGCCGGCGGATGGCCGCGACCGTCCTTGACGTGACAGTTCTGGCAGGCGTTGGTATTGAACAATGGCCCCAGACCGTCCCGTGCGGTGGTGGTCGAGGGCGCGATCACCCAGGGGCTACGGAAAAAACTGTTGCCCACGGCGAAGTCCACGCGCCGCGAAGGTGGCAGGTTGGCCGAGGGCAGGGAAAAGGCGTTCTGATCACTCTTGCGTACCGTCGCAGCGCCACCGGACCGGGCTTCGCCGGGTTCGGCCTGGGTAAAACGCGGGGCGTCATCGCAGGCACTCAGGCCCAGGGCCATGAACAGAGCGCATAAGCGAAGAGGCAACGACGGCATCGGACTTCCTGGAAGAGGAGTGAAACGAGGGCGCAAAGTCTAACAGGGCGCAGGGGTTTGAATAAGAGGAATTATCGTTTGGTTTGATGCGGGGGCAGTTCGGTCTGTGGGAGCAAAGCTTGCTTGCGATAGAGGCGCGTCGATTTCTGAAACATCGCGTCGCGTCCATCGCGGGCAAGCCTTGCTCCCACCATGCGCAGGCTTAGGGCTGAACGACCGCCCCCGGCACCAACGGCAGTTCCAGACTCGCGATGAACCCGCCCTCGGGGTGATTGGCCAACACCAGCGCGCCGCCATGACGCTCGGCGGCGCGGCGGGCGATGGCCAGGCCCAGGCCATGGCCGGCGGCGGTCTGGCCGGGGGCGCGGTAGAACGGTTCGCCCAACTGGCCCAGGTGTTCGGCCTCCACCCCCGGTCCGTGATCGCGCACGCTGACCATGATCCGCTCTCCTTGGCGCAGCGCGCGGACTTCGATCGGTTGACCGACCGGATTGAAACGCTGGGCGTTGCGCAGCAGGTTATCCAGGGCCCGTTCAATCATGGTCGGCCAACCTTTGAGGGTCAGGTTCGGTTCAACGTCCAATTGCACGCTTTGTTCTGGAGAGGCCAGCTGTGTGTCTTTTTGCAGGGTAACCAGCAGATCGTTGAGGTCCACCTCTTCAGCGCTGGCGTTGTCGGCATCGACCCGGGCCAACACCAGGATTTCGCTGATCAGCGCTTCCAGGCGATCACATTCGCGGGTCAGGCGCGGCCAGAGCTTTTCCCGCTCCTCGGGGCTGGCCCGTTCCGCCAGCGCCAGGGCAATGCGCAGTCGGGCCAAGGGCGAGCGCAATTCGTGGGACACATCCCGCAGTAATTGGCGCTGGCTGGCGATCAGGCTTTGCAGGCGCGCGCCCATGCGGTTGAAGTCGGTGGCCAGCACACCAAATTCATCCCGGCGATTGGCCAGTTTGGCGAGGCTGTTTTGCTGGTAGGTGGTCTGCCCCAAATCATGCACTGCACCGCGCAGGCGGCTCAACGGACGGGTAATGGACAGGGTCACCAACAGGCTGAACAACGTCAGCACCACCAACGCGATCCCCAGCGCACTCAGAGGCCAGAGCAGGCTGCCGCGATGCCAGGCATCCAGTTCGGGGTGGGGTATGCGGTAGATGAACAGGTAAGTGTCGCCGGTTTTGGCGCTGGTGAACTCGTCGGTCAAGCGCCGCCAGGGCAGGCGTCGGTCGTTGTCGTTCTGTCGCGCTTCGAAGGCCTGTGCTCGACGCGGGAAAGTGCCGCGTACCACTGGGGCACCGCTCTCGTTAAGCACCTGGACGTTGATGTGATACTGATGCTTGCGCTGTTGCAGGATCTGTTCGGCGGCGTCTTCGCCCTGGCTTTCGAAGGTTTGCGTCCACTCTTCGGCCAGGGTGTTGAGGCCCGGATGGCGGCTGAGGATCCAGGCGTCCTGGTTCAGCATGTGGCCCAGCAGAATCGAAAGCCCTGCAACCAGGGCGATGGCCAGCCAGAAACTGGCCAGGATGCGCCAAAACAGTGAACGCACGATCAATCCTCGAAAACAAAGAAAGCCCAACGGCGATTGGCCGTTGGGCTGGGGTGCTTCAGCGCATTATTGCGCCTTTTGCGGTTGTTGCGCTTTCCAGGCCTTGAACTCGGCCCACTCGGCCCGACGCTCGGCCTGCTTCTTCTGAATGGCGTCAAACTCTTTTTGCTGCTCAGGCTTCAACAACCCACGGATCTGGGCGTCGACTTTTTCGTGCCGGGCCGCCATTTCATCTTTCATGGCTTTCTGATCGGCTGGCGACAGTTTGGCCAGGTACTTTTCTACCAGTTCGCGGCGCTCGTGGCGCTGTTCGCCCATGATCTTGCGGATCTGCTGGCGTTGTTCGCGGCTCAGGTCCAATTGGCTGTACGGACCTTTGTCGTGCATCTGGCCGCCATGACGCGGGCCATCCATCGGGCCCATTGGTCCCATCGGGCCGGCGCCTTCAGGCATGGCCATCGCGACGGTAGGCAGGGCAGCAGCGAACATCAGAGCGATGAGGGTCTTGCGCATGGTGTATCTCCTTGTCTCGTTCCCGGTCAGTTCCGGATGAGTGCAGGTTACGCAGATCAAGGTCAGCGGCGGTCAGGGGTGGGTAAAGCTTGGGTAAAGACGTTTTGATGCAGGCCTGACAAATCTGCAGGACCGAGCGCAAAGCCCTGTGGGGGCAAGGCTTGCCCGCCATGAAGATAACGCGGTCTCTAAGGGAACCGAGGCGCCTGCATCGCGAGCGATGCTTTGCGCCCACAGCCCAGCGGCGCAGCGCTTAAAGGCTGTAGTAATAACCCCGGCTACGCAGAGCCACGATGCGTGGGCGACCGTCGGCGTGCGGGCCGATTTTCTTGCGCAGGTTGCTTACGTGCATATCGAGGCTACGGTCGTACAGGGTCAGCTTGCGTCCCAGGGCGATCTGCGCCAGTTCCTGCTTGTCCAGTGGCTCGCCCGGCTGCTTGAGCAGCGCTTCGAGCAGGCGGCTTTCGGAAACAGTGAGGGTCTGCTCCTGCTCATCGATGCTGACCACGCCTCGCACCGGGCTGAAGGTCAGGTCGCCCAGTTCGATCTGGCTGGACACCGCCGTCGGATGACTGCGGCGCAAGACCGCGCGCAGGCGGGCGGTCAGTTCCCGTGGATCGCAGGGTTTTGCCAGGTAATCGTCGGCCCCCAGTTCCAGGCCCAGGATGCGATCCAGCGGTTCGCCACGGGCCGAGAGCATCAGCACCGGCAGCTCCGGATGATCGTTGCGCAACTGCTTGAGCAGTTCCAGGCCGCTGCCGTCGGGCAGCATCACATCCAGCACCACCGCCGCCGGGGCGGTTTCGGCCAAGGCCTTGCGGGCGCTATGGCCATCGTGACAGGCCCGGACCAGAAAACCTTCCTGACCCAGCCAACTGCCGAGGAGCTCACACAGCTCCTGGTCATCATCAATCAGTAACAGCTCGCTCATGACTCACTCAATTTAGCCATTGCCGACGTTGTCTACGTCCACCGCTGGCAAAGATACCGCAGAGCAGGGCCAATAGCGCTACCCCGGCACCAATGACGAACCACTGCTGCTGATCGGTCAGCAGGCGTGGCAGGGGGCTGGCCTGGGCTTCCTTGAGTTGCAGCTTCAGACGCTGGTTCTCCTGGCGCAATCGACTCACCAGCGCGCTCTCGCGTTCGCTGTTGGCGTTTTGCAGTTGCTGGGTCAGTTCCTCGCGCATGCGTTCGCTGTTTTTCAAGCGTTGCTGCAATTCGGTGATCTGACTGCCTGCGCTCAAGGACAAGGGCGTCGAATGACTGCCGTCGGTGCTTTCTTCCCCATGGGCGGGAGCCCCGATCACCATCATGACCCCTAACAGGCACAGCGGACCTTTGCGCATTGCAACTCCTGAATTCCAATCGAGATTAGACAGGTTGTCGGCAGGTAAACGAGAACAATGAGCGATTGAGCGCAATGAGCCGCGAAGGCTCATCACGCATCGGGATGTTAAGGCAGGACTTGCTTGAACGGCTTGACCACGACATTGGCGTAGACACCGGCGGCCACGAACGGATCGGCTTCGGCCCAGGCTTGCGCCGCGGCCAGGGAATCGAATTCGGCGACGATCAGGCTGCCGGAGAAACCCGCCGCGCCGGGGTCGTTGCTGTCCACCGCCGGGTGCGGGCCCGCCAGTACGACGCGGCCTTGGGCCTTGAGCTGTTGCAGGCGCTCAAGGTGTTCAGGGCGAGCGGCCAGGCGTTTTTCCAGGGAATTGGCGACGTCGGTGGCAATGATTGCGTAGAGCATGTCAGTCCTCGGTTTTTGGCGTGGTGGTATCGGCATCGTGCAGATGACGGGACAGGTAGATGCCCTGGCCAATCAGGAACAGCAGCGTCATGCCCAGGCTGCCGAAGACCTTGAAGTCGACCCAGTAGCTCTGGAAGGTGAACGCGACGAACAGGTTGGCGGCGCCGCAGAACAGGAAAAAGCCGATCCAGGCGATGTTGAGCCGGGTCCAGATGACGTCCGGCAGGTTCAAGGCGTGGCCCATGATGCGCTTGATCAGCAGGCGATCGCCGACGAAGTGACTGCCGATGAACGCCAGGGCGAACAGCCAGTTGACCACCGGGGCTTTCCACTTAAGGAAAGTTTCGCTGTGGAAGGCCAGGGTCAGGCTGCCGAAGACGAGGCAGGCGATCAGGGTCAGCCACTGGCTTTTCTCCAGCTTGCGTTGGGCCACGAACAGGGCGCCATAGACCACCAGCGAACTGATGATCAGCATCGCGGTGGCGCTGTAGATACCGCCTACAGTCAAGGAGTGACCGGCAATGTCGACGGTCCGTGGGTCAAGTTTGTAGACGATGAAAAACAGCAGAAGCGGGATGAAGTCGATGAATTGTTTCACAGTGGCAGCCAGAAGCAGGATGTGGCGGCATAATAACAAACATCCTTGGCCGCGATAGGGCCAGCTGATTTGAGGTAACAAACTCTCGTGAATGTTGATTTGCACTGCCATAGCACGGCCTCCGATGGCGCCCTGGCGCCTGCGGTTCTGGTGGCGCGGGCGTTCGAGCACGGCGTGCGAGTCCTGGCCCTGACCGATCATGACACCCTCGAAGGCCTGGACGAGGCCCGTAGCGCGGCGACGACGCTGGGCATGCAACTGGTCAACGGGGTCGAGTTGTCCTGCACCTGGGGCGGCGCGACTATTCACGTGCTGGGTTACGGTTTTGATGTAAATGCGCCGTCACTGGTCCAGGCCATTGCGCAACTGCACGACGGCCGCTGGCTGCGTGCCGAAGAGATCAGCCGCAAGCTTGCGCTAAAGGGCATGCCTGGTGCGCTTGAGGGCGCCCGGCAGATCCAGCAGGAACTGGGCGACAGTGGCAACGCCCCGGCCCGTCCGCACTTCGCGGACTGGATGGTGCGCGAAGGTTTCGTCAAGGACCGCGCCGAAGCGTTTCGCAAATGGCTGGGAGCCGGCAAGCTCGGGGACGTCAAGCAACACTGGCCGACCCTGGAAGAGACCGTCCAAACCCTGCGATCCGCCGGAGCCTGGGTCAGCCTGGCGCATCCGTGGCACTATGATTTCACCCGCAGCAAGCGCCGCCGCCTGGTGGCCGACTATATTCAAGCAGGGGGCCACGCCATCGAAGTGGTCAATGGCCATCAGCCTGCCGAGCAGGTCGGCAGCCTGGCGATTCTGGCCCGTGAGTTCGGCCTGCTGGTGACCGCCGGCAGTGATTTTCATGGCCCTGGAGGCTGGTCCGAGATAGGCGAATATCGCCCGTTGCCGGAAGATCTGCCACCACTATGGTGTAGATTCAAACATGATCCCGTTACCGCCACCGTCTGAACAGGTAGAACACGTGAGTCAATTTTTCCAGATTCATCCGGAAAACCCGCAAGCGCGCCTGATCAAACAGGCGGTGGAAATCATTCGGGGCGGTGGTGTGGTGGTCTATCCCACCGATTCCTCCTACGCCATCGGCTGTCAGATCGGCGACAAGAACGCTGTAGAGCGGGTAAGACGCCTGCGTCAGCTGGATGACAAGCACAACTTTGCGCTGATCTGCAGCGACCTGTCGCAGTTGGGCCTGTTCGCCAAGATCGACACCGGCACCTTCCGCCTGCTCAAAGCCCACCTCCCTGGGCCTTACACCTTTATTCTCAACGCCACCCGGGAAGTCCCGCGGCTGTTGTTGCACCCGAAAAAACGCACCATCGGCCTGCGGGTGCCCAGCCACCCCATTGCCCTGGCGTTGCTGGCCGAGCTGGGTGAACCGCTGATGAGCGTGACCTTGATCATGCCCGGCGAGACGGAGCCGATGAATGACCCTTACGAGATGCGCCAATTGCTCGAGCATCAGGTCGACCTGATCATCGACGGCGGTTTCGGCGGGATGAAGGCGTCCACGGTGATCAACCTGGCCGATGGCGAGCCGCAAGTGGTGCGTATCGGTTGCGGCGATCCAGCCCCGTTCCTGGTCGAGGCCTGAGTGTCCGCAGTGGAAGCCGCCGTTAAGAGTGCCGACAGCCAGGCCGGCGCTCAGCAAGAGCTGCCGTTCGCCATGGTCTATGGCCAGGCGGTCATGGAAATGCCCCTGGACCTGTACATTCCGCCGGATGCGCTGGAGGTATTCCTTGAAGCCTTCGAAGGCCCGCTGGACCTGCTGCTGTACCTGATCCGCAAACAGAACATCAACATCCTCGACATCCCCGTGGCGGAAATCACCCGCCAGTACATGGGCTACGTCGAGCTGATGCAGTCGGTGCGCCTGGAACTGGCGGCCGAATACCTGGTAATGGCGGCCATGCTCGCCGAGATCAAGTCGCGAATGCTGCTGCCACGCTCGGCAGAGATCGAGGAGGAGGAAGACGATCCGCGCGCCGAACTGATCCGCCGCCTGCAGGAATACGAACGCTTCAAGGTGGCGGCCGAAGGCATCGATGGCTTGAGCCGGGTCGGGCGCGATGTGGTGGTGCCCAAGCTCGATGCGCCCGAGGCGCGAGCACGTAAATTGCTCCCGGATGTCAGCCTCGAAGAGTTGCTGATGTCCATGGCCGAGGTGCTGCGCCGGGGCGACATGTTTGAAAGTCACCAGGTCAGCCGCGAAGCACTGTCCACCCGCGAGCGCATGAGCGATGTGCTGGAGCGGCTCAAGGGCGGCGGCTTTGTGCCCTTCGTCGAGCTGTTCACCGCCGAGGAAGGGCGGCTAGGCGTGGTGGTGACGTTTATGGCGGTCCTGGAATTGGTCAAGGAATCCTTGGTCGAGCTGGTGCAGAATGAGCCGTTCGCAGCGATCCACGTGCGGGCACGAGCCGAATAACGAGCAAATCAATGAATCTGACTGAACCCCGCGAGCTGGCGCCGTTGCTTGAAGCTTTCCTGTTGGCCTCAGGAAAACCGCAATCGATGGAGCGCTTGTTCGAACTCTTCGAAGAAGGCGAGCGGCCCGAGCCGGCCGTGTTCAAGAAAGCCCTGGTGCTGCTGGGTAAGTCCTGCGAGGGGCGGGCGTTCGAACTCAAGGAAGTGGCTTCCGGCTACCGCCTGCAGATCCGCGAGAAATTTTCGCCCTGGGTCGGGCGTCTGTGGGAAGAGCGGCCTCAGCGCTATTCCCGTGCCATGCTCGAAACCATGGCATTGATCGCTTATCGCCAACCGATCACCCGAGGTGAAATCGAAGATGTGCGGGGCGTGGCGGTCAACAGCCACATCGTCAAGACGCTGCTTGAGCGCGAGTGGATCCGGGTCGTCGGCTATCGCGACGTGCCGGGTAAACCGGCGATGTTTGCCACCACCAAGGCCTTTCTCGATCACTTCAACCTCAAGAACCTTGACGACCTGCCGCCGTTGGCCGAACTGCGGGAGCTGGAACCCGAGCCGATGCTGGAGTTCGACGACGCCCCCGTGCCCCAAAGCTTGCAGGAGCTGGCCGACGCCAGCGCCGAGCCGGAGGAACCCAAGGAAGAAACCAGTTTCCATTCGTTGTTGCTGGAACTGGACACCATGGAAGAGGGGCTCAAGACCGATTTCGACGATCTGCTGCGTGAGGCAACGGAGCTTGACGGCGAAACGGATGAGCCCGCGCAACCGGGCAGCGAAGTTGAACTTCAGGCCGAACCTGACCCCGAACCAGAAGAAGACATTCTTGGCGTAGCCGCGGCCCGGGAAAAACTGCTGGCCGCCGTCGCCGCCCTCGAACCACGCGAACCCGAGCCTGAGCTCAGCGATGAAGAAGCCGAAGCCCGCGCCCTGGCCGAAGCGATTGAAAACGAACGACGCCAGTTCGATGATTGATCACGGCTGACACAGCGCCGCCCCATTGTGGGAGCGAGCCTGCTCGCGATGGCGGTCTGTCAGCCAACATCATTTTTGAAGGTGAAATCGCTATCGCGAGCAGGCTCGCTCCAACATTAAGTCATGCGGTGCACCATGAGTTCCACCAAAGACCCCTGCATCAGCCTCTGCAAGTTCGACGACGACATCTGCATCGGCTGTGGCCGCAGCAAGCGCGAGATCAAGGCCTGGAAGAAACTCGACAAGGATGACAAGCGCACGGTGTTGGCCGAAGCGGCCTTGCGCCTGATCAAACTGGGCGCCACCGGTCGGCGGAAAAAGCGCTGAAGGTTCGTCGATCAGCTAGTCTCTGATGCGCAAATGCCTTAACGAGCGTATGATTCGCGACCCTTTGGCGATCCCTTCGTCATAGACCCGTTTTCAAAGTGTCAGGCCACGCCTGACCCGACCACACCGGGAGGTGCCCAGAATGAAAGACCAAGACCAGAACGACAGCCAGGAAATCGGCCCAGCAGGCGAGAAACTGCAAAAAGTCCTCGCCCGTATCGGCGTCGGCTCGCGCCGCGACGTGGAAACCTGGATCACCCAGGGCCGGATCAAGGTCAACGGCAAAGATGCCACCTTGGGCCTGCGTGTCGACATGCATGACGCCATCACCATCGATGGCAAGGTGATCAAGCGCGAAGAGGCCGCCGAAACGGTGCGCCGCGTGATCATGTACAACAAACCCGACGGCGAGATCTGCACCCGTGACGACCCGGAAGGCCGTCCGACCGTGTTCGACAAAATGCCGCGTCCGAAAGAAGGCCGCTGGATCAACATCGGTCGCCTGGACATCAACACCACCGGTTTGCTGATGTTCACCACCGACGGTGAGCTGGCCAACCGCTTGATGCACCCGTCCTACGAGATGGACCGCGAATACGCCGTGCGTGTACGTGGTGAAGTCGACGACGAAATGATCGAGCGCCTGAAGGCCGGCGTTGTGCTGGAAGACGGCCCGGCGCGTTTCACCGACATCAAGCAGGCGCCCGGTGGTGAAGGCTTCAACCATTGGTACCACTGCGTGGTGATGGAAGGCCGTAACCGTGAAGTACGGCGCTTGTGGGAATCCCAGGGGCTGGTGGTCAGCCGCCTCAAGCGCGTGCGTTTCGGCCCGGTGTTCCTCAACTCCGACCTGCCGATGGGTCGCTGGCGCGAAATGAGCCAGTACGAAGTCGACATCCTGGCGGCCGAAGTCGGCCTCAAGCCGGTAGCGATGCCGCAGATGACCGCCAAGAGCAAGGACAAGCTGGAGCGCATGCAGCGTAAATCCTCGCGTCCGATGGGCAAGACCGAGCGCGTGCGTACGCTGCGTCCTGCCGCTGATGGCCCGGCCGCAGGTCCGCGTCCGTCGCGCGAGCCGCAGATCGAAGGCGAACGCCCGGCCCGCAAGCCTGCGCCACGTCAGGACGGCGAACGCGGCCCGCGCACGCCACGCCCGGCCAACGGTCGTACCGAGCGCGGCGAAGGTCGCGGTGCTCCGGCCGGTCGTGGTACGCCGGTAGCGGATCGCCCGGCCGACACCAAGCGTCCGGCCAAACCCGCAGCGAAAAAGCGCCCGGGCATCGTCCTGGTCGACCGCGACACGCCATCGGGCAAACGTCGCGGTGCCCCAGCGGGTTCGGGGCAGCGTCCGGGGTTTGGGCGTCGTAAGCCGGAGTGAGGCAGTTGTGAGGTTCTAGCTGCAAGAAAAAACGCCAACCCCTTGTGGTTGGCGTTCTTTTTGGCTTGGTTTTAGTGATGCGGTACAGATAGTCCGCCATCGCGAGCAAGCTCGCTCCCACACTGGGACGGTGTCGGTCGCAGATCTTCCATTCGCTGAAGCTCAACCGTGGGAGCGAGCTTGCTCGCGATGGCGGCATCAGCCTTACAGAAATCCCAACCTAAAGCACAAACCGCCCATCAAACATCGGCTCGTTATCCAACGCCAACACACCGCTCTCGAAAATCAGATCCAGATGATGGCTGCCCTTGGCCCCGCCACCCAGCCCCAGGTGCAGGCCGCAATGGCGCTCCTCGAAACCGGCATTGCGGGCATAGAGGCTCTTGACCCCTTCGTTGGTGCCGATGCCCAGTTCCTCGATACGCCGGTTGGACGGGTTGGCGTCCAGGTATTTATTGAAGTCGTGTTCCAGGCCCGGCACATCGCTGGCGATTTTCTGAATGGTGGAGTCTTCGATCCACAACTCCAGCGGCGATTGCAGTACGCCGTATTTGCGGGCGAACGGGATGGTGCTCAGGAAAGTGCCGACGAACTTCACCTGACCGTTAATGGTGTCGCTGTGGGTAGCGATTTCGCCGGGTGCCAGGTCGTAGTTGCCAACACCGTTGATGTCGGTCCATTTCTTGACGCTGTTGAGGGCCGTATCGAAATACGAACCGTGGTCATCCTGAAAACTCAACGTCGTTGCTTGGGACATGCGCCGGATCAGGTGACTGTTGAGCCCGGCGATGCGCTGGGGAATCACGCTGAAGGTGTCGTAGAAATAGTCGCCGTAGTCCTTGAACAGCAGCGATTTCTTCCAGTTGTCCGCCATCACGCCTTGCAGCGCGCGAACAAAGTCCGGGCCGTCGGGGCGTGGGGTGGGCAGGGTGGAAGAGTCGTAGAAGAAAATGTACAGATCGCTGTCGGCAATCGCCTTGGACAGTCGCTCCGTGGATTCAAGGTCCAGGCGCATGGTGCTGAACCGGAAGGGTGAACCGCTGCCAGCCTGTTCGGCAATGGCCCCGGTCAGTGCTTCGTAGTCGGCGGTATGGCCGAGCAACACCTTGGCTGGCTGGATGCCGGCCAGGGCGGGATGATGTTCAAGGTAGTAAAGGAAATGTGAGATGGCTCGTTGCGTGTCCATGCTTATTCTTCCCTGACAGTGGTGTTTGGCTTCCCTGAAATCTGCAAAGTGGCGGAGCCGACCGGCCGGATCGCCTCCGCCGGGCGATGCTTACAGAGGCCACATCGCCGTGCCGAACGGAACAACGGCGTCGGCTTGCATCATTTCAACTGCGGCTTCGTGGGTCGGTGCTTCAAACCATTCGTCCAGTTGCAGTTCGGTTTCCAAGTCTTTGTCCAGTGCTTGCATAGTGAATCTCCTAGATGACTTTTACGGAAAGCTGCGGGGTCGATTCCGCGAATGAAAACTGACCGGAATCGGCTCCGCACAACTTGCCAGCACGACGCCTTGGCAAGTCGCTGAAAACCTAGTCGAGGGTTTTTTGGATTGCAAAATAATAATTTTATTTTTTTGTTTGAACTTTTTATTCCATTTTTGCCGAGGAAATTACTTATTCAAAAACAGTTGGCTGTGGAGTTTTTTGCTTAGGTAGCTAGCTACCGTCAATTTGCAGTCGGCTTACAGAAAATTCCTACATGGAAAGTTTGCGTTACGGTATGTAAAGAAATATTGACGATTTTTGCCTGTCAGGCCGGTGGGTACCGGTGTTTGGCTGCGCTGTAAGAAAAAGCTGCCGAAGAGGTCGGTTTGACGGGTTTTCCGACACTTCGCAGCGCTTGTTTCAAACCGGCGGGACGGGTCAGATGCGCGGCAGACCTGAAGTATGGGGTGCGCGGGTGTCTGGTCGCAGGGGGGCAGCGGTGTACAATGCGCCGCGTTTTACTGTGACCCTTCGCGTACCCACGCATTTTCAAGGTTATCCGCCTTGTTCACTCCGCCACGCCACGAGCGTGTCGGGTTCGATTTCGTCACAGATAAAAACAAATAGGTGACGCATGACCGTTGTAGAAAATACGCATTCAGGCGAGCTGAAACGCGGCCTGAAAAATCGACACATTCAACTGATCGCCCTCGGCGGCGCGATCGGTACAGGCCTGTTCCTCGGCTCGGCGGGGGTGCTGAAGTCAGCCGGCCCGTCGATGATCCTCGGTTACGCCATTTGCGGCTTCATTGCCTTCATGATCATGCGCCAGTTGGGCGAGATGATTGTCGAAGAGCCAGTGGCCGGCTCCTTCAGTCACTTTGCCCACAAGTATTGGGGCGGTTTCGCCGGCTTCCTGTCGGGCTGGAACTGCTGGATTCTCTACATCCTGGTGGGCATGTCGGAACTGACCGCGGTCGGCAAGTACATCCACTACTGGGCGCCGGACATCCCGACCTGGGCTTCGGCGGCAGCATTCTTCGTCCTGATCAACGTCATTAACCTGGCCAACGTCAAAGTCTTTGGCGAGGCCGAGTTCTGGTTCGCGATCATCAAGGTCGTGGCAATTGTCGGCATGATTGCCCTGGGTAGCTATCTGCTGGTCAGCGGCCACGGTGGCCCACAAGCTTCGGTGACCAACCTGTGGGCCCACGGTGGATTCTTCCCCAACGGCGTGAGCGGTCTGGTGATGGCGATGGCGATCATCATGTTCTCCTTCGGTGGCCTGGAAATGCTCGGCTTCACCGCTGCCGAGGCCGACAAACCGAAAACCGTGATCCCCAAGGCCATCAACCAGGTGATCTACCGGATCCTGATTTTCTACATCGGTGCCCTGGTGGTGCTGTTGTCCCTGACCCCATGGGACAGCCTGCTGAACACACTCAATGCCTCCGGCGATGCCTATAGCGGCAGCCCGTTCGTGCAGGTGTTCTCGATGCTGGGTAGTAATACGGCGGCGCACATCCTCAACTTCGTAGTGCTGACCGCCGCGCTGTCGGTGTACAACAGCGGCACCTACTGCAACAGCCGCATGCTGCTGGGCATGGCCGAACAGGGCGATGCGCCCAAGGCCCTGGCCAAGATCGACAAGCGTGGCGTGCCGGTGCGTTCGATCCTGGCTTCTGCTGCGGTCACGCTGGTGGCGGTGCTGCTTAACTACCTGATCCCGCAGCATGCGCTGGAGTTGTTGATGTCGCTGGTGGTCGCGACCCTGGTGATCAACTGGGCGATGATCAGCTATTCGCACTTCAAGTTCCGTCAGCACATGAACCAGACCCGCCAGAAACCGCTGTTCAAGGCGCTGTGGTATCCGTACGGCAACTATGTCTGCCTGGCGTTCGTGGTGTTCATTCTTGGGGTAATGCTGCTGATTCCCGGCATCCAGATATCGGTCTACGCGATTCCGGTGTGGGTGGTGTTCATGTGGGTGTGCTACCTGATCAAGAACAAGCGCAGTGCCCGGCAGGACATGGCTGTGGCCGCTGCTGCCAAGTAAGCATCCTTGAAATACAACAAACCCGGCACTTGGCCGGGTTTGTTGTATTCAGACTCATGCTGATCCCTGTGGGAGCGAGCCTGCTCGCGATGGCGCCAGCACATTCAGCATTGATGCAAGCTGACCCACCGTCATCGCGAGCAGGCTCGCTCCCACAAGGGTTGGTCGCTGTCTTGGGGATTCGCGGTATTCTGTGGGTCCTGATACCGGACCTCTTTTTCCATGCTGGCAATTTCCAACACTGTGCACATCCCGGACGCCGAGATCGAGCTGACGGCCATCCGTGCCCAAGGCGCCGGCGGGCAGAACGTCAACAAGGTGTCCAGCGCCGTGCACTTGCGCTTCGACATTGCGGCCTCGTCCTTGCCCGATTTCTACAAGGAGCGGTTGCTGGCGCTGCGCGACAGTCGCATCACCAGCGACGGCGTGTTGATCATCAAGGCCCAGCAATACCGCACCCAGGAACAGAACCGGGCCGATGCCCTGGAACGCCTGACCGAACTGATCCTCAACGCCACCAAGGTCGAAAAGAAGCGCCGTCCGACCAAACCGACCCTGGGCTCGAAGAAACGTCGCCTGGAATCCAAGACCAAGCGCGGTTCGATCAAGGCCGGGCGCGGCAAGGTGGACTTCTAGTTTTTCTCCCGCTCCTGACGATGCTTCGGCGCCTGGCGGTACAGGTAGAGACTCAGCAACAACCCGCCCAAGGCCGCCAGCGCGGCGAACAAAAAGATCGAAGCAAAACCGAAACCTGCGGCAATCGCACCGGCCAACGGCCCGGTAATCCCCAAGGACAAGTCAATAAACAACGAGTAGGCGCCCACCGCCGCGCCACGGCTGGAGGCGGGTACCAGGTTGACCGCTTCCACCCCCAGCGCCGGGAACACCAGGGAAAAACCGAAGCCGCTCAATGCCGCGCCGGCCAAGGCCCAGTGCGCATCAGGCGCCAGCCAGAGCAACAACAAACCCAGGGTTTCCACCGACAGGCAGGCAATCGCCACCCGGAAGCCGCCCAGGCGGTTGATCAAATTACCGAACAGCAAGCGCGCGCCGATGAAGCTGGCGCCGAACAGGCTCAGGCACAGCACTGCGTTGTCCCACTGCTGTGTAGCGTAATACAGGGTGATGAACGTGGCGATGGTGCCAAAACCGATGGAGCCCAGGGCCAGGCCGCAGCCATGGGGCAGGACGCGTCCGAGAACGTGCATGAATGGCAGCCGTTCGCCGGTGACAATGGGCGCCGCCGTTTTCGGCCAGGCCAGCGCCAGCCCCAGCAACGCCAGCAAAATAATGCTGACGCCCATGCTCCACAGCCCCAGGGATTTCACCAGCCACACCCCCAACGGCGCGCCAATCGCCAGCGCGCCGTAGCTGGCGATACCGTTCCAGGAAATCACCTTGGCGGTATTCGCCGCGCCGACCCGGCCGATGCCCCAGCCAATCGATCCCGAGCCTACCAGGCTTTCGGCGCTGCCCAGCACCAGGCGGCCAATCAGCAGGCTGATCAGGCTCAGCGTCGGTAGGTTTGACGTCCAGGCAGACGCCAGCATGAACACACCGCTCAGCCCGCAACCGGCGAGGCCGAACATGACCGCGCGCTTGCTCCCCAGGTTGTCGATGATCCGTCCGGCATAAGGACGACTGAGGAGGGTTGCCAGGTACTGGACGCTGATTACCAACCCGGCGATCACCGCGCCGAAACCCAGTTCGCCGTGGACGAACCCGGGCAACACGGCGAGGGGAATGCCGATATTCAGGTAGCCAATGAAAGTGAACAGAACGATGGAAACGACTTGCAGCGTGACCGCCAAGGGGCGCTGTGTATCTGGCATGGGTAAAGGGTCCACGGAGCAGCAGGATAGATAGGCTGCTTATGATAGCGGTGCCTGCGACCGTGAAGCGTGGAAAAGTAAAACTATTTGCCGGATGGCGCTGGGGTGTCGTCTTGTCCAGCCACCAGGTGTGTGGTGACCAATGCAGCAAGGGCGTTTTCCTCCGTGCCGAAACGTGCCAGCAGGGCGGCTTGTTTCTCCGGGGAAAGGCGCGTCCAGATATCGACCATCTTTTCGGCGGTGCCGATCAGGACGCTGGCTTGGGCTTCGCTGAAGGTAGGGTCATCGGTCATGGGGGGCTCAGGATTCAGGCAGTGTGGAAAGCGCATCTTAGCGCTTTCCACACGGTCTGGTCGTGCGGGTGAATCAGTCTTCGCTGTCGGCCTGGCGGCGTTCAGTGGCTTCTTTGGGCTCGGGTTGCTGGGCGTCTGGTTGCCCTCCGGCTTGTAGCGGGGTCGTCTGCTCAGTTTCGTGCAGGCTAGGGAAGGGGAGATTAGGAATCTCGTGCATATCGCGCTCCTCGCAAAGTCTGTTGGTAGATCCGCGCTTTTACAAAGCTTGGGCAGGATACAGCAGAAGAAATGACAAAAAGACTTTTAAGTTCCGTTGCGGCGACAAAAGGGCTTGTCTGGACAGGACATGTCCAATCATCAAACACCTGCTACCGGTCGTCGCGAAGGCTCAAGAATACGCCCGGCGGGTCGATGGCTTGTACATATCCCGCATTCGGTTGCGACATTGCAAACCACGAACATGGAGGTCGGGACGTGTCGTCCGTGAGCTTGGCTCTTTCTTCTTTTCAAGAGATTTCCCTCCATGTTTCTACAAAAATCCCTGAGAGCGCAGATTCTCGCCTTGCTCAGTGGCAGCCTGCTGGCGATGTTGCTGATTGCCCTGGCGTCTTTCCATTTCCTCTCCAACGGCGTCCAGAACTATCGCAACCTGATCGATGGCCCGTTGCGTGCGTCGCAGTTGATCGATGAGGCCAACCTGCAATTCAAGGTGCAGGTCCAGGAATGGAAGAACGTTCTACTGCGCGGCAAGCAGCCGGCAGACCTGGCTAAATACTGGAAGCAGTTCGAAGATCGCCAGCATGATGTCCAGGGCATTCTTGGCCAGTTGATCGCCCTTGAAGGGGTTGCGACACCCATCAAGACTCGGATCGAGGGTCTGCGAGACGAACACCGTCAATTGGGTGCGGCCTACCAGAAGGGCCGTGATGCGTTTGTGACGGCGGGCGGCGATGCGGCGGCGGGTGATGCGGCGGTCAAAGGTGTGGACCGCGCGGCCAGCGAGCAAATGAGTGCGCTGGTGGTGGAGTTGCGCAAGCTTGCCAGCGAACAATCGGCGCAGATCAGTGCCGGTGCCGATCGCACGATTATGCTGGGCACCGTGATCATGCTGGTTTCCGGCCTGCTGATCGGGCTGTTCAGCCTGTGGCTGGTCAATCGCAACCTGGTGCAGCCGATCCGCAACCTGATCGAATACGTGACCCAACTGAGTCGCGGGCGTTTCGCTGAGCGGGTAGTCAGCAATCGGCAGGACGAATTGGGTGACCTGGCGCTGGCCGCCAATACCCTGCGCGACTTTCTCGCCGAAACCTTCTCGCGTCTGCAGCGCAGTGCCACGGAACTGGACAGTGCCAGTGGCGAGCTTAATGCCATCGCCAGCCTGATGAGCCAAGGCACCAGCGAGCAATTCGAACGCACCGACCAGGTGGCGACGGCGATGAACGAAATGTCCGCCACCGCCCAGGAAGTCGCCCGCCATGCCGCCGACGCGGCACAGGCCGCCGATGACGCCGATCACTCGGCGCAGCAGGGCGAGAAGGTCATGCAAGGGACCATTCACACCATCACCCGCATGCGCGGTGAAATCGCCAACACGGCCACGGTCATCCGCCAGTTGGAAACCGATAGCGGGCGCATTGGCAAGGTGCTGGAAGTCATCCGCGGTATCGCCGAGCAGACCAATCTGTTGGCCCTCAACGCTGCCATCGAAGCGGCGCGGGCTGGCGAGGCTGGACGCGGTTTCGCGGTGGTTGCCGATGAGGTGCGCAATCTGGCCCAGCGCACCGCCTCGTCCATCATCGAGATCAACCACATTATCCAGACCGTGCAAACCGGTGCGGTGGACGCAGCCCAGGCCATCGAGAGCGGTCAGTCGCGCAGTGAAGAGAGCGTGGAGCAGGTGACTCAGGCCGGTGTGATGCTCGAACGCATTACCCAGGCCGTGGAAGCGATTCGCGACATGAATCGTCAGATCGCCACTGCCGCAGAAGAGCAGACCTCGGTGGCTGAAGACATCTCGCGCAACCTGACCGAAATCACCTGCATCGCCAGCACTAACCTGGACAATGTGCAGCGCACCGAAGCCGCGAGTCGGAACCTGCACGGTTTGTCGGGGCAGTTGAATGAAGTGACGGCGCGGTTGAGTGCCTGATCACTGTGAGAGTCAGTTGTTCGAAGACGTAAAAAAGCCGCGCAACCTTAAGGTTGCGCGGCTTTTTTGTTGTTCAATCAAGTGTCCTGTTTGTTGGACAGAACTTTGCCGGTAGTGGCGTCGAAGTCAACATCAAACTCTTTGCCATCGGTGGTTTTCAGTTCAACTTCATATTCGTAACCGTTGAAGTGGTTGTCCAGGTCGGTGTCGGTGATGGTTGCGCCTGGGTGCAACTTCAGGGCTGCTTGGTTCATCTCTTCCAGCGGCTTGATTTTTTCGTTCTTGACCAACTCAGGAATCTGGTCGACTCGAACATCAGCCTGGGCCAGGCCAGCGGTGAGGGTCAGGGCTGCGGCGGTGAAAAGGGCAGTCAAAGTTTTCATGTGTTCTTTCCTTGCTGTGATTAAGGGGTGTGTCGTTTAAGTGGCTTCAGATTAACTGTGGCAACTTAATTCACCCTTAATTCAGTAACCGTTGTTCTCCAGCACCTGCGCCACGCTGCCTGTTTCGGGACGCTTCAAGTATTTGAGCAGTTCGCTGGCGCGGTTGGTAAAGATGCCATCCACTCCGGCCTCCAGCACTTTTTTGAAGTCCACCGCTTCATCCACCGTATAAACGTGCACCAACAAACCCTGGTCATGGGTGTATTGGTTCATCCACGGCTGCACCAAGTCCGAATAACTCTGGCTGCCGCCTTGAGTCAACGCGGCGGACGGCCCGGTGCCGATAGCGCCTTGTGCCTTGGCAAATTGGACCCATTGTTCAAACTCGGCGTTGTCCTTGGGCTGCTGTTTGGCGTAATAGGCCGCCTTGTCCGTTTCGCCGGACTCGGCAAACGTCACCTTCGACTTGGCCTCAATGTAGCCATCGCCCACCCACAACAGCAGGACTTTTGGCACGTTCGGCATTTCTTTTTGCAGCAGTTCGAGGCTGCTCTTTTCGAAGGTTTGCAACACCACTTTACCTTTGCCCTGACCTACACCGGTGGCGCGTTTGGCGAGCTTGGAGCCCGACGGGCTCAACCAGCCGCGGTCCTGCAATTTATCCTTCAGGTCGCGCTCGATGCCGGGGAACAGCTTCGGCTCCTTGGTTTCGATGTACAGCCCCGGTTTGTGCAGCGGGTTGCCTTCGGCGATGTTGATGACTTCATCGAGGGTGAGGATTTTCAGGCCCACGAACGATGGGCGGGCGCGGTCCGGGTAGGCGGTGTTGAACCAACTGCCGGCATCGAGGGCTTTGAGTTCCGCCATGGTGAATTCGTTGGCGGTGCTGTCCTTGCGCTCGGGGAATTTGGTCGCGACATCGGTGGTGCGCAGCAGGCTGTCGTCGTGCAGCACGAACAGTACGCCGTCCTTGCTGCGTTGCAGGTCCAGCTCCAGGTAATCGGCGCCCAGGTCGCGGGCCAGTTTGTAGGCCGCGGCGGTGGTTTCCGGCGCGTCAAACGAGGCGCCGCGGTGGGCGATCACCGCTGGGTGAGGAATGCCCTGAAGGGCCGCTAGGGACTTGGGGGGCGGGGCTTCGCCGGCCTGTGTCTGGCCGAAGCCAAGCAGCAGGCTCAGCATCAGGGCACTACGGGTGAAGGTGACAGGCATGCTCGAGATCCTTTCGTGGGTTTCGCAAAGACCTATCTTTTAACAACTGAACGTTCCTGGCGCTATCGCTATACCGACATAAAAATGCGCAAAGCAGATTTTTCCCACGCTTTTCCAGGTCGCTTTGCAGTACGCTTGGCCGCACCAGTTTCCCCGGCAGAGGGAAACCCGAAGACAGCATCCAATTGCCCTGCGTGTAAACCATCGATCAGACGTCCTGCGGGACGCATCCATGAGGTTTACCATGCGCACCACTTCGACATTCATCTGCCAGGCCGCCGACCAGCTCAAGGGTTTTGTCGGCCTGAACCGCAAAACCGGCCAGTACATCGTGCGCTTCAGCGAAGATGCCTTTGGCATGGACGTGGCCGACGACGGCATCATCCCCACCTGCGAATTTGTCTGGACTCCGGTGGCAGACGGCACCATGGCCCTGAGTCGCCAGCGCATCCAGCTGCTGCTGGACCAGAACATCGACGACCGGATCAACCTCACCGAACCGTTGCGGGTTTACATGGCTCGTAGCGACCTGCCGGAGATTGTTGCCGTGCGTCAGTTGGTGGAAGGCTAAAGCCACGCCGACTATGAATGGGCTGAAAAAAACTGTGGGAGCAAGGCTTGCCCGCGATGGCGGCGGCACATTCAGCACTGATGCAAGCTGACCCAGCGCTATCGCGAGCAGGCTCGCTCCCACAAGGGATTTGCGGTGCGCACCGAATCGGTTAGCCCTGAAAAACCACTGTGGGAGCAAGGCTTGCCCGCGATGGCGGCGGCACATTCAACACTGATGCAAGCTGATCTGCCGCAATCGCGAGCAGGCTCGCTCCCACAAGGGGTCTGAGGTGGACACCGAATCGGTTAACCCTGAAAAACCACTGTGGGAGCAAGGCTTGCCCGCGATGGCGGCAGCACATTCAACACTGATGCAAGCTGATCTGCCGCAATCGCGAGCAGGCTCGCTCCCACAAGGGATTTGCGGTGAACACCGAATTGGGTAGCCCTGAAAAACCACTGTGGGAGCAAGGCTTGCCCGCGATGGCGGCGGCACATTCAACACTGATGCAAGCTGATCTGCCGCTATCGCTAGCAGGCTCGCTCCCACAAGGGATTTGCGGTGAGCACCGAATCGGGTAGCCACGAAAAATCACTGTGGGAGCAAGGTTTGCCCGCGATGGCGACGGCACATTCAACACTGATGCAAGCTGACCTGCCGCAATCGCGAGCAGGCTCGCTCCCACAAGGGATTTGAAGTGGACACCGAATCGGGTAGCCCTGAAAAACTAATGTGGGAGCGAGCCTGCTCGCGATGACGGCGGCACCTTCAGCATGGATGCAAGCTGACCCAGCGCAATCGCGAGCAGGCTCGCTCCCACAAGGGATTTGCGGTGAACACCGAATCGGTTAGCCCTGAAAAACCACTGTGGGAGCAAGGCTTGCCCGCGATGGCGGCGGCACATTCAGCATGGATGCAAGCTGGCCCAGCGCTTTCGCGAGCAGGTTTTGTAGGCTGGCATCAGGTTTGGCGCTGGAAGGCATAGTCCCGTTCGACCTTGCACACCCGCGTGTGGCAATGGGCGTACCAGGTCGAGCGACCGCGTTCGCGGATTGCGCGGTGTTCGGGGTGCTGTTTCCAGGCCAGGATCGCCGCTTCGCTGCTCCAGTAGGACACGGTGATGCCCAAGCCGTCTGCGCCACGGGCCGACTCGACGCCGAGGAAGCCCGGCTGCTCTTGAACCAGAGTCAGCATGCGCTCAGCGGCTTGGGCGTAACCCTGGTCCCCCTCAGTGCGCAGGGAGGTGAAAATCACCGCGTAATACGGGGCGCTCATGATGCTGTCCTCCGGCAAGCCTCGACAAACGCACTGACCAGCGGCGGCACACGTCCTTCCAACGCTGCGCGCTCAGGCTGGAACAGGGTCGCGACAAAAAAAGGATGATCAGCCAGCTCCACGGCCCGTAAATCGCCAGCCGAATCCCGGGCCACGGCGTGCAAGCGGTCACTCAGCAAGTCCCGCTCAAACTGTGGATTGACCCCAAAGCTGCACCGATATCCTTCGAAAACCTTAAGGCGACCATAGGCCTTGGCAATCAACGAATCGGCGTCAAGCTCAAGACAGTCGATGGTTTCGATCAGCGCACAGCTTAACGGCGTCAGCAGTGCCCGTTCAGCCTCGGGAGCTGTTTCGCCATGGGCTGCGTCGGCCCAGCCCATCACATTGCGCGCGTATTCCAGCACGGCATGCTGAAAACCGCCGCAGGTGCCGAGGAAAGGGCGACGCTGTTCGCGGGCAAAACGAATGGCTTGCAGCGCGCCATTTTCGTTTCGGTAAGGGCTGCCTGGCACGCACCAGACTCCGTCGAAATCATTCAGGACGGCGCTGTCGGTGATGAGATCGGTGGCCAGCCATTGAAAACCAATGTGATGACCGGTTTGCTTGCTGGCCAGTTCGAGTGCGATGGGGATGGCCCGATGGGCCGTTATTTGAGGGTCATAGTCGCCGACCAGGGCGATGTGCAAAGAACGCTGGTTTTCCATGAGAGGCTCGCCGCTTGTTGATTCCTGGTCGCCACTATAGATTGGCGTTCACGCAATCAATATTGGCGTTTGCCCAAGTGATCAATGCACCGATGCACTATCGTCTGGACTATCCCGATCTGTCCCTGATCCTGGCGTTGGTCCGTGGCGGTTCGCTGGCCCGAGCCGCGCGCTTGCTGCACGTGGATGTGTCCACGGTCTTCCGCTCGGTACGGCGGCTGGAGGCCGCCCTGGGCCAACCCTTGTTCGAAAAAAGCCGTGCAGGGTATTTGCCCACGAGCCTGGCCCAGGCGCTGGCTGAGCAGGCCGAGCGCGCCGAACAGGCGTTGGAGGCGGCGCGTATCGGGGTGGAGCAGGGCGGTGAGGTCGTCAGCGGCACGGTGCGCCTGACCTGCACTGACTCGGTCCTGCAAGCATTGTTGCTGCCGGCCCTGGCGCGGTTCATGCCTGCTTACCCGGCGCTGTCCCTTGAACTGAGCACCTCGAACGACTTTGCCAACCTGAGCCGCCGCGACGCCGACATCGCCTTGCGACTGACCCGTACGCCGCCGGAACATCTGGTCGGGCGGCATCTGGGTAATGTGGTTTATCGGGTATGTGCCGACACCCGCTATCTGCGTTCGGTAAATACGGATGATCTGGCCGCCATGACCTGGATCGCGCCGGATGACTTTCTCCCCGATCACCCCACTGTGGCTTGGCGCCGTCAGCATCTTCCTGGCGTGGTGCCGGCCTATCGCTGCAACAGCATGCTTTCGGTCACCGAGTTGGTTCGAGCCGGGCTGGGCGTGGCGGCGTTGCCGGACTTTCTGATCGGCGAAAACAAGGGCCTTGCGCCCATTGGCGAACCGCTGGCGGGGTATGACACGGCCCTTTGGCTGCTGACCCGGCCCGACTGTCGCGCCTTGCGCTCAGTGGTGACATTGTTCGATGAACTCAGGTGCAATCTGCGCTTGCACTGACTTTTGTCCAACAGGGCGTTGATGGCTCAATCGAGGATGATCTCCCGGCGGTATAGTGACTTGAGCCCCAGCCTCAGGCAGAGAACATCATGATGACAGAATCGTCGCAGCCCACTTCCACAGCACCTGTTGATCACTTGCGTTTTCATCGTCCCCACGCGCATTTGGGGCCGACCTTTGGTAATGACCGCTTTGCGCTACGCGCGGAGGCATTCGCGCGTTTTTTCGGGACACCCATGTTCCTGGGGGCGCAGACCTTGATCGTGTTGATCTGGATAAGCCTGAACATGTTGGGTGTGGTTCATTTCGATGCTTACCCGTTCATCTTGCTGAATCTGGCGTTCAGCCTACAGTCGGCCTACGCCGCCCCGCTGATCCTGCTGGCGCAGACACGCCAGGCCGCGCGGGACAAGGCCCAAGCCGAAGCGGATGCTCAACATCGCGAAGCACTGGCCATTGCCAACAGTGAGCGCCAGGCCCAGGCAGCACAGAACACGGCGCAATTGCTCGAGTTGTTGGAGCAGAACACCCGCCTGACGGAAATGACCAAGGCATTGACCGAGCGCATCGACTGCCTGACTACCGAGATGCACGAGAAATTCGTGAGCAAGCCATCGATGCCGTAATCCGTTTCTGCGGTGGTAGCGACACTCAGACCTGATAGCGGGCCAGGAACATGTCGAGGGCCGATTCAACCACCTGAGTCTGTTCATCCTGGGTCAGGCACGGCTGGCCCATGGAAATTTGAGGCCAGAAGGCGAACGTCTTGATCAGCCCGTGCATCTGTTGCGCCGCAAACGCCGGCTCCACGGCTTTCAACCGACCGTCGGCCTGGGCCTGGCGAATCCACACGGTCAAACCTTCTTCGCGCTGACCCATGCGCGCAACCATATCCTGGGCTCGCTCGGGCGAATGAATCGTCGCGGCAATGGCGATGCGCGCCAGATCGAGAAAATTATCGTCTGCCAGCATGTGCAATTTGGCTTGCAGCAGCTTTCGAAGCTGCTCACGCAGGGGCTGCTCCGGGCTGTAGGCCATGTCCTGTTCGGCGGTAATGCTGTTCCACAATCGATTCAGAATTTCCGCAAACAACTCCTCTTTGCTGGGGAAGTGGTTATACACCGTGCGCTTTGACACACCCGCCGTCGCCGCGATCTTGTCCATGCTGGTGATCTCGAAACCGCTGCTACGGAATTCGGCAATCGCGGCCTGGAGGATGGATTCGCGTTTTCGCTCGGTGAGGCGCTGCGGCGGTACGGTCATGGTTAATCATCATCTGGAGAAGGGAAGTTACACTTGGCAGTTTACTTGCTCTCGGGATTGCTGCAATCTACAAACTACACCGAGTAGTGTAGTTTTCAATCAGGCGGCTGAGCGTGCATGCAACGGCCATTAGCGTCCCACAACGGCGAAGCGCAATTGCGACGACGTCCTTGGAGTTTTCGCATCATGACCATTTTTTCTTCGACTGACAGCCCTGCGGTGCTTCCTTCATCCCAGCAGGAGCAAGGAAAGTACCGTAACCACGCCCCTACACCGCGCCAAGGGCTCGGCCAGATGCTACGCATCATGTGGAACATGATCTTCCACAAACCGCGCAACACCCGTCCTGCGGGCACCATCGAGGTACAACCGCTGACGCGCGCCGACCTGCTGGCCGCGCCGAACAACAGCGTCTTCCGCCTCGGGCATTCCACGGTGCTGCTCAAGCTGCGAGACAAGTTCTGGCTGACCGACCCGGTTTTTTCCGAGCGCGCTTCCCCCCTGCAATGGGCTGGCCCCAAGCGCTTCCATCAGCCGCCCATCAGCCTGGAAGAGCTGCCGCCAATTGAAGCGGTGATTCTTTCCCATGATCACTACGACCATCTCGATCATCAGGCCATCCTCCAACTTGCCGCCAAGACACGGCATTTCCTGGCCCCTCTCGGGGTGGGCGACACCCTGATCAAATGGGGCATCGACGCCAGCAAGGTGCGTCAGTTGGACTGGTGGCAGAGCACCGAAGTGGACGGCATTGAATTCATCGCCACACCCTCCCAGCACTTTTCCGGTCGCGGGCTGTTCGACGGCAACAGCACTTTATGGGCTTCGTGGGTGATGATCGATGGCGCCACCCGAATCTTCTTCAGCGGCGACACGGGCTATTTCGACGGTTTCAAACGCATCGGCCAGCAATACGGCCCATTCGACCTGACGCTGATGGAAACCGGCGCCTACAACGTCGAATGGCCGCACATCCACATGCAACCGGAGCAAACCCTGCAGGCGCATATCGACCTCAAGGGCCGCTGGTTGCTGCCGATCCACAACGGCACGTTCGATTTGTCGATGCATGCCTGGTACGAACCCTTCGATCGCATCCTGGCCCTGGCCTGGGAGCGCAACGTCTGCATTGCCACCCCGCAAATGGGTGAAGCCTTCAGCCTCGCGCAACCGCAACGTGGCCGCGCCTGGTGGCTGGACGTGGAACCCTCGGCTTATCAAGACCAGCCCGATATGGCCTGACCCTCGACGCATCGATCATTCGATCATTGCGTAGTCTGGCCGCCCCATCGGATCCGGCGTGGCGCCTTTGATATTCATGCCGCGCCCAGGCGCAAAGCCCGGGAAGAACACCAGGCCTTCGGCTTCCAGCCGAAAGGCCAGGGCCAGGCGGGTGACATCAAGTAGCTCGCCCCCCGCTTCGAAGCGCCGGATGGCCTGGGTCGAGACTCCAGACTGCCGTGACAATTCCTCGACACTCCAGCCCAGCATGGCTCGAGCCTGCGCGCTGTGGGCAGGGGTGAATTGATAGACAGCGATGCGTTCCAGGGTGGTTTTGATTGCGAGCGAGGCCATGGGAGTTCTCCAAAGCTGTGGATTCAAAAAATACTGTGTTTTTGTACAGTTGTTTTGAATCCTGATCAATCTCATTTTTTTGATCAATGACCGGTGGTCTTTTCCAGCCAGGCACTCGGTGCGTGACCCAGCACCCGGCGAAACATGGTGGAGAACGCCGCAGGGCTGTCGTAGCCCAGATCCAGGGCAATACGGGTTACCGAATCGCCTACGACCAATCGAGACAGCGCCGACATCACACAGGCCTGTTGTCGCCATTGGCTGAAACTCAACCCGGTTTCCCGGCTGAACAGCCGATTGAACGAGCGCAGGCTGATAGGCAACTGCGCCACCCATTGCACAGGTGAGACGTGGGCGTTGGGGCGTTTCAGAAACTCCTGGCACAGGCCGAGCAGGCGTGGGTCCTTGGGCAGTGGCAGGTGCAACGGCAAATGAGTGCTGCGCAACAGTTCGTGCAGCAACAGATTGATCAGCGCGCCGTCGCGTCCGGCCTCGTCGTATTCCGGCGCAAGCTCCACGGCTTCCAGCAGCAACTGGCGCATCAGGGGCGACACGCTGATGACCTGGCAACGGGCGTCCATGGCCGTCACCGCGGCCGGTTCGATGTACACGCTGCGCGTGCTGACCCCCAGCATCAGCACCTCATGGGCAACCCCGGGCGGGATCCATACCGCCCGTTGCGGCGGCACCACCCAATTACCGTCTTCGGTGCGGACGTGCATCACACCAGTGGCGCCATACAGCAACTGCGCCCGGCGATGATGGTGCGAGGGCAGTAAATGTCCGTGGGGGTAGTCGGTGCCAATGGCGACGACAGCCCTGGGGATCGCATCCAATAAATCGATCGAAGTGTTGCGCATCGAGGGGCTACTCATCATTGGCGTAAACGCAAACATTATTGGCCTGCTTGCTAGAGCGGGCCAAGCTTCGCTTATCTAACGTGGGGCGCCTCCCATTTCACGGATTCGCCTCGATGTTCTATGTATTGCTTGCGTGCTTCGGCTGCCTGAGTGGCGTAACGGCGGTGTTGTTCGGCTTTGGCGGCGGTTTCGTCGTGGTGCCTTTGATGTATCGCATGCTGATGGCCCATCACTCGGGTGACGCCATCGGTGAATCGGCCATGCACATTGCCGTCGCCACCTCGACCTGCGTCATGATCGTCAACGCCCTGGTCGCCACCGGAAAACACCAGCGTGCCGGTCAACTGATTCGTCATTACCTGTGGCCGTTCGGCGGTTTCATTGCGCTGGGGGCGGTCTTCGGCGCAGCGGCCGCCACTTGGCTCAATGGCGAGATTATCCGCTACGCCTTCATGGCTTACCTGGGCCTGACCATCCTGGACTGCCTGCTGCGGCGAGGTTTTCTGACACGCGCCAGCGATGCCGTCCTACGCCCTTTGGCGCCAATGGAGACCGCATTGGGCGGTACAACCATCGGAATCATCGCCACAATGCTGGGCGTCGGCGGCAGCGTCATGACCGTGCCACTGCTGCGCCGTTGTGGCCTGAGCATGTCCCAGGCCACGTCGATGGCCAATCCACTGAGCGTGCCCGTCGCGTTGGCCGGCACCATCACCTACATGGCCTTGGCCTGCTTCACCGGGACAGACTTCGGCCCGTGGTTTGTCGGTTTCGTAGACTTGCTGGCCTTTGTTGTGCTCACACTCGGCGCGCTACTGGGCATCCGTCTGGCAACACCATGGATCGGGCGGATACCGGATCGGCTGCATGCGCGGGTGTATGTAGGGTTGTTGATGTTTGTGATGGTTGGGATGTGGCTGGGGTAGGGTAGCTATTGACCAGCCAACCCCGGCGCTTCCCGAATAATGAAGTGATCCAGGTTCTCGATATTGGCGCTGAACACCCCGAACGTCTGCTCGGGGTTTTTCTTGCTCGGCACTTGTTTCAGCTCCGGCGTCACGCCATAAAAGAAGCAATACAACGGCGCGTCACTCTCGATGGCGTGCTTGATCTCTTCCAGAAACGCTTTGCGTTTGCGGTAGTTGTCGATCAGCTTCTTGCTCAGGTAAACGTTCACCGAGTAAGGCTTCTTCTTCGCCTCGTCCGGTTGCTTGAACCAGACCTTTGCTTCGAAGTCGATGCGAAAGCTCTGGGTGTAATCCTTGATCTGCTTGATCTTGCCCCAGTAAATCAGCCCCTTGTTGTCCAGCAGGTACTCGATCTTCTTGAAGAACGATCCATAGGGCGCCGTGTGCTCGCCAATCTTCAGCGGCATGCGCTTGAGCAGATCCTTGTCCGCGAAGTTCGACACAAAACACTCCACCGGATGGGCGAAGACGCTGGTCTTGTCCGGCGCTGAATCACGGCTCGGGTGCTCGACATGACTGGCGGCTGAAGGCTCTCGCTCATCGCGCAGAACGTCCGCCACCACCGTCGGGCTGGATGGCTTGCGCACATACTCACGCCGAGTCAGCAATAATTCCGACGGAAAATGCTCCTCCGGACCGTCATCCGTTTCCCCGCCCTCCGTCTCCAGGCCTGACGCCGGAGTCTTCAGGCTGACATAAGGACAACCCTCGATATGCCGCGTGCTGGGGATGTTCTTGAAGTGCGGCGTGCGCACGTAATTCACGTTCTTGGCGTTGAACGTCCCCAACACATTCGCCGCATCAAACGCCGCCCGACAGGCATCGTTGGGGCATTGAAACTGTTCCTTCGCGGAATCGAACGCCACTGTCTCGTCGAAATTCAAATCGCGCACGTCATAGATCGACAGCTTGTCGTCGAGGCTGAGGCAGTAGGCGAGGTCGAATTTCATCGGGGCTCGGGTCCAGGAGGGGGAAATGTATTAATAGCGAAGGGCAGGGCCGGTTGCACTCAAAGTTTCAGCACACCACCAAAAACTGTGGGAGCGAGCCTGCTCGCGATGCCCAAAATCCCCCGGCCATCAAGCCTGCCGATAACCTGTGACCTGACACCAACCCGTGGCGAGGGAGCTTGCTCCCGCTGGCTGCGTAGCAGCCCCAATTCCATATCACCAACAAAAAACCGCCGCCTGAACAACGGACGACGGCTTCTGATGGAATCTCAAAACCCTCGCAAAATCCGAGAAGCTTTCCGCCACCAATGCGCAACGATTCTGAGTTTTTCGTAGAGCAAAGGTTGCTTGGCTGCCCTGAAGTTAAACGCGATATCGGCTCTTATAGAAAACAAAAAACCCCGTTTTCACGGGGTTTTTATTTAAGCGTGCAGCCTAAGATTTTTCTTTCGAATCAATCCCAGCTAAGCGCCCCACCCGTTTGATACTCAATCACCCGAGTCTCAAAGAAGTTCTTCTCTTTCTTCAAGTCCATGATCTCGCTCATCCAAGGGAACGGGTTCGTCGTCCCTGGATACTCTTCCTTCAGACCAATCTGCGACAGGCGACGGTTAGCGATGAACTTGAGGTAGTCCTCCATCATCGCCGCGTTCATGCCCAGCACGCCGCGAGGCATGGTGTCGCGCGCGTATTCGATCTCCAGCTGAGTCCCTTGCAGGATCATCTGGGTCGCTTCTTCCTTCATCTCGGCATCCCACAAGTGCGGGTTTTCGATTTTGATCTGGTTGATCACGTCGATGCCGAAGTTCAGGTGCATGGATTCGTCGCGCAGGATGTATTGGAACTGCTCGGCGACGCCGGTCATTTTGTTGCGGCGGCCCATGGAGAGGATCTGGGTGAAGCCGCAGTAGAAGAAGATGCCTTCCAGAACGCAGTAGTAGGCGATCAGGTTGCGCAGCAACTCTTTGTCGGTGTCCGGGGTGCCGGTTTCGAACTTCGGATCGGAGATCGAACGGGTGTATTTCAGGCCCCAGGCGGCTTTTTTCGCGACCGATGGGATCTCGTGGTACATGTTGAAGATTTCGCCTTCATCCATGGCCAGCGATTCGATGCAGTACTGGTAGGCGTGGGTGTGGATCGCCTCTTCGAACGCCTGGCGCAGGATGTACTGGCGGCATTCGGGGTTGGTGATCAGGCGGTACACGGCCAGGACCAGGTTGTTGGCAACCAGGGAGTCGGCGGTGGAGAAGAAGCCCAGGTTGCGCATCACGATGCGGCGCTCGTCGTCGGTCAGGCCTTCCGGGGTTTTCCAGAGGGCGATGTCGGCGGTCATGTTGACTTCTTGCGGCATCCAGTGGTTTGCGCAGCCGTCCAGGTACTTCTGCCAGGCCCAGTCGTATTTGAATGGCACGAGCTGGTTGAGGTCGGCGCGGCAGTTGATCATGCGCTTTTCATCGACGGCGACACGGGCGGAGGCGCCTTCGAGTTCGGCGAGGCCTTCGGCGACGTCGAGTTTGTCGAGGGCGGCCTTGGCGCGAATGATCGCGGCCGAGTCGCTGGCCGTCACGGCCCGGGCTTCGAGGGCGGCGGCACCGCCGGCGCTGTCGAGGCGGTCCATGTTGGCTTCAGAAGCGTGGCCGGCGTTGGCGCCTTTTACAGCGACTTCGCCGTCTTCTTTGTCGAATTCGTCCCAGCTCAGCATGACGTGTTGTCTCCTGCGTGAGGGCCAGATGCCCGTTGAAGGCCTACTGGCCGCGGTGGATCTTGGAAAATCGTTTGTTGCAGCAGCTGACGCAGGCAATAAACAGAAAAATGTACGGGTCGTTCTGAAGCGGCTGTGAGCGCGAGGAGGCAATGGGCCTCTGCGTGGGCTTCAGGCTGGTTTGACTCCCTGTAAGGGAATATTGCAGGCCCGTTTAAGGCGGCATTATAAGGACTTTTTTGCCTACGTGCTGCGGCGAAATAGCCCACGGAGGAGGTCGCGGGCGGTATATCCGCGTGGGAGCAAGGGTTTACAAGGCTTTGGCCGCTGAAGATTTTTTTTGCATGGGTCGGGTGACGGTATTTTTTGATCAAAAAACGAGCGTTTTTTGAGGTTTTGCACTACATGTTGTGTTTGCAAGGGCTTTTTGATGGTTACAGACACAACCAAGCCCGATCAAAATCGGGCTATGGAAAATGCCATTTATGATCAACCGATATGTGCCGAACCGGTGTGGTCATAGCCATCTTCAGCGACAGTAGCGGAGCCGGTGCGGTCGTAGCCATCCTCGGCAACGGTGGCCGAACCGGTTCGGTCGTAACCGTCTTCAGCGACAGCGGAGCCGGTGCGGTCATAACCGTCGGCGGCAAAGGTCTGGGCGGCCAGGACGGACAGGGTCAAGGCGAGGATCAGTTTGGTTTTCATGGAGGTTGCTCCTGGTTCGTTTAAGTTGATCAGCCGTTGGAGCAGCCGGTGCCCATGACGCTGTAGCGCAGGATGTGGCGCTGGCCTTTGGAGTCGTCGTATTCCATCTTGGCCGGGACCACTTCGCAGACGTTCGGGATGTCGCTCATGGAGATGACTTTGGCGATGTCCAGGTGGGTGGAGTAGGTGTACTCCTCAATGGCTGGTTTTTGCTGTGCAACGTCGGTCGGGGCCTCATCTGCCATCGCGGTGACGCTAAGGCCAGCGAGGACCAGAACCCATAAAGCTTTCATCTGTTTCACCTTTTTTGAGGTCGAGTGGGGTCACGCAACCTTTTTGGGGCTGCGTGTGGAACAGGTTTTGGGAGTTGGATTAACGGCCTTCGTGGGGGCTGTGTTGCGTTAATCGTGTTTGCCGGTTGGCGAGGTGGATTTTAGGGGGTGGGGTTAATCGCAAAAAGACCGGGTTTTGATAAACACTGTTGGTTGATCTGGTAATAATCGCGGCAGGTGGCGGGTGTTGTCTGTTGCATCTATGTTGGATTTGCCGCCGCCATCGCGAGCAAGCTCGCTCCCACAATGGGTCTGTGGTGTGTATGGGATTTTCGTTTTATTGGAGATCCTTGTGGGAGCGAGCTTGCTCGCGATGGCGTCAGATCAGCCAGTAGCACTGTTGATTGACACACTGCTATCGCTAGCAGGCTCACTCCCACAGGAAAAGGCCTGCTGGCAGGGGTTTGCATGTTAGTACCGACATTTTGTAGGGACTTGTTACTACCATCGTCGAATGGTTCTATAGGCTCGCCCCGGCTACAACGGGTACATACAAAAACAACTATGTCACCGAGGTAAGAAAGATGAGTGCGGCTTCTCTGTATCCCGTTCGTCCCGAGGTAGCGGCTAACACGCTGACTGACGAGGCGACCTACAAGGCCATGTACCAGCAGTCGGTGGTCAACCCGGATGGTTTCTGGCGCGAGCAGGCCAAGCGCCTCGACTGGATCAAGCCTTTCACCACGGTGAAGCAGACGTCCTTCGACGATCACCATGTCGACATCAAGTGGTTTGCCGATGGCACCTTGAACGTTTCCTACAACTGCCTCGACCGTCATCTGGCCGAGCGCGGCGATCAGATTGCGATCATCTGGGAGGGCGATGACCCTGCCGAGAGCCGCAATATTACCTATCGCGAGCTGCATGAAGAAGTCTGCAAGTTCGCCAACGCCCTGCGCGGCCAGGACGTGCATCGCGGCGACGTGGTGACGATCTACATGCCGATGATCCCCGAAGCCGTGGTCGCCATGCTGGCCTGCACCCGGATCGGCGCGATTCACTCGGTAGTGTTCGGCGGTTTCTCGCCGGAAGCACTGGCCGGTCGGATTATCGACTGCAAATCCAAAGTGGTGATCACTGCTGACGAAGGTATTCGTGCAGGCAAGAAGATCCCGCTCAAGGCCAACGTCGATGATGCGTTGACCAACCCGGAAACCAGCAGCATCCAGAAAGTCATCGTGTGCAAGCGCACGGCTGGCAACATCAAGTGGAACCAGCACCGTGACATCTGGTACGAAGACCTGATGAAAGTGGCCGGTACCGTTTGTGCGCCGAAGGAAATGGGCGCTGAAGAGGCGCTGTTCATCCTCTACACCTCCGGTTCCACCGGCAAGCCAAAGGGCGTGCAGCACACCACCGCCGGCTACCTGCTCTATGCGGCCCTGACCCATGAGCGCGTGTTCGACTACAAGCCGGGCGAAGTCTACTGGTGCACCGCCGACGTCGGCTGGGTCACCGGCCACAGCTACATCGTCTACGGCCCGTTGGCCAATGGCGCGACCACGCTGCTGTTCGAAGGCGTGCCGAACTACCCGGACATCACCCGTGTGGCCCAGGTCATCGACAAGCACAAGGTCAATATTCTCTACACCGCGCCGACCGCCATCCGCGCGATGATGGCCTCGGGCACCGCCGCCGTCGAAGGTGCCGATGGCAGCAGCCTGCGCCTGCTGGGTTCGGTGGGTGAGCCGATCAACCCGGAAGCCTGGGACTGGTACTACAAGAATGTCGGCAAGGAACGTTGCCCGATCGTCGACACCTGGTGGCAGACCGAAACCGGTGGCGTGCTGATCAGCCCATTGCCGGGTGCCACGGCGTTGAAGCCGGGTTCGGCCACGCGTCCGTTCTTCGGCGTGGTGCCAGCGTTGGTGGACAACCTTGGCAACCTGGTGGAAGGCGCGGCCGAAGGCAACCTGGTGATCCTCGATTCGTGGCCAGGCCAGGCGCGCACGCTGTACGGCGACCACGACCGCTTTGTCGACACCTACTTCAAGACCTTCAGCGGCATGTACTTCACCGGCGACGGTGCGCGTCGTGACGAGGACGGCTACTACTGGATCACCGGTCGGGTGGATGACGTGCTCAACGTGTCCGGCCACCGCATGGGCACGGCCGAGATCGAAAGCGCCATGGTTGCCCACCCGAAAGTCGCCGAAGCGGCGGTGGTGGGTGTGCCGCACGACATCAAGGGACAGGGCATTTATGTCTACGTGACCCTCAATGCCGGCGAAGAAACCAGCGAGGCCTTGCGTCTGGAACTGAAGAACTGGGTGCGCAAGGAGATCGGTCCGATTGCCTCGCCAGACGTGATCCAGTGGGCCCCGGGCCTGCCGAAAACCCGTTCCGGCAAGATCATGCGCCGCATCCTGCGCAAGATCGCCACGGCGGAATACGATGGGTTGGGTGATATCTCTACCTTGGCTGATCCGGGTGTGGTGGCGCATCTGATCGAGACGCACAAGACCATGAACGTCGCCTGACGGTAGCCCGTAACACCGAAAAGCCCCGCCCGGTTTTGCCGAGCGGGGTTTTTTTATGGTCGCTAACGCCAGAAGAGTTTGACGTGTGGTGCCTTTGTGGCGAGGGAGCTTGCTCCCGCTCGGCTGCGCAGCAGTCGTAAACCGGCCAATGCGGTATGACTGAACGACCGCTGTGCCTGGCTTTGGGGCTGCTGCGCAGCCCAGCGGGAGCAAGCTCCCTCGCCACGGGTTCGATGGATGAATAAATATCGGCGTTTAAAGTAGGAGGGGGCTGAACGTTACCGGTGTTTCGGAATGTGTAACCAAAGGCGCCACAACGGGGCGATGTGAAACGCGAAGCCCCGTTATAGGGCGGTTCCAGGCGTCTTGGAAAACAAGGCGACACGCTGTGCTTGCCGGATTAGAAGGGTTTGCGAATAATGGGCCCGCAATTTGCAGCATAGATCGGTTTCCTTTCTTTTGCTCTTGCATGAATTTGCGGGGCTGTCAATGCGCTCAGGTCGCGTTTTCTGTGCTTCTGTAATTTGTTGTCGCATTGAAGAAATATCGGCTTCGGGCCTGTCGTTAGAATGCCGATCACTCGCTCGTCGTGAGCTGCGTTGAATTGACGCACGCTTTCTTAGGACGCAGCACTAAAGTTCGTTCCACCCATTCGCATATTGGGCTGTTGCTCACTCTGCCGTTTTTGCCCTTTCCCGATGGAGTCCCAAGATGAAGAAACTTGTGCTGCTTGGCGCCCTGGCACTGTCCGTGCTGTCCCTGTCGACATTCGCCGCAGAAAAGCCCCTGAAAATCGGTATCGAAGCGGCTTACCCTCCGTTCGCCTCGAAGGCCCCGGACGGCAGTATCGTCGGTTTCGACTACGACATCGGCAATGCACTGTGCGAAGAGATGAAGGTCAAGTGCGTGTGGGTCGAGCAGGAATTCGACGGCCTGATCCCGGCGCTCAAGGTGCGCAAGATCGACGCGATTCTGTCGTCCATGTCGATCACTGAAGATCGCAAGAAGTCTGTTGATTTCACCAACAAGTATTACAACACCCCGGCTCGTCTGGTGATGAAGGCCGGCACTCAGATCAGCGAGGGCCTGACCGAGCTCAAGGGCAAGAACGTCGGCGTGCAGCGCGGTTCGATCCACGAGCGCTTCGCCCGTGAAGTCCTGGCCCCGCTGGGTGCCGAGATCAAGCCGTACGGTTCGCAGAATGAAATCTACCTGGACCTGTCCGCCGGCCGTCTCGACGGCACCGTGGCAGACGCTACCCTGTTGGATGACGGTTTCCTCAAGACCGACGCCGGCAAGGGCTTTGCGTTCGTGGGCCCGGCCTTCACCGACGTCAAATACTTCGGTGACGGCGTAGGCATCGCGGTTCGCAAGGGTGATGCCCTCAAGGACAAGATCAACGGCGCGATTGCCGCCATTCGCGAGAACGGCAAATACAAGCAAATCCAGGACAAGTACTTCGCCTTCGATATCTACGGCCAGTAACAACGTCCCGCCACTCGTGCGAAATGGCGCAAGCAACAGGATCTCTGCGGTTTGCGCCATTTTTTCATCCCACTCTCGAGGACCTGAATCATGTTGAAAGGCTACGGGGCTGTCATCCTCGATGGCGCATGGTTGACGCTTGAGCTCGCCTTGTCGTCCATGGCCCTGGCCATTGTCCTGGGGCTGATCGGCGTCGCGTTGCGCCTCTCGCCAGTGCGCTGGCTGGCGTGGCTGGGTGACCTGTATTCCACGGTCATTCGCGGCATTCCCGACCTTGTGCTGATCCTGCTGATTTTCTATGGCGGCCAGGACCTGCTCAATCGCGTGGCGCCGATGCTCGGTTATGACGATTACATCGACCTGAACCCGCTGGCGGCCGGCATCGGTACCCTGGGGTTTATTTTCGGTGCGTACCTGTCGGAAACCTTTCGCGGCGCGTTCATGGCCATCCCCAAGGGGCAGGCCGAGGCGGGCATGGCGTATGGCATGAGTGGGTTCCAGGTGTTTTTCCGGGTGATGGTGCCGCAGATGATTCGCCTGGCGATCCCGGGGTTCACCAACAACTGGCTGGTGTTGACCAAGGCCACGGCGCTGATTTCGGTGGTGGGCCTGCAAGACATGATGTTCAAGGCCAAGCAGGCGGCTGATGCCACCCGCGAGCCTTTCACCTTCTTCCTGGCAGTGGCGGCAATGTATCTGGTGATTACCAGTGTCTCGCTGCTGGCATTGCGTCAACTCGAGAAGCGCTACTCGGTAGGCATAAGGGCGGCTGATCTATGATCTTCGACTACAACGTCATCTACGAAGCCTTGCCGCTGTACTTCAGCGGCCTGCTGACCACCTTGAAGCTGCTGGCCCTGTCGCTGTTCTTCGGTCTGCTGGCGGCGTTGCCCCTGGGGCTGATGCGGGTGTCCAAGCAGCCGGTCATCAACATGACCGCCTGGCTCTATACCTATGTGATTCGCGGCACGCCGATGCTGGTGCAGCTGTTTTTGATCTACTACGGATTGGCGCAGTTCGAAGCCGTACGCGAGAGCTTCCTCTGGCCGTGGCTGTCCAGCGCGACCTTCTGTGCCTGCCTGGCCTTTGCCATCAATACCAGCGCCTACACCGCCGAAATCATCGCCGGCAGCCTGCGCGCCACGCCTAACGGTGAGATCGAGGCGGCCAAGGCCATGGGCATGTCACGCTACAAGTTGTATCGCCGGATCCTGCTGCCATCGGCCCTGCGCCGGGCACTGCCGCAGTACAGCAACGAAGTGATCATGATGTTGCAGACCACCAGCCTGGCCTCCATCGTGACCCTGATCGACATCACCGGTGCCGCGCGCACGGTGAATGCGCAGTACTACTTGCCGTTCGAGGCTTACATCACGGCCGGCGTTTTCTACCTGTGCCTGACTTTTATCCTGGTGCGCCTGTTCAAGCTGGCCGAGCGCCGCTGGCTGGGTTACCTGGCCCCGCGCAAGCACTGATAACGCATCGATCCGATCGACTGCTCAACGACTGACGTTTTGTGAGAACCGACCGCATGTACAAGCTCGAAGTCCAAGACCTGCATAAACGCTATGGCAGTCACGAGGTGCTCAAGGGTGTGTCCCTCAAGGCCGCCGCCGGCGATGTGATCAGCATCATCGGCTCCAGTGGCTCGGGCAAAAGTACCTTCCTGCGTTGCATCAACCTGCTTGAGCAGCCCCATGCCGGCAAGATTCTGCTCAACAACGAAGAGCTGAAACTGGTGGCTGGCAAGGATGGCGCCTTGAAGGCCGCCGACCCCAAGCAACTGCAGCGCATGCGTTCGCGGCTGTCGATGGTGTTCCAGCATTTCAACCTGTGGTCCCACATGACCGCGCTGGAAAACATCATGGAAGCGCCGGTGCATGTGCTGGGCGTAGCCAAGGCCGAGGCGCGCGAAAAGGCCGAGCACTACCTGAACAAGGTCGGCGTGGCGCATCGCAAGGACGCCTACCCGGGCCACATGTCCGGCGGCGAACAGCAGCGCGTGGCGATTGCCCGGGCGCTGGCGATGGAACCGGAAGTCATGCTGTTCGACGAGCCGACTTCGGCCCTTGATCCGGAACTGGTGGGCGATGTGCTCAAAGTGATGCAGGCCCTGGCGCTGGAAGGCCGGACCATGGTGGTGGTGACCCACGAAATGGGCTTTGCCCGGGAAGTGTCGAACCAACTGATCTTCCTGCACAAAGGCATCGTTGAAGAAAGCGGCAACCCGCGCGAAGTGCTGGTCAATCCGCAATCGGAGCGGCTGCAACAATTTCTTTCGGGCAGCCTCAAGTAATCGCTCCCGTTACGCACCTGATTCAGGTCATGCTGCGCATCGCGCGCCAGATGGTCTAATTTGGTTGCAGCCGCTTTTGGCTTTAACACTGTTTTCGCTTCGGATTGCCCACCATGACTGCCCATCGAATTGGTTTCCTGATTTGGCCCAGCACTAAAGCCTTGACGCTGGCGCTGGCCGAGGAGGCCTTGCGTGTTGCTCAGCGGGTGCATCCGGATGTCGTCTACGAATTGTCGTTTTTGCAGGCCGAGCCGCAGACCGAAGGCGCCTGGCAGCTACCGGGCGAACCCTGGGCCGGCAAGCTTGAAGGGTTCCAGAAGCTGTTTCTGCTGGCTGACGAACCCCCGTCCGCTCTTGCGCCACCCCTGAGCAGCGCGCTCAAACAGCTGGTGCGTGCCGGTTGTGTGATTGGCGGTTTGTCCGCCGGTGTCTACCCGTTGGCCCAACTGGGTCTTCTCGATGGTTTCCGCGCCGCCGTGCATTGGCGCTGGCAGGACGACTTTTCCGAGCGTTTCCCCAAGGTCATTGCCACCAGCCATCTGTTTGACTGGGACCGCGATCGCCTGACCGCTTGCGGTGGCATGTCGGTGCTCGATCTGCTGCTGGCTGTGTTGGCGCGCGATCACGGCGCGGAACTGGCCGGCGCGGTCTCTGAAGAGCTGGTGGTCGAGCGCATCCGCGAGGGGGGTGAGCGCCAGCGCATCCCGTTGCAGAACCGTCTGGGCTCCAGCCATCCGAAGCTCACCCAGGCCGTGCTGTTGATGGAAGCCAACATCGAAGAACCGCTGACCACCGACGAAATTGCCCAGCATGTGTGCGTGTCCCGTCGCCAGTTGGAGCGGATTTTCAAGCAATACCTCAATCGCGTGCCGAGCCAGTACTACCTGGAACTGCGTCTGAACAAGGCGCGGCAGATGCTGATGCAGACCAGCAAATCGATCATTCAGATCGGCCTGTCCTGCGGCTTCTCCTCGGGGCCACATTTTTCCAGCGCCTATCGCAACTTCTTCGGCGCCACGCCTCGGGAAGACCGCAACCAGCGGCGCAGCAGCAGCCCATTCGAATTGTCGTCGGTGCCGTCCGAACGCGGCTAGGGCCGGCGCCTCCTCTGTAAGGGCGGGGGTATGTAACCCTGTGGCGAGGGGATAAATCCCCTCGCCACAGGGTTTTGCATGGCCAGGGAAATGTAGAAGCCAACGCCTAAAATCCCGCGACAACGTTTAAACTGCGCCTTTGCGACGCTATTTGTCGCATTGCCATAAACCCGCTAAAAACGGGGGTTGGCGCTATAAGAAGTTGTCGCTTGGCGACAAGGCCGGGCTGAAAACTGTCCTTACAATCCCCTCATCGCTCGCCAGTTCCAGGCGGGTGTTCCTCTTCAGGAGACTCCGATGTCCGTTGAGCAAGCCGCCGTACAACGCGCCGATTTCGATCAGGTTATGGTCCCCAACTATGCGCCTGCTGCTTTCATCCCTGTGCGTGGCGCCGGTTCCCACGTGTGGGACCAGTCCGGTCGCGAACTGATCGACTTCGCCGGCGGTATCGCGGTCAACGTATTGGGGCACGCCCATCCGAAACTGGTCGCCGCCCTGACCGAACAAGCGAACAAGCTGTGGCATGTGTCCAACGTCTTTACCAATGAGCCGGCCCTGCGCCTGGCCCATAAACTGGTCAATGCAACCTTTGCCGAGCGGGCTTTCTTCTGCAACTCCGGCGCCGAAGCCAACGAGGCCGCCTTCAAGCTGGCCCGTCGCGTCGCGTTCGATCGTTTCGGGAGCGAGAAGTACGAAATCATTGCCGCGCTCAACAGCTTCCACGGCCGTACGCTGTTCACCGTGAACGTGGGCGGGCAATCGAAGTATTCCGACGGTTTCGGTCCTAAAATCACCGGTATTACCCACGTCCCTTACAACGACCTGGCGGCTTTGAAAGCGGCCATTTCGGACAAGACGTGCGCCGTGGTGCTGGAGCCGATCCAGGGCGAGGGCGGCGTATTGCCGGCCGAGCTGGGTTACCTGCAAGGTGCCCGTGATTTGTGCGATGCCCACGACGCGCTGCTGGTATTCGATGAAGTGCAGACCGGCATGGGCCGTAGCGGCCACTTGTTCGCCTACATGCATTACGGCGTGGTCCCGGACATCCTCACCAGCGCCAAGAGCCTGGGCGGTGGTTTCCCGATCGCGGCAATGCTCACCACCGAAGCGTTGGCCAAGCATCTGGTGGTCGGCACCCACGGCACCACTTATGGCGGCAACCCGCTGGCGTGTGCGGTGGCCGAAGCGGTGATCGATACCGTCAATACGCCTGAAGTGCTCGAAGGCGTCAAAGCCAAGCACCGCAAGTTCAAGGCTCGGCTGGAGCAGATCGGCGAGAAATACGGCCTGTTCACCCAGGTGCGTGGGTTGGGGCTGCTGATCGGCTGTGTGCTGAACGACGCCTGGAAAGGCAAGGCCAAGGACATTTTCAACGCTGCTGAACAGGAAGGCCTGATGATCCTGCAGGCAGGTCCGGACGTGATTCGTTTCGCGCCGAGCCTGGTGGTCGAAGATGCCGACATCGATGCCGGCCTGGACCGCTTCGAGCGCGCCGCGGCGAAGCTGACGCAAGCCTAAGGCTGAACCGGACCCCTTGTGGGAGCGAGCTTGCTCGCGATGGTGCCGGATCAGTCAGCATTGATGTTGTCTGACACACCGCTATCGCGAGCAAGCTTGTTCCCACAGGAGTCTTGCAGCGGCTGAAAAATCGAAGACCGCCGCAGATGCAATGCGGGTCAGCGTGTCGTTTAGTTATTTTTCTGTGTATCGACCTAATGGTCGAACCATTTATTTCAAGTAAAGGAGTGACACCATGCTGGTGATGCGCCCCGCACAAATGGCGGATCTGGGCGAGGTACAGCGTCTGGCTGCGGACAGTCCGATCGGTGTCACTTCCTTGCCGGATGACGTGGAACGCCTGAGCGACAAGATCGCCGCGAGTGAAGCCTCGTTTGCCGCCGAAGTCAGCTTCAACGGCGAAGAAAGCTATTTCTTCGTCCTTGAAGATACCGCGACCGGCAAGCTGGCGGGCTGTTCGGCCATCGTCGCCTCGGCCGGTTATTCCGAGCCGTTCTACAGTTTCCGCAACGAAACGTTCGTTCACGCCTCCCGTGAGCTGAAGATCCACAACAAGATCCACGTGCTTTCCCAGTGCCACGACCTGACCGGCAACAGCCTGCTGACCAGCTTCTATGTGGTGCCGGAATTGGTCGGTTCGCCCTGGTCGGAACTCAATTCGCGTGGACGCCTGCTGTTCGTCGCCAGCCATCCGGAGCGCTTTGCCGATTCGGTGGTGACCGAGATCGTCGGCTACAGCGATGAAAATGGCGATTCGCCGTTCTGGGACGCCATCGGTCGTAACTTCTTCGACCTCAACTACGCTGCCGCCGAGCGCCTGTGCGGGCTGAAGAGCCGCACTTTCCTCGCCGAGCTGATGCCGCATTACCCGATCTACGTGCCGCTGTTGCCGGACGCCGCCCAGGAAGCCATGGGCCAGGTCCATCCGCGTGCGCAGATCACCTTCGACATCCTCATGCGCGAGGGTTTCGAGACCGATCATTACATCGACATCTTTGACGGTGGCCCGACTCTGCATGCCCGTGTCTCGGGGATCCGCTCGATTGCCCAGAGCCGCGTGGTGCCGGTCAAGCTCGGCGAGCCCGTCAAGGGCGCCGGCCGACAATACCTGGTGGCCAACGCCCAGTTGCAGGATTACCGCGCCGTTCTGTTGGAGCTTGACTACGCGCCCGGCAAACCGGTGACCCTGGATATGGAAGCGGCCGAAGCCTTGGGCGTCGGTGAGGGTGCCAGCGTGCGCCTGGTGGCGGTTTAACGCCTTACAGCGAAGTTTCGCGGGTGGCGCAAGCGGCCCGTTTGAGGAGATAGCATGATCGTTCGTCCCGTACGCAGCAGCGATTTACCCGCTCTGATTGCCCTGGCCCGCAGCACCGGCACCGGCCTGACCACCTTGCCGGCCAACGAGGAGCGCCTGGCTCATCGGGTCGGCTGGGCCGAGAAGACTTTTCGCGGCGAAGCCGGACGTGGCGATGCGGACTACCTGTTCGTGCTCGAAGACGACGACGGTCGTGTGGTGGGCATCTCAGCCATCGCCGGGGCCGTTGGGCTGCGCGAGCCCTGGTACAACTTCCGGGTCGGCCTGACGGTCAGCGCCTCCCAGGAGCTGAACATCTATCGGGAAATCCCGACGCTGTTTTTGGCCAACGACCTGACCGGCAACTCCGAGCTGTGTTCGCTGTTCCTGCACGCCGACTACCGCACTGGCCTCAATGGCCGCATGTTGGCCAAGGCGCGGCTGCTGTTCATCGCCGAATTCCCGAAACTGTTTGGCAACAAGATCATCGCCGAGATGCGTGGCATGTCCGATGACCGAGGCCGCTCGCCGTTCTGGGAAAGCCTGGGGCGACACTTTTTCAAGATGGAGTTCAGCCAGGCCGACTACCTGACCGGCGTGGGCAACAAGGCCTTCATCGCTGAGCTGATGCCCAAGTTCCCGCTGTACACCTGTTTCCTGTCGGAGGATGCCCGGGCGGTGATCGGCCAGGTTCATCCCGACACGGAGCCAGCGCTGTCGATGCTCAAGAGCGAAGGTTTCAGTTACCAGGGTTACGTTGACATCTTCGACGCCGGTCCGGCCGTTGAATGTGAAACCGGCAAGATCCGCGCGATCCGCGACAGCCAGGCACTGGTATTGGCCATCGGCACGCCGGGCGACGACGCCACGCCGTTCATCATGCATAACCGCAAACGCGAAGACTGCCGCATCACTGCTGCACCGGCGCGCTTGGCCGCGGGCACCTTGGTGGTTGATCCGCTGACTGCCAAACGTCTTCAACTCAACGCCGGCGATCAGGTGCGCGCCGTTGCGTTGTCCGCTGCTCGGGAGTCGAAATAATGAAGTCGCTGTACATCGCTGGAAGCTGGCTGGAAGGTCAGGGTGATCTCTTTGAGTCGTTGAACCCGGTGACCCAGCAAGTGCTGTGGTCTGGCAATGGCGCCACGGCGGCGCAGGTGGAGTCGGCGGTGCAGGCCGCGCGTCAGGCCTTCCCGGACTGGGCCCGCCGTTCGCTGGATGAGCGTATCCAGGTGCTGGAAGCGTTTGCCGCTGCCTTGAAGAGCCACGCCGATGAACTGGCCCACTGCATCGGTGAAGAAACCGGCAAGCCGTTGTGGGAAGCGACCACCGAAGTCACCAGCATGGTCAACAAGGTCGCCATTTCGATTCAGAGCTACCGCGAGCGGACCGGCGAAAAAAGCGGCCCCCTGGGTGACGCTACCGCTGTGCTGCGGCACAAGCCCCACGGTGTGGTGGCAGTGTTCGGCCCTTACAACTTCCCCGGCCATTTGCCCAACGGTCACATCGTCCCGGCCTTGTTGGCGGGCAACACCGTGTTGTTCAAACCCAGCGAACTGACCCCGAAAGTCGCTGAGCTGACGGTCAAGTGCTGGGTCGAGGCCGGCCTGCCGGCGGGCGTGCTGAACCTGCTGCAAGGCGCGCGGGAAACCGGTATCGCCCTGGCGGCCAATCCGGGCATCGACGGGTTGTTTTTCACCGGCTCCAGCCGCACCGGCAACCTGTTGCATCAACAGTTTTCCGGGCGCCCGGACAAGATCCTGGCGCTGGAAATGGGCGGTAATAATCCGCTGGTGGTGGATGAGGTGGCGGACGTCGACGCGGCGGTCTACACCATCATTCAGTCGGCCTTCATTTCTGCCGGCCAGCGCTGTACCTGCGCGCGCCGCCTGTTGGTGCCCGAAGGGGCGTGGGGCGATACCTTGCTGGCGCGCCTGGTGGCGGTCAGCTCGACGCTGGAAGTCGGCGCCTTTGATCAGCAACCGGCGCCGTTCATGGGCTCGGTGATTTCCCTGGCCGCAGCCAAGGCGCTGATGGATGCGCAGAACCATTTGCTGGGCCTGGGCGCCGTGCCGCTGTTGACCATGACCCAACCGCAAGCCCAGGCTGCGTTACTGACACCGGGCATCCTGGATGTGACGACGGTAGCCGAGCGTCCTGATGAAGAACTGTTCGGGCCGTTGTTGCAGGTGATTCGCTACGCGGATTTCGCTGCGGCAATCACCGAGGCCAACAACACCCAATATGGCTTGGCTGCGGGCCTGCTGTCGGATTCCCAGGAGCGCTACCAGCAGTTTTGGCTGCAGAGCCGTGCCGGCATCGTCAACTGGAACAAACAACTGACGGGAGCGGCCAGCAGCGCGCCGTTCGGCGGTGTTGGGGCCTCGGGCAACCACCGCGCCAGTGCCTACTACGCGGCCGATTATTGTGCGTATCCGGTGGCTTCCCTGGAGACACCAAGCCTTGTCATGCCGGCTGCCCTTACTCCCGGCGTGAGCATGGTGTGAACCCCAATCGCGAGCAAGCTCGCTCCCACAAAGGATTGCGCAAAACCCTGTGGGAGCGAGCTTGCTCGCGATGGCCGCGCTGCGGTTGTTACTTGATGCCTATAAAAAACAGATTCTCGTGGAGCCTCGCTGATGAAATCCTATGAAGTCAACTTTGACGGTCTAGTGGGGCCGACCCACAACTACGGCGGGCTCTCGTACGGCAACGTCGCGTCCCAGAGCAATAGCCAACAGTCCTCCAACCCCAAGGAAGCGGCGTTGCAGGGCCTGGCGAAAATGAAAGCGCTGATGGACATGGGCTTCCAGCAAGGTGTGCTGGCGCCACAGGAGCGTCCCGACGTGGCGGCCCTGCGTCGGTTGGGTTTTGCCGGCAGCGATGCCCAGGTCATTCAGCAGGCTGCCAAAGAAGCGATGCCGCTGCTGGTCGCCAGTTGCTCGGCCTCCAGCATGTGGGTGGCCAACGCCGCCACTGTCAGCCCAAGCGCCGACACGGCTGACGGCCGCGTGCATTTCACTGCCGCCAACCTGAACTGCAAATACCACCGCAGCATTGAACACCCGACCACCAGTCGCGTACTGGGGGCGATGTTTGCCGATCAGCAGCACTTCGCCCACCACGCCGCGCTGCCAGCGGTGGCGCAGTTCGGCGACGAAGGCGCGGCCAACCACACGCGTTTCTGCCGGACCTACGGCGAGGCCGGTGTTGAATTCTTCGTGTTCGGCCGCAGCGCCTTCGATACCCGTTTTCCCGCGCCGCAGAAGTACCCGGCGCGCCAGACCCTGGAAGCTTCTCAAGCGGTCGCTCGTCTGCATGGTCTGAGGGAGGAGGGCGTGGTCTACGCCCAACAGAACCCATCGGTGATCGACCAGGGCGTGTTCCACAATGATGTGATCGCGGTGGGCAACGGCGAAGTGTTGTTCTATCACGAGGATGCGTTTCTCGAGACCGACCGGATGCTGGCCGAGCTGAGCAGCAAACTCGCCAAGGTCGGTGGGAAATTTCAGTCGGTATGCGTGCCGCGTTCGGCGGTTACCGTCGATGACGCGGTACGTTCCTACCTGTTCAATAGCCAGTTGCTGTCGCGTCCCGACGGCTCGATGCTGTTGATCGTGCCGGAGGAGTGCCGCGGCAACGAACGCGTCTGGCAGTACCTGCAAGGCCTGACGGGCTCTGGCGGGGTGATCGGCGAAGTGAAGGTCTTCGACCTCAAGCAAAGCATGCAGAACGGCGGTGGCCCGGCTTGCCTGAGGCTGCGCGTGGCACTCAATGAAACCGAACTGGCCGCCGTCAACCCAGGGGTTATCATGACCGCGCCGTTGTACGATTCGCTGACCCAATGGGTCGAGCGTCACTACCGCGATCGTATGACCGAAAACGACCTGGCAGACCCGCAGTTGCTGCTCGAATGCCGGGCGGCACTGGATGAGCTGACACAAATCCTTAAACTTGGCGCGGTTTATCCTTTCCAGATCAATTGAAAGCGCGCGCGACCTGACTACAGTCAAAGCAGGGCGCGTTGCCTTTTTCCCCGACGAGAACGTAAAAACATGAGCGATACCTTGCAACTGATCCTTGAAGACACCGACGGCACCCAACTGGAAACCTCCTGCACCCGCGTTGCGGTCATGTGGCAGGGCAAAGAGCTGTGGATCCAGCAGGACGGCCGCGGTCAGTTGCTGATCGGTGTCGATGTCGAAGAAGGCGATGAGGAATACGCCAACCTGTTGTTGCGCCCATTGGCGACCAACCTGGTGAGCCTGCAACTGGAAATGGAACCGGCCGACATGGGCGACGATGATCATGTCCATGGCCCGGATTGCGGCCACGACCATTAAGGAGCCGCGCTATGCTCGCCCTCGGCAAATTGCTTGAACTGACCCTCGCCGGCCGTGAACCGGCGGAGAAGACTCAACTGACTGTCGAGGGCGTACGGATGCGCTGGCTGAGCGAGGGCGCGCTGGAGGTCAAGCCGCCCCAGGCCCGGGACAATGGCCAGGACCTGTTGCTGTCAGCCGGTATCCACGGCAACGAAACCGCACCGATCGAATTGCTTGATCGGTTGCTGCACGACATCGCCCGTGGGGATCTCAAGCCACGGGCACGCATTCTGTTTCTGTTCGGCAATCCCGAGGCCATTCGTCGCGGAGAGCGTTTTGTCGAGCAGGACGTCAATCGGTTGTTCAATGGTCGCCATGAGTTGAGCGGCGGCGCCGAGGCGTTGCGGGCGTGCGAATTGGAGCGGTTGGCCGCCAGTTTCTTCAGCGTGCCGGACCGCAGTCGCTTGCATTACGACCTGCACACCGCCATCCGGGGTTCGAAGATTGAGCAATTCGCCCTGTATCCGTGGAAGGAAGGTCGCCAGCATTCACGCCGTGAACTGGCGCGGCTGCGCGCCGCCGGCATGGAAGCGGTGCTGCTGCAGAACAAACCGTCCATTGTGTTCAGCGCCTACACCTATGACCAGTTGGGTGCCGAGTCTTTCACCCTGGAACTGGGCAAGGCCCGGCCGTTCGGGGAAAACGACGGTGTCAACGTCAGCCTGCTGGAAACCCGTCTGCAACAGATCATCGAAGGCAGCGAACCCGAATCGGACGAAAGTCTGGACGGCCTGCAACTGTTCAGCGTCGCGCGGGAAATCATCAAGCACAGCGACAGTTTCCGCCTGAACCTACCGGCGGACATCGAGAACTTCTCGGAACTTGGAAAAGGTTATGTGCTGGCCGAAGACATTGCCCAGACCCGCTGGGTGATCGAAGAAGAGGGCGCCCGGATCATCTTCCCCAACCCCAAGGTGAAGAATGGTTTGCGGGCCGGGATCCTGATTGTGCCGGCGACGGACGAAAACCTGGCCTGACCTGAATCCCAAACTGATACAAGCCTTTTGTGGGAGCGAGCTTGCTCGCGATGACGGAGTGTCAGTCGCCATTGCTGTCGACTGCTACATTGCTATCGCGAGCAGGCTCGCTCCCACATTTGGATCTGTGTCTGGATTTAGACCGCTACCGCCCGCTGCTCACTGCGCCGCAACGCCCGGGTCTTGTGCAGGGTATCGGCACAGGTCTTCGCCGCTTCCTGGCCCTTGTGCACGAAATGCTCAAAGAAGAACTTCTGATGTTCTTCCCCAGCGTGGAAGTGATGGGGAGTGAGTACGACCGAGAACACCGGCACCTCGGTTTCCAGCTGAACCTGCATCAGGCCGCTGATCACCGATTGGGCGACGAATTCGTGACGGTAGATGCCGCCGTCCACCACCAGGCCGGCGGCGACGATGCCGGCGTAGCGGCCAGATTTGGCCAGCAGCTTGGTATGCAGCGGGATCTCGAAGGCGCCGCCGACTTCGAAGAAGTCGATATCGCTTTCCTGATAACCCTGATTGATCATTTCGGCGACGAAGCCTTTACGACTCTGGTCGACGATTTCCTTGTGCCAGCAGGCCTGGATGAACGCGACGCGCTCGCCCGGATGATGTTTGCTTTTACTGTCGATTGCGGTGGGTTGCATGTTCTGGTTCCTGTTTGTGTAAAAAACAGGGCGTCATGAATCGAAGGGGATTCGAGGGTGCGTCGCGCGCAGACAGTCGCAGACGGCCCTTGGGTGCCGATCCCGTTCTCTCTTCATCCGGACTATGACCGTCGGCCCCGGAATCACACCGGGTCTGCTGACCTTGACGCTACACCGCAAAAGCCGTGTATCGCCAAGCGCTCGCGGGCTATGCACCTTGCGTGCAATTACCGCCGGTGGGGAATTGCACCCCGCCCTGAGAACGTTTCGCCGCCATGGTTTTTGGCGGCGCAGGATTTTTAACACATAACCCCTGTGGGAGCGAGCTTGCTCGCGATAGCGGTGGTTCAGATTGCATTGATGTTGGATGCGCTGCCGCCATCGCGAGCAAGCTCGCTCCCATAGGTGTTCTGAGAGATCTTCAGGTGCAGGTGATCTTTTCCTTCGACTGGTCTTGATTAATCGTCGCCATGACCGCAGTAATTGACCTTCGAAAGGGAATTCCCCCCACCCGCACCCGAGGCCAGATTCATGAGCGTTATCGATCTTCGCAGCGACACCGTCACCCAACCTTCCGCCGCCATGCTGGATGCGATGGCCAGCGCGCCGACCGGCGACGATGTGTATGGCGAAGATCCGACCGTCAATCGCCTCGAGGCCGAACTGGCCGGGCGCCTGGGCTTTGCCGCGGCGCTGTTCGTACCCACCGGCACCATGAGCAACTTGCTGGGGCTGATGGCCCATTGCGAGCGTGGTGATGAATACATCGTTGGCCAGCAGGCTCACACCTATAAATACGAAGGCGGCGGGGCGGCGGTACTGGGTTCAATCCAGCCGCAACCCCTTGACGTGCAAGCGGACGGCTCTCTGGACCTGGAGCAGGTTGCTGCCGCGATCAAAGCCGATGACTTCCACTTCGCCCGTACTCGCCTGCTGGCGCTGGAAAACACCATGCAAGGCAAGGTCCTGCCGCTGGAGTATCTGGCCCGGGCCCGGCGTTTCACGCGCGAGCACGGCCTGGCGTTGCACCTTGACGGCGCGCGGCTGTACAACGCCGCGGTCAAGTTGAACGTCGATGCCCGGGAGATCACCCAACATTTCGATTCGGTGTCGGTGTGCCTGTCCAAGGGCCTTGGCGCTCCCGTTGGCTCGGTCCTCTGCGGCAGCGCCGAACTGATCGGCAAGGCGCGCCGGCTGCGCAAGATGGTGGGCGGGGGTATGCGCCAGGCCGGGATCCTGGCTGCGGCGGGGTTGTATGCCCTGGATCATCAGGTCCAGCGCCTGGCCGATGACCACGCCAATGCCCAGCGGCTTGCCGAGGGCTTGCGTGGGGCGGGTTACGAGGTCGAGCCGGTGCAGACCAACATGGTCTACGTGCAGATGGGCGAGCGGGCCGAGGCCATCAGGGCGTTTGCCGCCGAGCGTGGTATCAAGCTCAGCGCCGCGCCACGCCTGCGAATGGTGACCCACATGGATGTCAGCGCCGCGCAAATCGACGAAGTGATCCGCTCTTTCGTCGACTTTTCCCGTAACTGACCCGCCAAGCGGCCCAATTGACAGTTTCTATCGCATAAACACGCTGTACCCCACGCGAAGGGCCGATATAATGCGGCCCTTTGCCGTTGCTTCGTCTGTTGACGTTTTGCACAGGCCTTTGGCCGCAGCCTCCGTGGAAGAACCTAATGAAAAGCGCAGAAATCCGTGAAGCCTTCCTTCGCTTCTTCGAAGAGCAAGGCCACACCCGAGTAGCCTCCAGCTCTTTGATTCCGGGCAACGACCCGACCCTGCTGTTCACCAACGCGGGGATGAACCAGTTCAAGGACTGCTTCCTGGGCCAGGAAAAACGTGCCTACACCCGTGCCGTCAGCAGCCAGAAATGCGTGCGCGCCGGCGGCAAGCACAACGACCTGGAAAACGTCGGCTATACCGCTCGTCACCACACCTTCTTCGAAATGCTGGGTAACTTCAGTTTCGGTGATTATTTCAAGCGCGACGCCATCACCTTTGCCTGGACGTTCCTGACCTCCGACAAGTGGCTGAACCTGCCCAAGGAGAAACTCTGGGTAACGGTCTACGCCAGCGATGACGAGGCTTATGACATCTGGACCAAAGAGGTCGGTGTCCCGGCTGAGCGCATGGTGCGCATTGGCGACAACAAGGGTGCGCCATACGCCTCCGATAACTTCTGGACCATGGGCGACACCGGCCCGTGCGGCCCTTGCACCGAGATTTTCTACGATCACGGCGCCGACATCTGGGGCGGCCCACCCGGCTCGCCGGAAGAAGATGGCGACCGCTACATCGAGATCTGGAACAACGTCTTCATGCAGTTCAACCGCACCGCCGATGGCGTGTTGCATCCGTTGCCAGCGCCGTCGGTCGACACCGGCATGGGCCTGGAGCGGATCAGTGCGGTGTTGCAGCACGTTCACTCCAACTACGAAATCGACCTGTTCCAGAGCCTGTTGAGTGCTTCGGCCAAGGCCATCGGTTGCAGTAACGACAACCAGGCTTCGCTCAAAGTGGTGGCCGACCATATCCGTTCCTGCGGCTTCCTGATTGCCGATGGTGTGTTGCCGTCCAACGAAGGCCGCGGCTATGTGTTGCGTCGGATCATTCGTCGCGCCTGCCGTCACGGCAACAAGCTGGGCGCCAAGGGCAGCTTCTTCTATCAGATCGTCGCGGCCCTGGTGGCCGAAATGGGCGAGGCCTTCCCGGAACTCAAATCCCAGCAGGCCCACATCGAGCGCGTGCTCAAGGGTGAGGAAGAGCAGTTCGCCAAAACCCTGGAGCAGGGGTTGAAGATCCTCGAGCAGGATTTGGCCGAGCTCAAGGGCAACGTGGTACCGGGCGATGTCGTGTTCAAGTTGTACGACACGTACGGTTTCCCGATGGACCTGACGGGCGACATCGCCCGCGAACGCAACCTGACCCTCGACGAGGAAGGTTTCGAGCGCGAGATGGAAGCCCAGCGAGTGCGCGCGCGCTCCGCCAGCTCCTTCGGCATGGACTACAACAGCCTGGTCAAGGTTGACGTGGCCACCGAATTCACCGGCTACGCCGCCACGACCGGTTCGGCCAAGATCGTGGCTATCTATAAGGACGGGCAGTCGGTCGACATCCTGAGCGAAGGCCAGGAAGGGGTGATCGTGCTGGACCAGACGCCGTTCTACGCCGAATCCGGCGGACAGATCGGTGACAGCGGTTACCTGCAGGCCGGCAACTCGCGTTTCGATGTGCGTGACACCACCAAGACCGGCGGCGCATTCCTGCACCACGGCGTATTGGCCTCGGGCAGCCTGATGATTGCCGCTCCGGTAGCCGCGCATGTCGACGCCGAGGTTCGTCACGCTACCTCGCTGAACCACTCGGCGACGCACTTGCTGCATGCCGCGTTGCGTCAGGTACTGGGCGAGCATGTTCAGCAGAAAGGCTCTTTGGTGGACAGTCAGCGCTTGCGCTTTGACTTCAGCCATTTCGAGGCTATCAAGCCTGAGCAACTCAAGGCGCTGGAAGACATCGTCAACGCCGAGATCCGCAAGAATTCGCCGGTCGAGACCGAAGAAACCGACATCGAGACCGCCAAGCGCAAGGGCGCCATGGCGCTGTTTGGCGAGAAGTACGGCGACAGCGTGCGTGTGCTGAGCATGGGCGGCGATTTCTCCGTGGAGCTGTGCGGTGGTATCCATGCCAACCGGACCGGTGACATCGGCCTGCTGAAGATCATCAGCGAAGGCGGTGTGGCTTCTGGTGTGCGTCGCATCGAAGCAGTCACCGGCGCGGCGGCCCTGGCGTACCTCAACACCGCCGAAGAACAACTCAAGGAAGCGGCGAGCCTGATCAAGGGCAGCCGTGACAACCTGATCGACAAGCTCTCGGCTGTGCTGGAGCGCAACCGTCTGCTGGAAAAGCAACTCGAGCAGTTGCAGGCCAAGGCTGCCAGCGCCGCAGGCGACGATCTGTCGGCCCAGGCCGTGGACGTCAAGGGCGTGAAAGTGCTGGCCGCGCGCCTGGATGGCCAGGACGGCAAGGCACTGCTGGCGCTGGTCGATCAACTGAAAAACAAACTCGGCCGCGCAGTGATCCTGCTCGGCAGTGTCCATGAGGAAAAGGTCGTTCTCGTCGCAGGCGTGACCAAAGACCTGACTGGCCAACTCAAAGCCGGTGATTTGATGAAGCAGGCCGCTGCGGCAGTGGGCGGCAAGGGCGGTGGTCGTCCGGACATGGCGCAAGGCGGCGGCACCGACGCCGGCGCGCTGGACGCAGCACTGGCCCAAACCGTTGCATTTGTAGAGCAGGGTATTTAAGGCAGTGCTCCGGGGTCGTTGTCTAGTGACGACTCCGGTCGCTGTTGAGTGATTATTGGGCGCCCTTCATGGGCAGAGGCGGCTTTGAAATGGCTTTGATCGTACAGAAATTTGGAGGCACCTCGGTCGGTACTGTCGAGAGAATCGAACAAGTCGCCGACAAGGTTAAGAAATTCCGTGAAGCGGGCGATGACCTGGTGGTTGTGCTGTCGGCCATGAGCGGCGAGACCAACCGTCTGATCGATCTGGCCAAGCAAATCAGCGGCGACCAACAGCCGGTTCCGCGCGAACTGGATGTGATCGTTTCCACTGGCGAGCAGGTGACCATCGCCTTGCTGGCCATGGCGCTGATCAAGCGGGGTGTGCCGGCGGTGTCCTACACCGGCAACCAGGTTCGTATCCTGACGGACAGCGCGCACAATAAAGCGCGTATTCTGCAGATCGACGATCAGAAAATTCGCGGCGACCTGAAGGCCGGTCGCGTCGTGGTGGTCGCCGGTTTCCAGGGTGTGGACGAGCACGGCAATATCACCACCCTCGGCCGTGGCGGTTCCGATACCACGGGCGTGGCGCTGGCGGCGGCACTCAAGGCTGACGAATGCCAGATCTACACCGATGTGGATGGTGTCTACACCACCGACCCACGGGTGGTGCCAGTGGCTCAGCGCCTGGACAAGATCACCTTCGAAGAGATGCTGGAAATGGCCAGCCTCGGTTCCAAGGTGCTGCAGATCCGGGCCGTCGAATTCGCCGGCAAGTACAACGTTCCGCTGCGCGTTCTGCACAGCTTCAAAGAGGGTCCGGGCACCCTCATTACTATTGATGAAGAGGAATCCATGGAACAGCCGATCATTTCCGGCATCGCTTTCAACCGCGATGAAGCCAAGCTGACCATCCGTGGCGTGCCAGACACCCCCGGCGTGGCGTTCAAGATTCTCGGCCCGATCAGTGCCGCGAACATCGAAGTCGACATGATCGTGCAGAACGTCGCGCACGATAACACCACCGACTTCACCTTCACCGTGCACCGCAACGACTACCAGGCCGCTGAAGCGGTGCTGAAAAAGACTGCTGATGAGATTGGTGCCCGGGAAGTGGTGGGTGATACCAAGATCGCCAAGGTCTCGATCGTCGGTGTCGGCATGCGCTCTCACGCAGGCGTGGCCAGCCGTATGTTCGAATCCCTGGCCAAGGAAAGCATCAACATCCAGATGATCTCTACTTCGGAAATCAAGGTTTCCGTGGTCATCGAAGAGAAGTACCTGGAACTGGCCGTGCGCGCCCTGCACACGGCTTTCGAACTCGACGCTGCTGCCCGACAGGGCGAGTAAGGCGTTGTCTTGGGGCGCGGTTTACCGCGCCCTTTGTTTTTCTGAAAGGCGCGCTCCAAAACTGTTCTTTTGCTCGCGCTGGTCAATACTAGGCTTGTAGGCTGCGACCGTTTCGGTTCGTAGGGCCTACGCCTTTTTTTGCAGACTGTTGTCCCTGAACTGAATTGCGTGAGGAGAAAGGTATGCTGATTCTGACTCGTCGGTGCGCAGAGAGCCTGATTATTGGCGATGGCGAAATCACCGTGACCGTGCTCGGCGTCAAAGGAAATCAAGTGCGTATTGGCGTCAACGCCCCGAAAGAGGTCGCGGTGCACCGAGAGGAAATTTACCTGCGTATCAAGAAAGAGAAGGACGACGAACCAAGCCATTAATTTTTATCGTTTTTTATGTTTGCAAACGGGGATGAAGGTGGTTAATATACGCCCCGTGTTGCGGAGAGCTGGCCGAGTGGCCGAAGGCGCTCCCCTGCTAAGGGAGTACACCTCAAAAGGGTGTCGGGGGTTCGAATCCCCCGTTCTCCGCCATTATTTATTTAGTGCGACGTAATCTGGCTTTATCGGTAAGTTATTGAAATTACTGAAAAAAAGCGCTTTACAAAAAGATTCGGCGACCTATAATGCGCGGCAACAAATGCACTCGTAGCTCAGCTGGATAGAGTACTCGGCTACGAACCGAGCGGTCACAGGTTCGAATCCTGTCGAGTGCACCATTTAAGAGTTTTTTGCAGTGATGCAAATAACTTGGCTTCAACCAGTTGTGATCTGGTATAAAACCACAACTTGCACTCGTAGCTCAGCTGGATAGAGTACTCGGCTACGAACCGAGCGGTCACAGGTTCGAATCCTGTCGAGTGCACCAAACACCAAAAAGCCCGCGTTTAACGCGGGCTTTTTGCTGTCTGTGATTTGCCTTTCACGCACCCTTTCTCATCGAACACGATCTCTGCGCTGCGACCTTTTTTCGCTTTGTAGGTATATCGCGTGCTCGAATTCCTGATCTTGACCGAGTCGGGTCTGCCCAGGGCGCTTTCCACGTCCTGCTGGCTCATGCCACTGACGACTCGCCGGTTCATGATCGCTTCGCGGCGTTGTCTGGCATTGAGCAGGTTGCCACAGCGGTCTTCGAGTTGGCCGACAACAGTCGGTTCCTTGCGGTTGGCTTTGTTGCCGAATGTTTGCCGAAACTCTGCTTCGGGCAGCATGGCCTCTGTCATTGGCTCGGCCCTGCCCGGGCTGGTCGGATGTATCTGCTGAAGTGACAGGGTTTCTTCCGGTCGGCAACTCAGGGTGGTAAAGGTTACGTGCCCGGCGGTATTTTCGCAGCGATGCACGCTTTGCCCGGCAGCCCCCAAAGGCAGGCAGGGCAGGGCAGCGAGTAAAAACAGGTAGCGACTGACGAGCATCCTGACGTCCTCCTTGACGGTGAAGAAAAGAAGGTTAGCCGCTACATTTTTACCGGGGCGTGTGTTTTCTTTTCAGGATAAGTCGTCGTAGGCATAGAGGTTCAATCTGCGTTCAGGTATGTCTCGCAAGCGCTTGTTCTTGCCATGATTTTTTAACGTTTTAAAGCGTCAAGCGGTGTATGATTGCGCCCGTCAGCCCCGCCGGGGCTTGTGGAATATCCCATGGACTTACCCAGTAGTTACTCAATATCTCGTTTTACCAATCATGAACTGACTGATTGATCCTTCCGGCGTGCTCCACTGCTGGGAGTGGAGTTCGCCTATGACCGAAATAGAAGTAAAGAAAACGCAGGAAAGCCTTCAGGATCGCCTTGCTCAAGTCGTTGAGCTGCTGCATCGCCAGCGGGTGGTCGAAGACCTGACGCATCGCCAGGAAGGCCCGCATCACGACCTGGTCGAGAACCTGGTCCACCGGCAGAATCTCGTCGAGCTGCAACGCAAGCTCGATGACCTGCACTCCGCCGACGTCGCCTACATCCTTGAAGCCTTGCCGCTGGAAGAGCGTCTGACGGTCTGGCAGTTGGTCCAGGCGGATCGTGACGGTGACATCCTGCTTGAAGTGTCCGACTCGGTTCGTGAAACCCTGATCGCTGACATGGATGATCACGAACTGCTGGCGGCGGCCAAGGAAATGGACGCCGACGAACTCGCCGACCTTGCGCCCGAACTGCCACGGGACGTTATCCACGAACTGATGGAAACCCTCGATGGCCAACAGCGCGAGCGCGTGCGTTCGGCGTTGTCCTATGACGAGGAGCAGGTCGGTGCGCTCATGGACTTCGAGATGGTGACCATCCGTGAGGATGTCAGTCTTGAAGTGGTATTGCGTTATCTGCGCCGTCTCAAGGAGTTGCCGGGGCATACCGACAAGCTCTTTGTGGTGGACTACGACGGTGTGCTTAAGGGCGTGCTGCCTATCAAGCGATTGCTCGTCAATGATCCGGAAAAGCAGGTAGCCGAGGTCATGGCCAGTGATCCGGTGAGTTTTCATCCGGACGAAGATGCCTACGATGCGGCCCAGGCGTTCGAACGTTACGATTTGATTTCTGCGCCCGTTGTCGACAAGAACGGCAAGTTGATCGGCCGTCTGACCATCGACGAAATGGTCGACCTGATTCGTGAGGAGAGCGAAAGCGAAGTCCTCAACATGGCCGGTCTGCGCGAAGAGGAAGACATCTTCGCCTCGGTCTGGAAGTCCCTGCGTAACCGTTGGGCCTGGCTGGCGGTCAATTTGATCACGGCTTTCATCGCGTCCCGTGTGATCGGCTTGTTCGAAGGCTCCATCGAAAAACTGGTGGCCCTTGCGGCGCTGATGCCTATCGTTGCAGGGATTGGCGGCAACTCCGGCAACCAGACCATTACCATGATCGTCCGCGCCATGGCGCTGGACCAGGTCAGTACCGGCAATACATCGCGATTGATGCGCAAGGAACTGGCCGTGGGCTTGATCAACGGTCTGGTTTGGGGGGGGGTGATCGGCGTGGTGGCGTACCTGCTATACGGCAGTTGGTCGCTGGGAGTGGTGATGACCGCCGCCATGACGCTCAACTTGTTGTTGGCGGCCTTGATGGGGGTATTGATTCCCATGACCCTGGCTCGAATGGGGCGTGACCCCGCCATGGGGGCCAGCGTGATGATTACCGCCATGACCGACAGCGGCGGGTTCTTCATTTTCCTGGGATTGGCGACGATTTTCCTGCTCTGATTCGCGCCTCAAGAAAGCCCGCCAATTTGGCGGGCTTTTTCGTGGGCGCCGGAAATCTCAGTCACCAAATGCCAGGCAAAAAAAAGCCAGCACAAGGCTGGCTTCAATATCTTGGATGCTATCAGGACGCGTCTGCGGTCATTTCTACGTCATGAGCAATCAGCGAAACGAGAGCGTTTTGCTGGCGATGAGAGAGTTGTCGGAATCGTTGAAGCAGCTCGCGTTCATGCAGTGACAGCTCTGGGCTGTCCAGTCGCATGCTGAGCTCTTCACCCAACGCACCTTCCTGAATAAGGCTTTGCTCAAGGCGCGCGATGATTTCGGAGTTCATACTGCGGTGATGATTGCGAGCCACCTCGGCAATGCGTTCCCGCATTCCGTCTGGCAGACGTACGACGAACTTGTCAGCCGTACGGCTGGAATAAATTGCCTGTTTCATTGGGCGCATATATTTAACCGGTTAGTTCAGGGGAGCGGTTCTCGGGATTGGCCGCAGGATGTCGATAGGACAAGCCCCTTAGCCAAATGTTCAACCTGAATTGTTAAGAGGCCCGCATCATGCCTCAAAATTGCCAGATCATTGGCGCCAATTCTGTGACAAATATTGATCCGCGTAAAGGCGTTATGCCAGTACCCTTCGTCAAAAATGCGGACTGGTTGGAAAAATTTCCAGGTCCGCATCTTGTGACCACTGCATCGTGTCGATGTGCCATACCGTCTGGCGGATAACCATGACGCAGGCGGCGGCGCGATGCTGTCCTTGTATTGTATAGGATAGTGGCGATTTGCCGATTTACTAGAATGAGCAGGGTGGGCCAGATGAGCGGCGGTCCGGTCCAGGCTCTTCGATGGGAGACTTGGCGAACGGTACATTTGCCTACACTTAAAAAGCCATGGACGACATGACAAACGCCAGGCTGACCGTTAACATGCACGCCGTCCAACGCACCGCGTTTCTCGTGGTCGACTTGTGTCTCAGTAGCTCAATTGGATAGAGCATCCCCCTCCTAAGGGGAAGGTTGGCAGTTCGAACCTGCCCTGGGACACCATCATTCTCCAGCCCCCCACTGGTTTGCCTCTCTTGCGCCAAATCCCCTTGGTCGGTACGGGCGTCGGTTCCCTCATCGCGAAAAAATCCACCCCGTACAGGTCCGACAAGACGCTTTATGTCGGTGGTTTCTAATGCGTCCTGTGAGACACGTCTCTTTTTTGAGCAGAAAGTTTCCCCTCCTTTGAACCGAAGGCGATATGCCGGGTCTGGTGTGCGCGTAGTTTTGCGCATTAGTAGCGTGAGTATTTTCGGAGTCAGCCTGGACTTTCCGGCGTTCCCCGAAATGAGAAGACCGATATCCGGTGCTTTGTCTGCTCGCCAGTTTGCTGCCATTTCCGTATCGAGGGATCGAACATGTTCTCACCCGCCCATTGGGCGAGGTCGTGCCTGGCTTTGCTGTGCCTTTCTCCGCTAACACTTGCCTACGCTGCGCCAACACCCGGCGACACGGACCTGATCCGCGAACGCCAGGATCGCTTGCTCGAAGAGCAGCGTCGACGCCTGGAAGAACTCAAGGAATTGCCTGGCAAGGCGGCGAAGCCGACTCAGCCAACTGCGCCTGTGGACACCCGTTGCTTCCCCATCAAGACCATCGAAATCAAGGGCGCCGACAGTCTTTCGGCCAGTGAGCGCGAACAACTGCTCAAGCCCTATATCAACCAATGCCTGGGCGTGCCACAGCTTAACGAGCTGCTCAAGGTCATCACCGATTACTACCTGGAAAAAGGCCTGGTCACCAGTCGTGCCTATTTGCCGCAACAGGACCTGTCCAGCGGTCACTTGCAAGTGCTGGTCGTTGAGGGCCGGCTGGAAGGGCTGAAGGGTGCCGAGGGCAGTGGCCTGTCCGAGCGGGAACTGGCCATGAGCTTTCCCGGCAAGGCGGGCGATTTGCTCAATCTGCGGGACATCGAACAGATGGTCGATCAACTGAACCGTTTGCCGTCCAATCGCGTGCAGATGGAGCTGGCGCCGGGGCAAGATCTCGGTGGCAGTAATGTGCTGGTCAAAAACACCCCGCAAAAGCCTTGGCGCATTGGTCTGGCGCGGCATAACGATGGCCAGAAGAGCACCGGTGAACAGCAATGGGGCACCTCCTTCGACTGGGACAGCCCCTTGGGCCTGGCCGATCAACTGGCCTTGCGCGGCGGCCACGATGCCGTCAGCGATCATCAGAAAACCTCGCGCAATGCCATGCTCTATTACAACCTGCCATTTGGCTGGTGGAACCTGAGCTACAGCTACAGTCAGAGCGAGTACCGCGCCCTGGGCCAGGCCAATGGCTTCAAATTCAAGCAGAGCGGTGACAGTCAGAGCCATCAGGTGCGCCTGGAGCGGGTGGTCCATCGCGACGCGGTGAGCAAAACTTCGCTCAACACCGGCTTGGCGTACCTGCGCACTAACAACTTCGTCAACGACAGCAAGCTCGGTAACAGCAGCAATCGCATCAGCGAGGCGCAGTTCGGCATCAACCATGGACGACGGGTCGGCAATGCATTCGTCAACCTGGACCTGGGTGTACAGCAAGGCATCGGCGCTTTCGATGCCCAGGGCGACGACGATCCGGGCCCCGGGCAGGCCGACGCCCGCTACCGCAAATACACCGCCACCCTCAGCTATTTGCAGCCCTTCATGCTGGGCGGCGAATCCTTCAGTTTCAGCAGCCTGATGACCGGCCAGCGCAGCGAGGATGCGCTATTCGCCTCGCAGCGCATGAGCCTGGGCGGACTGGCGTCGGTCCGAGGCTACAAGGACCAGACGCTGTCCGGCGACAGTGGTGGTTACTGGCGCAACGACCTGCGCTGGAGCCGCCCGGTGACGCTGGAGTGGCTGCGCCCGGTGTTCGCCGAATACGGCACTAGCCTCGGTTACGACCAGGGCGTGATTCGCGGTAATCGCTACAACGGCGACCAGCACGGGCGCATGTCGAGCAATTCGGTGGAGTTGTTCGCCCGCGGTGAGCACCTGACGGCCAGCGTGACCTTTGCCCACTCCTTGGAACGTCCGGATGCCCTGGCCGAGCGCGAAGCGCCGATCTATTTCCGCGTGGATTCCTTTTTCTAAATACAGCCTTTTTAAAAACTGCTGCAACGAGACTTGATCATGGACGACCGTCAATACGCCTTCCTGGCCCGCCAGCCTTCTGCTGCCGTGCAAACCCGCGAGCACTTCTGGGGCATGCCCAAGCGCGGCCTGGCGTTCCTGTTGGCCAACGTCATGTTCTGGCAGCCGATGTGGGCCCAGGCGGGCGGCATCGTGGTCAGCGCCCCGGGCACCAGCCTCGGCCAGGCCGGCAATGGCGTGCCGGTGGTCAACATCGCCAAGCCCAACGGCAGTGGCCTGTCTCACAACCAGTTCAAGGACTACAACGTCGGCAGCAACGGCGTGATCCTCAACAACGCCACCAACGCCGCCCAGTCCACGCAACTGGGCGGGATCATCCTCGGCAACCCGAACCTCAAGGGCACGGCCGCCAAAGTCATCCTCAACGAAGTCAACGGCGGCAACCCGAGCCAGCTGCGTGGCTACACCGAAGTGGCGGGGCAGTCGGCCCATGTCATTGTCGCCAACCCTTATGGCATCACCTGTAATGGTTGCGGGTTTATCAATACCCCGAAGGCGACCCTGACCACCGGCAAACCGATTATCGAAAACGGTCAGTTGAGTCGCTATCAGGTCGACCAGGGCAGCGTTGCGATCGAAGGCGCAGGCCTCAACGCCAACAACGTCGACCGTTTCGAAATCATCACCCGCAGCGCGAAGATCAATGCCGAGATCCAGGCAAAGAATCTGACAATTATTGCCGGTCGTAACGACGTCAACGCCGATACCCTCAATGCCACCGTCCGTGCCGACGACGGCAGCGCCAAACCGCAACTGGCCATCGACTCCTCGGCCTTGGGTGGCATGTACGCTGGCACCATCAAACTGGTGGGCACCGAGGCCGGGGTCGGGGTCAAGCTCGACGGCAAGATGGTCGCCAGTGGCGGTGATATCCAGCTTGATGCCAATGGTCATTTGAGCTTGGCGCAAACCACGGCGGCAGGCGCCGTCGAGATCAAGGCTCAAAGCCTGGACGCCCAAGGGACGATGTATGCCGGCAGCCATGTTCAGGTGACAACCAACGGCGCTCTCAGCAACCAGCGCGCTATCGCGGCGCGCGAGAAGGTCACGCTGACCACCGACGGCCAGCTCAACAACCTTGGCATCATCGAAGCAGGCGTCAACGTCGATAACACCCGCAACCAGATTGGCGATGTCGTGCTGACCGCGGCGAACATCGACAATCGCGGGCAGAACGTGATCGCCAGTCGCGACTTGAAAGCCACGACCACGCAGACCCTCGACAATCGCGGCGGCACTTTTTCCGCCGGCAAGAGCCTGACGCTCGACAGCAAGGACATCGACAACCGCGCCGGCACGCTGGTCAGCCAAGGCAACATTCAAGCAGTGGCCACTGGAGCCTTGGATAACCGCGATAAAGGGATCATCGCCAGCGACGGCGAGCAGACTCTGATCGCCGGGACGCTAAAGAACAGCGCAGGCGTTATCAGCAGCCACAACTTCCTGAAGCTCGAAGCGCAAACGCTGGATAACAGCGGCGGCAAAATTGCGTCCGACGCCGCACTGACCCTTGGGGGTGGTAGCGCTGAAAATAGCGCAGGACAAATCACCAGCCAGGGTGATCTCGTTGCCACGCTGAAAAGCTTCAACCAGCAGGACGGCAAGGTGGTCAGCCAGGGGAAACTGACCCTGACCGCAGACCGCATCAACAACAGCGACGATGGCTATATCGCCTCGGTCAAGGCCATGAGCCTGACCGCTCACCAGCAACTGTTCAATAACAATGAGGCGATCATCAGCACCGAACAGGGGCTGACGATCAACGGCGGTGGTCTCGATAACACCAAAGGTAGCCTGCTCAGCCAGGGTGACCTGAAGGTCGATATCACCGGGGATTTCGTCAACCGGGATGGCAGCGCCATTACCCAGGCCGGGAACGTGGATGTCGAGGCGAACAGTCTCGATAACCGTGGCGGTGTTCTTGCCAGTGTTGGCGGTTGGCTGAAAGCTGAGTTGAACAAGGTGTTGGATAACGGCGAGTCGCTCACCTCCGCTGGCGAGGCCGGGTTGATCCAGGCGCAGTCCGTCAATCTCGATGCGAAACAAGCGGTGCTCAACAATGGTGGGCAAATCTCGGCCTTGTCCGGGAGCGCCGAGCTCACTACCGCTACGTTCGAGAACCGCAACGGTGCAGTGCTCGCCAAACAGGCCCTGACGGTGCGTGCCCAGGATCTGGACAACAGCGACGGACGCGCTGCGGCAAACACCGTTGATTTCGGGTTGACCGGGGCGCTGAACAACCAGCTCGGTCTGGTCGAAGGTTCCAACGGCCTGCTGATCACGGCCGTATCGATTGATAACCAGGGCGGTAAGTTGCGCTCAGTGGGCAAGCTGGGGACCGCGACGCTAACGGTTGATCAACTGCTGGACAACCAGGGCGGCGTCATTGAAGCGGCTACCCAGGACCTGTCCTTGCAGATGGCAGGCTTCAAGAATGCTGACGGCAATATTCGTCATGTGGGCACCGGCACGTTAGGTGTGGACCTGGCCAGGTTCAGCAACATCGGCGGCAGCCTGATGACCTCAGGCACCCTGACCGTCGACGCGGCACGTTGGGACAACAGCTCGGATATCCAGGCCAATGTCCTGAACCTGAAGGTGGGCCAGCTCAATCAGACCAGCACCGGCAAGTTGATCGCCGTGCAAAGCCTGCTGGCCACGGGCGGCACCTGGAATAACGCGGGCACCATCAGCAGCGACGTTGATTTGGATCTGAAGCTGACCGGCGCTTATGTCGGTACCGAAAACAGCCGCCTCAGCAGTGTCGATCAATTCGATCTGAGCGCCGCCAGTATCGATCTCTCCAGCGGCGCGCGCCTGGCTGGCGGTGGCACCACCACCGTCACCAGTCTCGGTGCATTGAACAATGCCGGACGGATCACCGGCGGCGGCAAGTTCTCCCTGGCCGCCACGAGCCTGGTCAATACAGGCACGCTGGGCGGCGCCGACACCGTCGAACTGGTTGCCAACGAGGCGCTCAACGATCGCGGTCTGATCTTCAGTGGCGCGGACATGGCCCTGCGTTTCAACCGCTTCACCAACTATCGTGCGGACGTCTACAGCCTGGGGGCGTTGAATGTCGCGGCACGAGATGGCGTCGCTCGCAGCACGTTGCTGGAGAACATCTCCGGCACCCTTGAATCGGCCAAGGACATGTCGCTGCGCAGCGACACCTTGATCAATCGCAAGGACGTTTTCTCCACCACCGATGAGCTGGTGTCGGGCTCCATCAGTGTCAAATGTTATGACTGCGGTGGTGACCACCACAACGTCGACTATATAGCCCGGGAGACCTACCAAAGCGCAGTGCTTGAAGACTCGGCCAGTGCCACCCTGATGAGTGGGGCGAAACTGACCGTTGATGGCTCTGCGGTGACCAACCAATACAGCGTGATGGCCTCGGCTGGCAACCTGCTGATCACCGCAGACAACTTCGCCAACGGTGGCGCCGCCGCCGGGACCAGCGTCAGGACGCGGACCTGGAACACCGGCAGGGTCACGGATGGAACCGACGAGCGTTTCCGCGACAGATACATTGTCCCCTACAACGCCCAGGCTAATCCGAAACAGGTGCCGGTAGATGCGCTCAACTCCTTCCGTCAGGTAGGCGACATCACCACAGTGACGCCAGGGGAATCGCTGGCGCCCGCGGTTGTTCAATCGGGCGGCGACATCAGCATCCAGGCTACGCAGCGGCTGGAGAACAGCAGCATCGTGCAGTTCCAGGCGCCGCTGGCCGGAGCGACCAAGTCAGCGGCCACCGATGTGGCCGACGCCGCACAGCCAGCAGTCGTGGTGCTCAACCCGCAGCTACCGCCTGATCTGGCCCAACAACAAGTCAACCCGACCACCATGCCCGGGTTCACCTTGCCGACTGGCGAGAATGGCTTGTTTCGTGTCGTCGACAGCGCGGCCGCAGCGCAAAACAGTCATGACCAAAGCCAGGCCACTGTCCAGGGTTCGGCCGCCAGCCGGGTCATCATCGGCCCGAAATACCTGATTGAAACCAACCCCGCGCTGACCGACCTCAAGCAGTTCATGAGCTCGGACTACCTGTTGGGCAACCTGGGTTATGACCCCGACACCAGTTGGAAGCGCCTGGGCGATGGCTTGTACGAGCAACGCCTGATCCAGCAAGCCGTGATCGCCCGCACCAGCCAACGCTTTCTCGATGGCCAGACCTCCGACGAAGGCATGTTCAAGTACCTGATGAACAACGCCATCGCCAGCAAGGAACAACTGAACCTGGCCGTTGGCGTGACCCTGACTTCGCAACAAGTCGCCGCGCTGACCCACGACATCGTCTGGATGGAAGACCAGGTCGTCAATGGTCAACATGTCCTGGTGCCGGTGCTTTACCTGGCCCAGGCCAACAACCGGCTGATGGCCGATGGCGCGTTGATCCAAGGCAAGAACCTCACCCTGATTGCAGGCACCGACCTGAAGAACGCCGGGACGCTGCGTGCCAGCGAGAACCTCTCGGCGGCGGCCGGGAACAATCTGGTCAACACGCGCCTGGCCGAGGCTGGTGAGCGGCTCAAGTTGGTCGCGGGCAAAGACCTGGTCAACATGCAAGGCGGCATCCTCAAGGGCAAGGACGTCGAGCTGTCGACCTTGACCGGCGACATCCGCAACGACCGGACCATTAGCACCATCGAAAACAGCGGCAAGGGCTTCAGTTCGAAGACCTCCGTTGTCGACAATGCTGCGCGTATCGAGGCCGGTAACAATCTCACCATGCGTGCAGCGGGCGATTTGCTCAACGTGGGCGGCGCGATTACCGCGGGCAACAACGCGGACTTGAGCGCGGGCAACGACGTTGTCATCTCCGCGGCTCGCGAAGAAAGCGGCTCGATGCGCCAGGACAAACGCCACTTCTGGGAGCAAAGCCAGACCGTTCAGCACGCCAGTGAGGTCAAGGCGGGTGGCAACCTGAACGTCACCGCCGGCAACAACCTCACTGTTGTCGCCAGCCATCTCCAAGCCAAAGGCGATATCAACCTGAGCGGCAACGATGTCGCCCTGATCTCGGCGGCGAACGAGGAGTCCAGCGAATACCGCTACAAGCGCAGCGGCAAGAAGATCAACAAGGAAGAGGACCATGTCTCGCAGCAGGCGACCACCCTCGATGCTGGGGGGGATGTAAGGGTTGCTGCGCACAATGATCTGTTGATGGTCGCGAGCAAGATTGCGGCGGGTAACGCGGCCTATTTGGTGGCGGGGAAGCAGCTGAGTCTGTTGGCTGAGCAGAATCGTGATTACTCGCTGTATGACATGAAGAAAAAAGGCGGTTGGGGCAGCTTGAAGATGCGGCGCGATGAGGTGACACAAATCACCCATATCGGCAGCCAGATCCAGACGGGAGGCGACCTGACGCTCAAGAGTGGCGATGACCAGCGCTACCAAGTCGCCAAGCTGCAAAGCGGGAAGGACCTGATACTGGAAAGTGGCGGCGCCATCGTCTTCGAAGGCGTGAAGGATCTGCACGACGAAAGCCATACGAAGACCAATAACAATGCGTTCTGGAACTCCGCTAAGGGCAAGGGTAATACTGACGAAACCCTGCGCCAGACGCAGATGGCGGCGGCGGGCAATATCACCATCAAGGCAGTCGAAGGTCTGAAGATCGACATCAAGCATGTCGATCAGAAAACGGTCAGCCAGACCATTGATGCGATGATAAAAGCCGATCCGCAACTGGCCTGGATCAAGGAAGCCGAGCAGCGCGGTGACGTGGACTGGCGGCAAGTAAAGGAGATCCATGAGTCCTTCAAATACAACACGTCGGGCTTGGGGCCGGCTTCACAACTGATCATCGCCATTGCCCTCGCGGCCGTTATGGGGCCGATGATGGCTGGCATGAATACCATGGTTCAGGCCGGAGCAATCAGCGTCGCGACCAAGGCGACGGTCAGTACCATCGACAACCGAGGAAACCTCGGCGCGATTGCCAAGGACGTTACTTCCAAGGAGAGCCTGAAAGGGTATGCCGTCTCGATAGCTACGGCAGGGGTTGCCCAAGGGCTTGGCTATGACGCCAGCACGGTTGGCTTCAATGCCGAGAGCGTAAAGACAGTCGCTATGAAAGTGGCTGCGGATGCTGCGATTAAAACAGCGGTGTACGGAGGCAGTTACCAAGACAACTTAGCAACTTCGTTGGCTGGAACGGCGGCCAGCATTGGTGGAGCGTATGGCGCCGGAAAAATCGGCGACTTCGGTCTGGCCGAAGGCAGCTTGGAAGCGATTCTGCTTCATTCGGCCTTGGGCGGATTGATGGCGGAAGTCATGGGAGGAGACTTCCGTACAGGAGCAATAGCGGGCGGGGCAAACGAGGTTCTTATCGGTTTGCTGGGGGATACGCTCCTGCCCTCGCATCTGGAGCCCGGTACACCTGAATACACTCGGGCCCAAGAGAATCTGGTCGCACTTTCAAAAGTTGTCGGCGTACTAGGCGCTGCGGCATCCAATGGAGATCTGGACGTTGCCGCGCAAGTGGCGGAAAACGGCACGCGTTACAACTTCCTCGGAGACCACTCCCAAGCGGAGCGAGACAGAGCTCTCAAGGAGTATGAAGAAACCAAGAGCCTGGACGCCGCCAAAAAGATGATGGTGCTCCAAGGCTCGGACCAGCGTAGCGATGCGTTGTTGGAGCGTTTTCACACCGATCCCGCGTCGCTTTCTCCGGCAGAGAAAACAGAGCTGGGCGCTTATCTTCAGGTCTACGGCTACGAGCAAAGCCAGGAACACGGGGTGGAGGCTGCTCGCACGAGCATCAATAATCTGCTTAAAAACGGACCGGATCCATACCGAGACTACCCGTATGCGGGCGGTACTACCCAGGAGCGAATTGCCTACGCCGACGACCTGAGAGCTCGGGACGGCGTGTCGGTGGCCAACATCTTTTGGTCCAGGGACCAGAGCGCTAGCGAAATGCTGTACCGCGATGCTGAGGGTTACCTGCGCATCAATCGTGAAATGCAGGCGATGAGTGACGTGGGGTCACCTGCTCTGTATTTCCTGACCGGAAATCTCGGCACTACGATTCGGGTCGCAGCTGCGGCGAATGGTGCACTCCAAGCAGGACACGGTGCGGGCCAGGTCTACGATGGTGATACGTGGAATGGCATCGGCAACATTGTGGTCGGCGCTATGAATGCGGCGAGTCTTGGGGTGCCGAGGATTGGGGCATCTGGACGGGGTAGTGCGAGTCAAGGTGCTAAAGACTCTGGCAGTTCCAGTGTGCCTAAAGTTCCAGCCGACCCTGTAGTAGTGCGCAGCGACAATGATTTTTCTTTATCTGTGGGGGGAAATGGAAAGCCAAAGGCCTACATTAAAGAGAATGGCGATTTGGTACCCCCTAATCTTGAGGGGACAGGCAGCATTCAGACACATGTGCGCGGAGGCGGTTCTGAAAATTCTCCGTACATTTCTGTGACCGACCCGAGAGTGTCATCCAATCCTAAAGATTACGGCTCTCAAAAAATAGAAATCGACGTCAAGCGATTGCAGCAGGATATAGATTCTGGTGTATTACCAGACACAAAGTTTTTGAGCAATCGTGAGGTCGTTGCTGAGCTTCAGGCTAGGGTAAATGCCGCGCGGAATAAATACACAAGCAACCCCAGCCCAAAAAATGAGACTTCATTGAGCAGGGCGGAGTCAGACCTGGTGAACGTGATGCGTGATGGTGAGTGCTTGATCAAGGGTTGTGTACCGGCCGGCTATATTAAATTCATTCAGAAATAGGGTTCATTGTGGATCGGAAAACCTACGACCTACTCCACGGCATACCGGATCATGCTGATTATGCCGCCGAGGCAGGTGAGCTGGATGCCGAAGATATACCGCAGGAAAGAATGACTGCAGTGTTGGATTTGCTTCGCAATTCAGATGATGATGTTGTGCGCTTCGAAGCTGCAAAATTGTTGACTAGCTGGGGGATTTTCGAGGGGTTGGTTGCATTAAGCGAAAGCATGGAAAAGCCGGAACTTATCAAAAATACCTACCCCCACAGGTTGCATGGATACGATGATACTTATCGCCAGATCCTCATGGCTGTAACCATGTACTTCGCAAATATGGTCGACAGGGGACAAAGGGAAGTCGCTAGGGCTCAAGTTTTTTTACCACTGTCTACTATCATCGAGTTGGCAGGAACGGAACCCTTTGAAATATCTGACGCTTTCGCCTTCTTAAAGCGTGAGCGGTATCCGGAGTACATCCCGTTTGTTAAACAGCACCTCAGCTCGATAATAGATCGCCCCGAAATACATCAATGGAAAATCTACGACGCTATGGAGTTTCTGATGGGGGTCGAGCCAGAATTCGTTATGTCTCTGCTGCAACTGAGAAACAAGAGCATCGAAGATTTTATGCCGCGGCAACGTAGCTGATTTAAGCGAGGCGTTGATGGCAGTAGAGGGGGCAGCTTGTTTGATAAGCGAAGGGGGGCGTGACATACCTATAGCGGCGCGAGGACTGCTTGCGCAGCCCTGCGGGAGCAAGCTCCCTTGCCACGAGAGCCAGTTGATTAATCAATTGGTGGAGGTTATAGCGGGCACCACGGGTCTTCCCCGTTTGCGCTTTCCAGGATCTTCGGAAAGTTTCGCGCGAATCCCCAGCCTGAAGCCACGGCGGTCATGGTGGTTTTGCAGGCGGGGTTCTTTTCCGAGACGATCAGGTTCATATAGAACTGGCTTCCGTAAATTGTTGGCGCCCACAGCACCATGTCACTTCTTTCGGCGTTCCGGTCGACTTTCAATTGAATGGTGTTGACGAGTCTTGCGCCGGTGTTGAGCTCGGTTACTTGGGGGTGGAAGCAGTGGTTCAGGTAGCCTTGCACGCGTTCTTCCACCACCGCCCGCTCTTGCGTCAGGCAATACTCGGGGCTGGTTGTGCCGGTGTTCAACAGCTCATCCTTGGAATATGGATGCAGCGAGCAGCCGCCCAGTAACAGAAAAACGACTCCTGTAAATCCCTTGTACAAATTCAAGCTCCTTCTAGAAACGGCGGTTTACCAAAGCGGATTGCGGCAAGGCGGCGGGCGGGACTATACGCAATTTTTTCGGCCTGGAACGACTAAACCAGCTCGCCGTAGGAACCGACGGAAAGAATATTCCCCATTGACTTGTAGGACATTTCCTAGAAAATTCCAGTCCCTTGCGCCTGCTGATTCCGGTGCCTAGTCTTTGTCCACCGCTGCCAATTAGCGGTCGGGTTTAGCAGCTCGGAATCACGTTAGGCGCATGGCAACTGCCTTCAATGCGGGCATTTTTGTTGCCCGAATTCTTATGGCAGCTATGCGCAGGGCATCCTCGGGTGCGCCGGTTTCCTAACGTACCGGTCTGCTAACCTGCGCACGGCTGCCACCCACTCGTTTAGCAGCGGACGTGGCGGCTCCCACTTACGTTAGGGGTATTCCATGGACAAACTCATACCAGACCCTCCCGTTCCCCCGCTGCATCTGGACATCGCAGCCGACGCCAACGCCGAGCGTGTCATCGATTCCTATCTGAACCCCAAGCCCGCCCAGCCTGACAAGAAGCCATCCCCCGACCAGCTATTCACTGTCGTGGAGGGCATTGATGCTGAGAGCCTACAGTCCCTAACCCAAGAGCTGGCCTTTTGTTAAGGGCTGAACCGCCCAACCAAGCTGTTCAAGGTCACGGCCAGGCAGAGGTTAACCATGTCCCCGGTCCACCTGTTCCATGCCCGGCAGGTAGCCGATGGGTCCCGGAACCACCTCACACAATCTCTTAACGGAACGCCATTTCCTGCCGATACCCTGACGAGCCCTGTTTTCTATCGCGTTTCGGCGCGCGAAAACGGCTAGCAATGCGCGCCACACCGGGCGGTGACACGGCGTCTTGTTGTTTTGCCATTGGGTGCATCTTTTTACTTGCCTGGACATCCTCGATGCTGGCGTACCACCAAAAAAGTTTTCTGATCGTCGATGATTTCTCGGATTTCCGCAGTTCCGTCCGGTCCATGTTGCGTGAGCTGGGCGTCAAGGACGTGGACACCGCTGACACCGGTGAAGTGGCGCTGCGCATGTGCTCGCAGAAGCGCTATGACTTTATTTTGCAGGATTATCACCTGGGCGACGGTCGCAAGAACGGTCAGCAGGTGCTGGAAGACCTGATGGTCGAGAAGCTGATCAGCCATGAAAGTGTGTTTCTCATGGTGACGGCTGAAAGCAGCCAGGCGATGGTGCTCAGTGCCTTGGAGCATGAGCCGGATGCGTACCTGACCAAACCGTTCAACCGCTCCGGCCTGGCCCAGCGGCTGGAACGGCTCGAGCAGCGCAAGACCCTGCTCAAGCCGATCCTGCAAGCCTTGGATCGTGGCAAGCCGATGGAAGTGCTCAATGCCTGTATCGCCCTGTGCAAGCAGGATCCGCGCTACGGGCCGTTGTGTCTGCGTTATCGGGCTGATGCGCTGCGGGACCTGAATCAGAATGAAGCCCTTGAGCGGCTGTACAACACCATCCTGGCTGACCGTCCTTTGCCGTGGGCCTATGCGGGGCTGGGGAAGTTGTTGTTCAAGCGTGGCCTGGTGGGGCAGGCCAAGGATGTTTATGAGAAGGCCTTGAAAGTATTCCCGATGATGCCGGCGTTGTATGACGGCATGGCTGAAGTGTTGGTGGCCGAAGGCGATACGAAGCAGGCGCAACACGTGCTGGAAGAGGCGGTTCGTCTATCGCCACTGGCGGTGCGACGGCAGTCGCTGCTGGGCAAGCTGGCAATGACCAACGAAGATTTCGAGACCGCGTCCAAGGCCTATCGCCAAGCGGTGGGGCAGGGCGCGCAGTCGCGCTTCAAGGACCCGGAAAGCAACCTGGGCCTGGCCCATGCACTGATCAGCAAGGGCAGCGAAAAAGGCCTGGATACCCGCACTCGGCTGGAAATCAACACCACCCTCAGCGCCGTGGCCAAGGAAAATCTCAACGATCCTGGGTTGCAGGTGCGTGCGCGGTTGATGAAGGCCACGAGCCTGTTGCTCAACGATGCCGAAACCGCCGAAAAGCTCACCGAGCAGGCCTTGCAGCGCCTCGACGGTATGGAGCAGTTCATGAGCGCCGAGGCCGCGTTGCTGGTAGCCAAGCAGTTGCAGATGCTCGGTCAGACCAGCGCCGGCGAGTCGATGCTCAAGAACTGCGCGGAGATCTATGGCGATGATCCGACGGTGATGCAAGGCATCGCCAAGCTGACCGACGATCCGAATATCCTCAATCAAGGCAATGCCGCCGCTGAGCTGAACCGTGAAGGTGTGCGCGTCTACAAGACCGGCGCGTTGCCCGAGGCGCGAGAGCTGTTCCGTCGAGCCCTGAAGATGCAACCGAAGAACATCAGTATTGCTTTGAACATGGCGCAGTCACTGTTGCATGGCACCGATACCAGCGTGGAATCGGAGCTGCTGCAGGAGTGCCGCGCCTGCCTGAAACTGGTGGGCATGATGCCCGACACCGATGCGCGTTTTGCGCGTTATCAGAAACTGCGAAGCAAGGCATTTGGCGATGAATGACAGCGAACAGGCTCTCGATTTTTCCACGGTGATCGCGTCTACCGTGCACGACATGAAAAACTCCCTGACCTTGCTCATGCAGGCTCATACCCAGTGGCTTGAGCGTTTGCCCGAATCCGAGCGGCAGACCTCGGAGCAGGGCGTCATGGAGTTCGAGTTCGCCCACCTCAATGGCCTGCTGGTGCAGTTGCTGGGGTTGTACAAGCTGGGGGTCAACCAGTTGCCGCTGCATCCGGCCTATCACGAGCTGGATGACTTTATCGAGGCGCAACTGGCCGGTCATCAGGATGTGTTCCGCAGTCGCGGGATCATGGTCACCTACGAAGTCGACCCGCTGAGCCCCCTGGGTTTTTTCGATCGTGAGCTGATTGCGTCGGTGCTCGATAACAGCATCAACAATGCCATCCGCCACGCGCGCCAGGCGTTGCTGATCAGTGCGAGCGACGAGGCCGGGCAACTGGTGCTGACCATCAATGACGACGGCGAAGGCTACCCGGCCGAGATGATCGAGCGTCAGGCCGAGTATGTGCAGGGCATCAATCACAGCAGCGGCAGCACCGGACTGGGCTTGTACTTCGCCGCGCGGATTGCCGGGTTGCATCAGCGTGGCGGCGTGAGCGGGCGGACCGAGATTGCCAATGGCGGCGCGTTGGGCGGGGGCGTGTTCCGGATTTATCTGCCCTGAGCCTGCCCGGCACTCATAAATCTGTCGACACAACCCCACCCAGTGTTCCAGGGCTTGTTGTTTATTGTCTTGGGCCGCTTGATATTCCGAACACCCGAAGCCTATTTTGTACGGGTTGCCGTTAGCGGCTCGCACATAACAAGGATTGCGTCATGACGACCGATTGCCAGTGTTCACTCGCGCAGCGACTGACGGGCATTGATGAGATTGAGTGTGTCACCCCGGATTTGAATGGCGTGCCACGAGGCAAGGTGATGACTGCCGAGGGCTTCCTCGAGGGTCGACGGTTGCAGATGGCGCGGGGTGTGCTGTTGCAATGCATCATGGGCGGTTATCCGCCGTCGCGTTTTTATGGCAGCGACGACGGCGACCTGGCGCTGGTGGCCGACCCGAAACACATTCACCGCTTGCCCTGGAGCGAACAGCCGCGAGCCTTGGCGATTTGCGACGCTGATGAGCTGACTGGTGAAAGCTCCCGGCTCTCCACGCGCGGTCAGCTCAAACAGGTTATTGCTCGTTATGCCGCCCTCGGCTTGGCGCCCGTGGTGGCGACCGAGCTGGAATTTTTCGTGTTCGCCCCCAACCCGGACCCGACCCAGCCGTTCCAGCCGCCCGTGGGCATGGACGGACGGCGTGAAGACGGTCACTCGGCGTTCAGCATCAGTTCCAATAATGGCCTGCGACCGTTCTTTAAAGAGGTCTATGCATGCATGGCGGCGCTGGGCTTGCCTCGCGATACCTTCATGCATGAAATGGGCGTGAGCCAGTTCGAGATCAATCTGCTTCACGGCGATCCTCTGTTGCTGGCCGACCAAACGTTCCTGTTCAAGCACCTGCTCAAGGAAGTTGCCCTCAAACACGGCCTGACCGTGGTCTGCATGGCCAAGCCCCTGGCCCATACGCCGGGCAGTTCGATGCATATTCATCAGAGCGTCGTCGAGCTGGACAGCGGCCGCAATGTGTTCAGCGATGAAGCGGGCGAGCCGACGGCGGCGTTCCGGCATTTCATCGGTGGGCAACAGGCCGGCATGGCGGATTTCACTGCGCTGTTCGCGCCGAACGTGAATTCCTACCAGCGCCTGTGTCACCCGTTTGCGTCACCGAACAATGCCTGTTGGTCCCATGACAATCGTTCGGCCGGGTTGCGGATTCCCGCCAGTTCGCCAGCGGCCCGTCGGGTCGAGAATCGCTTGCCGGGTGCCGATGCCAACCCCTATCTGGCGATTGCCGCCAGTCTGGCTGCGGGGCTTTATGGCATCGAAAATCGCCTGGAGCCGAGCGCCGCGATCCAGGGCGAATTCCAAGTGCCGGACAATCTTTCGCTGCCATGTACCTTGCATGCAGCCCTGGAACGTCTGAAGCGTAGTCATCTGGCGAAGGAACTGTTCGGTACGGAGTTCATCGAAGGCTACATCGCTTCGAAGACCATGGAGCTGACCAGCTTCTTTGATGAAATTACTCCCTGGGAGCGGCGTGTTCTAGCGGCCCAGGCATAACCAAACGTCGCATTCGGGCTATCTTCTAAATAGCCCGTACTCATCTCAAGGAGCCGCTCGGAACGCCGATGCGCCAAATCTGGAAACCTTTTCGAGCGCTGTATTTCGCCTCGCTGATGATGTTGATCGGCTCGGGCCTGCTGAGTACCTACCTGGCCTTGCGCCTGGCTGCCGACAATGTCGACAGCCTGTGGGTCGGTGCGCTGATGGCCGCCAACTATTTCGGCCTGGTGCTGGGGGGCAAGATCGGCCACCGGCTGATCGCCCGCGTCGGGCACATCCGGGCTTATTCGGCCTGCGCCGGGATTGTCGGTGCGGCGGTGCTGGGCCATGGCCTGGTGGATTGGCTGCCGGCCTGGATCGTGCTGCGGGTAATTGTCGGCCTGGGCATGATGTGCCAGTACATGGTGATCGAGAGCTGGCTCAACGAGCAGGCCGATGCCAAGCAGCGTGGCGTGGTATTCAGTGGTTACATGATCGCTTCCTACCTGGGCCTGGTGCTGGGTCAGTTGATTCTGGTCATGCACCCGGCCTTGGGGCTTGAGTTGCTGATGCTGGTGGCGCTGTGCTTCGCCTTGTGCCTGGTGCCGGTGACACTCACCCGGCGGATTCACCCTGCGGCGCTGCACCCGGCGCCCATGGAGCCGCGCTTTTTCATCAAGCGAGTGCCGCAGTCATTGAGTACGGTGCTGGGCTCGGGGCTGATCGTCGGTTCGTTCTATGGCTTGGCGCCGCTGTACGCTTCTCAGCAGGGGCTGTCGACCGAGCAGGTTGGTCTGTTCATGGGTAGCTGCATCTTTGCCGGATTGCTGGTTCAGTGGCCCCTGGGCTGGCTCTCCGATCGATATGACCGGGCGCTGCTGATCCGCTGCTTTGCGCTGGTGCTGACAGTCTGTGCGCTGCCGTTGGCGATATTGCCCACGGTGCCGTTGGAGGTGCTGTTCGTCGCGGGATTCTTCTGTTCGCTGGTGCAGTTCTGCCTGTATCCGTTGGCGGTGGCGTTTTCCAACGACCACGTCGAAGCTGATCGAAGGGTATCCCTGACGGCCATGCTGCTGGTGACCTATGGGGTTGGCGCCAGTATCGGGCCGCTGGTAGCGGGGGTGCTGATGAAGATGTTCGGCAGCCAGATGCTCTATGCCTTTTTTGCCTTCTTCGCCCTGGTGCTGGTGTGGCGAATCCGGCCGAAGGCGGTGACCAACCTGCATCAGGTCGACGACGCACCGCTGCATCACGTGGCAATGCCGGACAGCATGTCCAGTTCGCCTCTGGTGGCGTGCCTGGATCCCCGTGTGGACGAACAAGTGGTGCAGGAGCAGATGCACGTCGATCCTGTGCCGACGGAAGAACCGGCCGACGAAGAACCCGTCATGGAGGAAGTTGCCGCCGAAGAGGCCAGCGACGAGCCGTCGAGCCCCGATTTCACTCAGGCCAGGCCTTGAGCCAGTCATAAAAAAACGGGCAGTCACCGCAAGGGACTGCCCGTTTTTTTACGTGTCGAAAATCAGAGGTCGTCTTTGTCGAAACGACGGGCTTCGCGCTGTAGCTGATACACGAAACGCTCAACCTGCCGTTGCACCAGGCCGCTGATGTTGTGGAAGCGTACGCCGGCGAAGGTGGTGTTGATCCTTTCTTCGAAATGCAGATAGCGCAGTTCGACCGGTGCGGTCATGTTGCCGAAGGGCAATGCCGCGATAAAGCGCTCGTAGACCTGGCCCAATTGCAGGCGTGCGGTAATGTCACCTTCGAAACGCAACTTGCAGCCTGTGGCGGAAATGTCCAGCAGCTTGCCGTCAACCGGTGACTTGAGTTTGTCACCGCCCAGCTCGACGCTTACCAGTTGCGCCAGCTTGAGGGCGGCGCGGAAGGCGTTGCGGCGTTGGTGGTAAACCACTTCATCAGGCAAGGCGCCGCGATAGCAGCGGCCGTCGCTGGACTCATCGATGGTCAAAGGGCCGTTGCTTTCCCACGCGATGCGCACGCCATCATGGAAACCCTCGACACGAAACGGCTCGCCCGCCAACAGGAAGCGTTCACCGTCCCGGGGGATCATTTCGTCCAGGGCGAGGGCGTTACGCTCCCGGTCGACATCGACCAGATAGCTCTGGAAGCGCTGGCTGCGTTCGTGGAAGGTGATGATCAGCGGGTCATGGCTATCTTGCAGCATCCGCAGGTTGCCGGAAATTTCCAGGGGCGTGGCGAGGACCTTGGGCGGCTGCGGAGCATCATCCGCGTTTGAGGCATTGAACACGGTGGGTCAATCTCCAGGCAAAATACGACGAGTAGCCAGCATTTTGCCAGCATGTGTCGCGCGTTGATAGAGCGCCGGCACTGTTCGTTTCATGCCTGGCTGAGCGGGCGGTGCTTGACCATCTTGGCGGTCGAACCGCGAGCGTCATAGAGCGTCGGGATTTCACCGCCGTTGAGAATGCGCAACTGGTTGGCGGTGGCGGCTTGCTGAACCTGGATCGACTGTCCGTTGCGAATGTTGGCGGCCTGGCATTGAGCGAGCAGGTCGTTGAGCACTTCACTTTGGGACAACAGTTGATCGCCCACCGACGACTGGCTGGCCAGCTGCTCAAGGCCATCGCGATTGGCGGGCAGGTTGAGGCTGGCGAGGATCTCGCTGCGCTTGCGGCCATGCTGATCGAGCAGAATGATCAATGCCTGTTTCTGCGCCAGGATATTCTCCAGCGACGGCATGTCGCGACCGTGCAATGCCAGGGACTCGGCCTGCAATAGCTCCAGCAATTGTTGCGCCGGGGCAAAGTCGTCGGTGATCAGTTGCAACAAATTAGTGTCGTGCATGGCTGGCCTTAGGTCTTAAGCGTCCAAAAGCCTGGCGCAGGCGTTGGCCTAGCGCTGGGCTTCGAAGTTGAGCAGTTTGCTGGCTACACGGTTGCTGTCGACTTTATAGCTGCCATCGGCGATTGCTGCTTTCAACTCGGCCACACGGGCGTTGTCGACGACAGGTTGATCGCGCAGCTTGTCAGTGACCTTCTGCAACTGCTGAGCCTCATTGCTGAGGTGTACCGACTCCCCGTTGCTGACAGTGGCGGCTTGTTCGGCCGGCGCGGATTTGTCGGTTTCGACGGTTTCCTTGCTGGCGTTAGGGCGCGTAGTGCCTGTTAGCGGTGAAGAGCTGTTTAAACGATTGAAATCGATGACCATGGTAAAAAACCTCTGGGTATTTGGACGCTTGCCATGTTTTCGGCCATCCCCAAAAAAACTTTAGGCTCATTTATTCAATGAACGTGCGCACGTCTGCGCATGCCTTTGCGTAAGGCACAGTCTAGGGAACACCGTGGGCAAGCGCCAGCTCTCTACCCATTTCCACCCGATCGCTACATAGCCACTTCCACATGGCCTGGGGCCATTACCTGCGCCTTGATAACACGTTGGGAATTAAGGTTTTTTACCCGAATCTGTTCTCGCATGCCGCCGTTGGACAAAGCCTCGCCCGGCATCCGCACGGCCAGGGTCCCGCTGCGGGCGGTGATGACCACCTGATCGCCCTTGCGCACCACTTCGGCTTGTTCCAGGTGGACCAGGGTAATGACCTGGTCGGCGACCATTGGTCGGACAAGTTTCTGACCGATGGCCTGATCGACGGAGGTGAGGAAACCCTGGTTGATCTGGCTGACATCCCGTTCACGCAGTGTCACGTCCTGAGGCTCGACGATCCCGGCCCGCTTGAGCGGACGGGTGGTGGTGACGATTTCGCGAAACAGGCGCACTTGAGCGGGCACGAACACCGTCCAGGGCGCGGCGCTGTCGCACCGCAGCTTCACCGTGACCCGGCCCAGTGGTCTGGCCGGGCTCTCCAGAGACGCAGTCAATTCCTTGTCACACATGGGCATGCGCAGGCGCGGGTCGAGCTGGTTGACTTCGATTTCGTAGCGACCTTCGGTTTGACTGGTTGCCAGGTAGTCTTCTACGGTGAATTCAAGAAAGCCCTGAGTGACGCCGATAAGGAGATCAGGCAAGGTAACCGGAACAGCACCAAAGGCAGGGCCGCCCAAAGCGAGCAGGCAGGCAGCCAACAGTGCACCGAGCCAGTGGCGGCAGTGAGTGGTCAGGCGTCGAAAAAATGTCGTTTGTGCGTTCATGCCGGTTCAATAGCAAGCCCCGTGCCGTTTAGTGATGAATGCGCGTCGGACACATTAGCGTTAGGTAGGAGTCAGGGCATGGCGGGAGTAATGGATTCGGTAAACCAGCGCACTCAGCTGGTCGGTCAGAATCGCCTGGAGCTGTTGTTGTTCCGTCTCGACGGCCAACAGATGTACGGGATCAACGTATTCAAGGTTCGCGAGGTGCTCCAGTGCCCGAAGCTGACCCTGATGCCCAAGTCCAGCCCCGTCGTGTGCGGTGTGGCCAATATCCGCGGAGCGACCATCCCGATTCTCGATCTGGCGATGGCGACCGGTTCGGGACGGCTTCTGGATCAGAGCAATCCGTTCGTGATCATCACCGAGTACAACACCAAGACCCAGGGCTTCCTGGTGCGCTCGGTGGAGCGCATCGTCAACATGAACTGGGAAGAGATCCATCCGCCGCCCAAGGGCACCGGTCGCGATCACTACCTCACGGCGGTGACCCGGGTCGATAACCAGTTGGTGGAAATCATCGACGTGGAGAAAATCCTCGCCGAAGTGGCACCGACCCCGGAAACGATTTCCGTGGGGGTGGTCGACGCCGAAACCCAGCACAAGGCGATTTCGCTGCGGGTCCTGACGGTTGATGATTCTTCGGTGGCACGTAAGCAGGTGACCCGTTGTCTACAAACGGTCGGTGTCGAAGTGGTAGCGTTGAACGACGGACGCCAGGCCCTGGATTACCTGCGCAAGCTGGTGGAAGAGGGCAAGAAGCCGGAAGAGGAGTTTCTGATGATGATCTCCGACATTGAAATGCCGGAGATGGACGGGTACACCCTGACGTCGGAAATCCGCAACGACCCGCGCATGCAAAAGCTGCATATTGTCTTGCACACCTCGTTGTCCGGTGTTTTCAACCAGGCGATGGTCAAGAAGGTGGGGGCCGATGATTTTCTGGCCAAGTTCCGGCCCGATGACCTGGCTTCCCGGGTAGTCGAGCGCATCAAGGCTGCAGAATAAAGGTTGGGCGCGTTGTGCGCCCGGCAAGTCAATACGATGAAAGAGGCGGTATTTTGTCTACGGGTAATTTGGATTTCGAACAGTTCCGGGTCTTCCTGGAAAAAGCCTGTGGCATTTTGCTTGGTGAAAACAAGCAATACCTGGTGTCGAGCCGTCTCAATAAGTTGATGGAGCAACAGGGCCTGAAATCGTTGGGCGAACTGGTCCAGCGCATCCAGACCCAGCCGCGCAGTGGGTTGCGCGAGATGGTGGTGGATGCCATGACCACCAACGAAACCCTGTGGTTTCGCGACACCTATCCGTTCGAGGTGTTGAAGAACAGGGTGCTGCCGGCGGCCATCAAGGCCAGTCCGGGGCAACGCTTGCGGATCTGGTCGGCGGCCTGTTCGTCGGGACAGGAACCCTATTCGCTGTCGATGTCCATCGATGAGTTCGAGCGGACCAATATCGGCCAGCTGAAAATGGGCGTGCAAATCGTCGCCACCGATTTGTCCGGAACGATGCTCAACAACTGCAAGACCGGCGAATACGACAGCCTGGCCATCGGCCGCGGCCTGTCGCCTGATCGCCTGCAACGCTACTTCGACCCCAAAGGGCCGGGTAAATGGGTGGTCAAGGCGCCGATCAAGAACCGCGTGGAATTCCGCTCGTTCAACCTGCTGGACAGCTACGCCAGTCTGGGCAAGTTCGACATCGTGTTCTGCCGCAACGTGCTGATCTACTTCTCTGCCGAAGTGAAAAAAGACATCCTGCTGCGCATCCACAGCACGCTCAAACCGGGCGGCTACCTGTTCCTCGGCGCCTCCGAGGCATTGAACGGTTTGCCGGACCACTACCAGATGGTGCAGTGCAGTCCAGGGATCATCTATCAGGCGAAGTGATTGCTTGGGTTGTCAAAAAAAACGGGAGTCCGCAAAGGCTCCCGTTTTTTTTGCCTGCCGGTTTTTTCCAATGCACCACAGCCTCCTGTGGGAGCGAGCTTGCTCGCGATAGCGGTATTGCAGACGCCATCAATGTTGACTGACACACCGCTATCGCGAGCAAGCTCGCTCCCACATTTGATCCCCATTGCCTGGGTGGAAGCGGCAGAAAAGCGGCAGCCAGCGGAAACCGATTGCCGCTTTTCTGGCATTGCCGCTTTGCCGATGCCCGCAAAAGCCCCGGTTTATGGGCTTTTTGAAAGTGGCACGACGCTTGCTATGTCCATCGTACGTAAATTCTGGTCACCCGAAGGTTTCCAACATGAGCATCAGTTTCGATAAAGCGCTCGGCATCCACGAAAAGGCCCTGAGCTTCCGAGCCCAGCGTGCCGAAGTCCTGGCCAACAACATCGCCAACGCCGACACCCCGAACTTCAAGGCTCGGGACCTGGACTTCTCCAAAGTGCTCGCCGAGCAGAACGAGAAGGCCAAGAACGGCCACTTCGCCCTGAACATGACCAACAGCCGTCACATCGAAGCCGAAGGCCTGGGCAATGCCGATGAGTCGCTGATGTACCGCACGCCGATGCAGCCTTCGATCGACCAGAACACCGTGGACGCTCAACTGGAACAGTCCAACTACACGGAAAACTCCGTGAACTTCCAGGCCAGCTTCACCCTGCTCAATAGCAAATTCAAAGGGCTGGTATCGGCCCTGCGCGGAGAGTAAGTCATGTCGATTGCGAGCGTATTCAACATTGCCGGCAGCGCCATGAGTGCCCAGACCACGCGTCTGAACACCGTTGCCAGTAACATCGCCAACGCCGAGACCGTGTCGTCGAGCATCGACCAGACCTACCGTGCCCGTCACCCGGTGTTCGCCACCATGTTCCAGGGCGGCCAATCCGGCGGCAGCGACTCGCTGTTCCAGGAGCAGGACGCCGCAGGGCAGGGTGTGCAGGTGCTCGGCGTGGTCGAAGACCAGAGCAACCTCGACGCACGCTACGAGCCGAACCACCCGGCCGCCGACGCCAAGGGCTACGTCTATTACCCGAACGTGAACGTCGTTGAAGAAATGGCCGACATGATTTCCGCCAGTCGTTCGTTCCAGACCAACGTCGAAATGATGAACACCGCCAAAACCATGATGCAGAAGGTCCTGACCCTCGGTCAGTGATAAGGGGCGAGTCACATGAGCGTCACCAACACCACCAGTGGTTTGAGCCTCAACGAGATTCTGGCCAACTCCTCGGTCAAGACCAACACCACCACCGATGGCCTGGCCTCGGCGACGAATGCGGCTACCGGTTCCAAGGAACTGGGCAAGGATGCGTTCCTGCAATTGCTGGTCACCCAGCTGAAAAACCAGAACCCGCTGGAGCCGCAGGATAACGGCGAGTTCGTTGCCCAGTTGGCGCAATTCAGCAGCCTGGAAGGCATCACCACACTCAACGAAACCGTGAGCGGTATTGCCGGCAACTACAACTCGTCCCAGGCCCTGCAAGCCTCGTCACTGGTGGGCCGTTCGGTCATAGCCCCGGGTAACAAGGCTGTGGTCGATACCTCCAAGAGCCTCAACGGCACGGTGGTGGTACCAGCCTCGGTGTCCTCGCTCGCGATCAAGATCGCGGACAAGGACGGCAAGACCGTTCGTACGATCGAGCTGGGTAGCCAGAATGCCGGTAATTCGGCCTTCATATGGGATGGCAAGAACGATGCGGGCACCACCCTTGAGTCGGGTACTTACACCTTCACCGCTTCGACCACTATCGACGACAAGCCCGTGTCGCTGATCACCAACCTGCCGGCGACCGTCAGCAGCGTGACGATCAGCCAGACGGGCGGTGAGCTGATGCTCAACCTGGCCGGGCTGGGCAGCATCGCCCTGTCCAAAGTACAAACTATTGGTATGTAGAGCCGACTAAACCGGCAAAAGGAGTGCAACATGTCTTTCAACATCGGCCTTAGCGGTCTCTATGCAGCCAACAAGCACCTGGACGTGACCGGCAACAACATCGCCAACGTGGCGACCACCGGTTTCAAATCGTCCCGTGCGGAATTCGAAGACGTCTACTCGGCCACCAGGCTGGGCAGCGGCACCAAGACCGTCGGTAACGGCGTGCGCCTGGCCAACGTCTCCCAGCAGTTCAGCCAGGGTGACGTCAACAACACCGGCAACGTGCTGGACATGGGCATCCAGGGTTCGGGCTTCTTTGTCCTGAGCAACGACGGTTCCCTGAGCTACACCCGTGCCGGTACGTTCAAGACCGACAAGGAAGGTTTCATCACCAACAGCGATGGCACTGCGCGTTTGCAGGGCTATGGCGTGGATGCCAATGGCAACATCCTCAACGGTATTCTGACCGACCTGCGTATCGACACTTCCAACCTGCCGCCGCAAGCGACCAGCCTGGTTTCGTCGACGATTAACCTGAATTCGACGGCGACGCCGATTTCCCAGGCGGCTCCCTACGTATTCGATCCAACCGATACCGCCACGTTCACCAAGCAATTCACCACACCTGTCTACGATACCCAGGGCAACCAGCACTCGATGGACCAGTACATGGTCAAGACTGGCGCCAACACGTGGGATGTCTACACCCTGATCGATGGCCGTAACCTCAATGGCAGTGCGCCGGTTGCGCCGAACGCTCCCGTTCCTTCGACGATGACCTTTGATTCGAGTGGTAAGTTGGTTCAGGTCAGTACTCCAGGACCGGTCACAGTTCCGCCGACCGCGCCGACCATCAGTAACGATTTGGAACTGGACGGTTGGGTGCCGGGTACCGTGACCAACGGCGTGTGGACCGCCAACGGTGCCGGTTCGTCGACGATTACGGTCTCCATGGCCAACACCACCCAATTCAACGCTGACACCGCTCGGTCAATCCCTGCCCAGAACGGCTACGCCACCGGCCAGATCACCAACCTGACCATCGATGGTAGTGGTGTACTGCTGGCCAACTTCAGCAACAACCAGACCAAGCCGATCGGTCAGCTCGCCCTCGCCAGCTTCACCAACGAGCAAGGTTTGCAGCCGGTAGGCGGCAGCAGCTGGAAAGAAACCTTCGCGTCGGGCATCCCGGGCTACGATGCCCCGGAAACCGGCACCCTGGGTTCGATCGTCTCCAACTCCCTGGAAGAGTCCAACGTCAACCTGACCAACGAACTGGTCGAGCTGATCAAGGCCCAGAGCAACTACCAAGCGAACGCCAAGACCATCTCCACCCAGAGCACCATCATGCAGACCATCATTCAGATGGCTTGATATCGAAGGTCGCTTGAACGCTGCACAAGAAGCCCCTCGCAAGAGGGGCTTTTTTGTGGGTGGGTGTTTTCGGGGGGGCTGTCCCGGCCTCATCGCGAGCAGGCTCGCTCCCACAGGTGGACGCATTCCAATGTGGTCACTGGCTGAACCAAAGCCGCTCCCACAGGGATTTTCAGTGAGCGCAAATCTTGCGAACGAACCGGAACATATGTGGGAGCGAGCCTGCTCGCGATGGGGCGCGCCCAGTCGCTACTTTTCTCAAGGCAAAAGAAAACCCCCGATAAACCAGCGGTCTATCGGGGGTTTTCTTTTAGCAAGCGCCTTGCAGCGCTCACCCACTCAGCTTATTGGCAAGCTTCGCAATCCGGCTCGTCGATCGCACAGGCTTTTGGCACGGGTGCCGGGCCGGCTGGAGCCGCCAGGACCGAATCGTCACCGTGGTTGCCGCCGCTGGAAACAGCGTTCAGCTTGCCGGTGTTGATGGTCGACTTCTCGGTGCTGGTGGCGGCCAGGGCACGGAGGTAGTAGGTGGTTTTCAGGCCACGGTACCAAGCCATGCGGTAGGTCACGTCCAGCTTCTTGCCCGAGGCGCCAGCGATGTACAGGTTCAGCGACTGAGCCTGGTCGATCCACTTCTGGCGACGGCTGGCCGCGTCGACGATCCACTTGGTGTCCACTTCGAACGCGGTGGCGTAGAGCTCCTTGAGCTCCTGCGGGATGCGCTCGATCTGCTGTACCGAACCATCGTAGTACTTCAGGTCGTTGATCATGACCGAGTCCCACAGGCCGCGGGCCTTGAGGTCGCGAACCAGGTACGGGTTGATCACGGTGAACTCGCCCGACAGGTTCGATTTCACATACAGGTTCTGGTAGGTCGGTTCGATCGACTGCGACACGCCAGTGATGTTGGCGATGGTGGCGGTCGGTGCGATGGCCATGATGTTGGAGTTACGGATGCCTTTCTGTACACGGGCGCGAACCGGTGCCCAGTCCAGGGATTCGTTCAGGTCAACGTCGATGTATTTCTGGCCACGCTGCTCGATCAGGATCTGTTGCGAGTCCAGCGGCAACACGCCCTTGGACCACAGCGAACCCTGGAACGTCTCGTACGAGCCGCGCTCGTCGGCCAGGTCGCAGGAAGCCTGGATCGCGTAGTAGCTGACCGCTTCCATGGACTTGTCGGCGAACTCGACCGCAGCGTCCGAACCGTACGGGATGTGCTGCAGGTACAAGGCGTCCTGGAAGCCCATGATGCCCAGGCCGACCGGACGGTGCTTGAAGTTGGAGTTCTTCGCCTGCGGCACCGAGTAGTAGTTGATGTCGATCACGTTGTCGAGCATGCGCACGGCGGTGTTCACGGTGCGTTGCAGCTTGGCGGTGTCCAGCTTGCCATCGACGATGTGGTTCGGCAGGTTGATCGAGCCCAGGTTGCAGACGGCGATCTCGTCCTTGTTGGTGTTCAAGGTGATCTCGGTGCACAGGTTCGAGCTGTGGACCACGCCCACGTGCTGCTGCGGGCTGCGCAGGTTGCACGGGTCCTTGAAGGTCAGCCATGGGTGGCCGGTTTCGAACAGCATCGACAGCATCTTGCGCCACAGGTCTTTGGCCTGGACGACTTTGAACAGCTTGATCTTGTTGTACTCGGTCAGGGCTTCGTAGTACTCGTAGCGCTCTTCGAAAGCCTTGCCGGTCAGGTCATGCAGGTCTGGAACTTCGGATGGCGAGAACAGGGTCCACTTGCCGTCGTCGAAGACGCGCTTCATGAACAGGTCAGGGATCCAGTTGGCGGTGTTCATGTCGTGGGTGCGACGACGGTCATCACCGGTGTTCTTGCGCAGCTCGATGAACTCTTCGATGTCCATGTGCCAGGTTTCCAGGTAGGCACACACCGCGCCCTTGCGCTTGCCGCCCTGGTTGACCGCGACTGCGGTGTCGTTGACTACCTTGAGGAACGGTACGACGCCCTGGGATTTGCCGTTGGTGCCCTTGATGTACGAGCCCAATGCGCGAACCGGGGTCCAGTCGTTGCCCAGGCCGCCGGCAAATTTGGACAGCATGGCGTTGTCGTGGATGGCGCCGTAGATGCCCGACAGGTCATCCGGTACGGTGGTCAGGTAGCAGCTCGACAGTTGTGGACGCAGGGTGCCGGCGTTGAACAGCGTCGGGGTCGAGGCCATGTAGTCGAAGGACGACAACAGGTTGTAGAACTCGATGGCACGGTCTTCACGCTGCTTCTCTTCGATCGCCAGGCCCATGGCCACGCGCATGAAGAAAATCTGCGGCAGTTCGAAGCGGATACCGTCCTTGTGGATGAAGTAACGGTCGTACAGGGTTTGCAGACCCAGGTAAGTGAACTGCTGGTCGCGCTCGTGGTTGATCGCCTTGCCGAGCTTTTCCAGGTCGAACTCGGCCAGTACCGGGTTCAGCAATTCGAATTCGATACCCTTGGCGACGTAGGCCGGCAAGGCCTTGGCGTACAGGTCGACCATCTCGTGGTGGGTCGCGCTCTCGGCGACTTCCAGGAAGCTCAGGCCTTCGGCACGCAGGGTGTCCATCAGCAGGCGGGCGGTCACGAAGGAGTAGTTCGGCTCGCGTTCCACCAGGGTCCGCGCGGTCATCACCAGTGCAGTGTTGACATCCTTGAGTGCGACGCCGTCATAGAGGTTTTTCAGGGTTTCGCGCTGGATCAGGTCGCCGTCGACTTCTTCCAGGCCTTCGCAGGCTTCGGTGACGATGGTGTTCAGGCGACCCATGTCCAGCGGCGCGAGGCTGCCGTCGGCGCGTGCGATGCGGATCGAAGGGTGAGCCAGTACCGGGGCGTCGGCCGGGGTGCGGATGGCGCGTTCCTTGGCGCGCGAATCACGATAGATCACATAGTCACGCGCCACTTTCTGCTCGCCGGCACGCATCAGGGCCAGTTCGACCTGATCCTGGATTTCTTCGATGTGGATGGTGCCACCCGACGGCATGCGACGCTTGAAGGTTGCGGTGACTTGCTCGGTCAGGCGGGCCACGGTGTCGTGGATGCGCGACGAAGCGGCGGCGGTGCCGCCCTCAACTGCGAGAAACGCTTTGGTGATGGCGACGGTGATCTTGTCATCGGTGTAAGGAACGACAGTGCCGTTACGCTTGATCACACGCAGTTGGCCAGGCGCGGTAGCGGCCAGATCCGAGTTCGAATCAGCGGCCAGCGGCGCGGTGCCCTGCGGGTTCTCGCGAGTTGTGTCGGTGTGCATGGGTGTCTCCACATTCTCTATGTTTGTTTGGGCACCATCACGGTGCCCACCGTTCCGTCCTGAAGCACTACAACCGACTGGCGCCGGGTATAACAACTTCGGGACAGTAGGAAGCAGGCCTGAATACCGCTTCCTTCCGAAGTTCTGGGCTTCGAGCCTGGGCTCGAAACCGGATTGCAGAGGTGCCTGCAATGGACTGCAACACCCGTACCGTTCCGGTCGTTTTGACCTTGAAACGATGGCCATCCGCAGGGGGCGGTCTGGTCTTGGGGGAATGCGGTGTTTCAGTCGGACAAAGGCAAGAAAAGCGCTTGAATTATCTGTCCGACTTGTGTTTGGTTTTTGGTCGAAAACCCTACATGTAGGGTTTTTTACGCGACGGGCTACAAGATAATGCGTTTTGGGGGATGAATGCAACGTGCTACCTGTGGATAAGCCTGTGCGTAATTTGTGTGCGAAACGTGGAACAGCTCTGTAGGCCGCGACCTTGCTGGAGTGGACCTTTTTTCATCGTTTTAACGATCCGAAAACAGCCCGATGGTTTTTGCGGGCGCGGACGTTACCACACAAGTCCCGCGCGACCGAACGCATTTGTCCGCTTGTTTTATGCAGGGCCGGCGTTTATACAATCGGCCCGTGCATGGGCATGCTTATCCTCCTTTAACATGACAAAAAGACGGGAGGATCTGGATTCTATATTTGGAGCGGACGTCTTGTGGCGAGGGAGCAAGCTCCCTCGCCACAAGTCAGGTGCCTATCCTTTCTTCTATATACACAACAAGACGAGGCCCCCCCGTGGAACAAGAAGCCTGGCAGGTATTGATCGTCGAGGATGACCAGCGGCTGGCCGAGCTGACTCGCGAGTACCTGGAAAGCAACGGCCTGCGCGTGGCCATTGAAGGCAACGGTGCGGTGGCGGCGGCGCGGATCATTGCCGAGCAGCCGGACCTGGTGATCCTCGACCTGATGCTGCCCGGCGAGGACGGCCTGAGCATCTGCCGCAAGGTACGCGAGCATTACGACGGGCCGATCCTGATGCTCACCGCCCGCACCGACGACACCGATCAGATCCAGGGCCTGGACCTGGGCGCCGACGATTACGTCTGCAAGCCGGTGCGGCCACGCTTGCTCTTGGCCCGCGTCCAGGCCCTGTTGCGACGCAGCGAACCGGAACCGGCCACGTCGCAAAAGCCACGGCGCTTGCAATTCGGCCCGCTGGTAGTGGACAACGCCTTGCGCGAAGCCTGGCTGCAAGACCACGGCATTGAGCTGACCAGTGCCGAGTTCGATCTGTTGTGGCTGCTGGTGTCCAACGCCGGGCGCATCCTGTCCCGGGAAGAGATCTTCACCGCCCTGCGTGGCATCGGTTATGACGGCCAGGACCGCTCCATCGACGTGCGCATCTCGCGCATCCGTCCCAAGATCGGCGACGACCCGGACCATCCACGGCTGATCAAGACCATCCGCAGCAAGGGTTATCTGTTCGTTCCTGAAGCTTGCGTAGACCCGACGTCGTGAACTCGATCTTCCTGCGCATTTACGGCGGCATGTGCGCGGCGCTGGTGCTGGTGGCGGTGCTCGGCGTGCTGGCCCTGCATTTGCTCAACCAGACTCGCAGTGAGCAGTACCGCGAGCGTCTGGCCCACGGCACGTTTTCCTTGATGGCCGATAATCTGCGGCCCATGAACGACACCGAGCGACGCCGGGCCCTGGCGGTGTGGGAACGCCTGCTGGGCATTCCCCTGGCGTTGCAGACTTACGCCCAGACCGATCTGGATCTCGGCCAGCGCACCCGTGTCATGCGCGGCCAGGCCCTGGTGGAGCAGACCGGGCCCCATGCGGCGAAAGTTTATCGGCTGGTCAGCGACGCTGAAAAACTGATGCTGGTCGGGGAGGTCCGTCAGATCAGCGAGCAACTGGCCCGGGCAACTATCTACCTGCTGGCCGATGAGTTGGTGCGTTACCCGGTGGCCGAGCAGCCTGAACGCCTGGCGCAACTCAAGCAGGAAAAAGGCTTCGGGTTTGACCTGCGGCTGATGCCCATTACGCAGGCGGACATGGACGAAGACCAGCGTCGGCGCGTGGCCGAGGGCGACACGGTCATGGCGCTGGGCAAGGGCGGTGACTCGATCCGGGTGTTCGCCGGCATGGTCGGTACGCCGTGGGTGCTGGAAATCGGCCCGTTGTACCAGATGAACCCTTATCCGCCTGAGTGGCTGGTGCTGATCGCGGCGCTGGGGTTGAGCCTGATCGGGCTGATCGTTTACCTGTTGGTGCGCCAGTTGGAGCGGCGCCTGCGTGGTCTGGAATCGGCCGCCACCCAGATCGCCCAGGGCAGCCTGGAAACCCGGGTGCCGGCTCGCGGTGCTGACTCGGTAGGGCGATTGGCCGCCGCGTTCAACGGCATGGCCGAACACTTGCAGCAGTTGTTGGCGATTCAGCGGGAGCTGGTGCGTGCAGTGTCCCATGAGTTGCGCACCCCGGTGGCGCGCCTGCGTTTTGGCCTGGAGATGATCGGCAGCGCTACCACGCCCCAGGCCCGGGACAAATACCTGGCGGGCATGGATCACGACATCGAAGACCTGGATCGGCTGGTGGACGAGATGCTGACCTATGCGCGACTGGAGCAGGGATCGCCGGCCCTGAACTTCCAGCGCGTGGATCTGGATGCGCTGGTCAATCAGGTCATTGAAGAGTTGGGACCGCTTCGGGCCGGGATTACGGTCGAGCGCGGCCTGTGCCTGTCTGCCGCTGATTGCGATGGCGCCTGGGTCGAGGCCGAGCCGCGCTTCTTGCATCGGGCCCTGCAGAACCTGGTGAGCAATGCGATGCGTCACGCCAGCTCCCGGGTGACGGTCAGTTACCAGGTGGGTCAGTTGCGTTGTCGGGTGGACGTCGAGGACGACGGGCCCGGCGTGCCGGAGGCGGCGTGGGAGCGGATCTTCAAGCCCTTCCTGCGCCTGGACGACAGCCGTGCCCGTGCTTCAGGTGGTCATGGGTTGGGGTTGTCGATCGTGCGGCGGATCATCCACTGGCACGATGGCCGGGCGTTGATCGGCAAGAGCAAGAGTCTGGGTGGGGCCTGCTTCAGCTTGAGCTGGCCGCGGCATCAGGACAGGTCTTGAAGGTGTGGCGCCTGTGCGGGCCTTATCGCGAGCAGGCTCGCTCCCACATTGAAATGCAGTCTCCTGTGGGAGCGAGCCTGCTCGCGATAAGGGCCTGAAAAACGCGACAAATCTCAGGCCTTGATCCCCACCAGACTCAACAACTGCCCATCCTTCACACCAAACTGCGCCGACAGTTCACTGCCATGACGCCACTCGGCCGACAGGTCGGTGAGCAACTGCAGCCGAACCTGTCCGCTGTGGGTCCATTCCAGCACTTGGGCATGTTCGAAATAAAAGCGCTGCCTGACGATCGGGTACAGCGCCTTGAACAGGCTTTCCTTCACGGAAAAGGTCAGGGTCACCAGCAATGCTCGGTCATCTTGCGCGGTCGCGGCCATGCGCAGCAGTTCCGGCGGGGTAAGGATTTCACCGGCCAGGCGCTCGGCCCGCTCGGGATCGAGCAGGTTTTCCAGGTCCATGCCCAGCCCTTGCCAGTGGTGTTTTCTGGCGACGATGGCCGCGGCCCGGCCGGTGCTGTGGGTGATCGAGCCACTGACATGGGCCGGCCATACCGGGGCGCGGTCGTCACCGATGGCCGGCACGCACGTCTGGCCGTCCAACTGATGAAGGGCCGCTCGGGCGCAGATCCGCCCGGCAAGAAATTCCGCCTGACGCTTGGCCACCGAACGCTGGATGCTGGCGGGCGGCTCGATGGCACTGTTCGGAAAATCATCAGCGCTTAGCAACAACGGATCGAAGCGGGTGCTCAGCAGCAGGGTATCGGGCAGGACTTGAGGCAACAGCCATTGATCGTCCAGGGGCGTGCAGCAGGCGGGCAGGGCGGGGAGAGCGTTCATGCCCGGCATTTTGCCGGGTTGGCTTGAGGCTGGGTAGTGGGGCATAAAGATTGTGAGCGGGTGAGGCTTTTGTGGCGAGGGAGCTTGCTCCCGCTCGACCGGGCTGGCGCTCCAGTGCGCAGCGCTCGCAGACGTTGGGTCTGCTTCGCAGCCCAGCGGGAGCAAGCTCCCTCGCCACAGGGGGGTGTTTCAGCTGAAGGATGGGGTTCAGCCAAAAATCTTCTTGAAGAACTTCTGCATGTCCGCCCAGGACTTTTCATCGGCTTGCTTGTTGTAGCCAATATCCGGCCCGCCATGTTCGCCGTGACCCAGGCGGTCGGCGTCGGGGTTGCTGAAGCCGTGCTTGGCGCCTTCAAGGTTGACGAAGGTGTAGTCGGCACCGGCCTTGTCCATTTCGCTCTTGAACGCGGTGACGTTGTCCGGGGTGACCATGCTGTCCAGCGCGCCATGTTCGACCAGGACCTTGGCCTTGACGCTGCCCGGTGTTGCCGGGGTATTGGTGACCAGCGCGCCGTGGAAACTCACCACGCCGGCCAGTGGAACACCCTGGCGCGCCGCATCCAGCACCACTTTGCCGCCGAAGCAGTAACCGATGGCGGCGATTTTGTCCGGGTCGGTATGGGGTTGTTTCTTCAACAGGTCGAGGCCGGCCTGGAACCGCGCACTGGCCGCCTTGCCGTCCTTGAGAGCCGCCTGCATGAACGCCATGGCGTCCTTGGGGTGCTCGGTGTTCTTGCCGTCGCCGTACATGTCGATGGCCAGCGCGCTGTAGCCCAGGCCCGCGAGGTCACGGGCGCGGCGCTTGGAATAATCGTTCAGCCCCCACCATTCATGTACCACCACCACGCCCGGGCGCGGGCCTTTGACCGCGTCGTCGTAAGCGTAGTAACCCATCAGTTTGGTGCCGTCGGCACTGGTGTAGGGAATCTCCTGGGTCTGGATGGCGGCGTGGCTCGCGGCGCTAAAGGCCAGAAGTACAACAGCAAGCAACCTGTGCATGACGGATCTCCTTGATAAGTGCAGGGGGTGAGACAGAACACTTTAGCCGATTCATTCAGCACAGGTTCAGAGAACGTTCAAGGGCCATTCAGGGACGGTTGGTTAACGTGGCTGTGACTTCACAAACCACCCACGTTGCACAGGAGCTTGAACATGACTCACATGAAAACTCTGCTGTTGGCTTTCACGGTGCTGGGCGCCAGCGCCATGGCCCACGCCGATGACAACTTCGCCAGCCTGACCCTCGGCCAGACCAGCGACAAGGTCAAGAAGTCCGACGCGCTGAACGCTAACCTCAATCACCCGAACGCCGACGGTATCATCGGCAAGGACACCACCTATGGCGTCCGACTGGGCCGGCAAAACGACCAGGGTCGCTACTACGCCACGTACGACAACGTTTCGGGCACTCACAATGGCATTAAATTGCGCCAGGAAAACCTGCTGGGCAGTTACGATATGTTCTATCCGGTCACCGGCAGCACCAAGCTGTTCGGCGGCGGTACGGCGGGCCTGACCAAACTGACCCAGGACTCCCCCGGCTATAGCCGTGACAGCGATATCGGCTACGCCGTGGGCTTGCAGGCCGGCATCCTGCAGAAGGTTTCACAAAACACCTCGCTGGAACTGGGTTACCGTTACCTGCGCAGCAACGCCAGCACCGAGATGAGCCCCCACGCAGGTGGCAAGGTTGGATCGCTGGACCTGACCAGCAGTGCCCAGACTTATCTCTCGGCCAACTACACGTTCTAAGGCTGGAAGGTGAGCGTGGTCAGCCGGATCGGCCCAAGACGATCCGGCGCCGCTTCTCGTAAACCGATGTGCATGACTGGACTGTTCGATTTGCCTGGGAGAGCCCCATGAAATTACTGGTCGTCGAAGACGAAGCCTTGCTGCGCCATCACCTGCAGACCCGTCTGACCGACAGCGGCCATGTGGTGCAGGCCGTGGCCAATGCCGAGGAGGCCTTGTATCAGGTCGCGCAATTCAATCACGACCTGGCGGTGATCGACCTGGGCTTGCCGGGCATCAGCGGGCTGGAGCTGATCCGCCGGTTGCGCTCCCAGGACAAGACCTTCCCGATCCTGATCCTTACTGCCCGCGGCAACTGGCAGGACAAGGTCGAAGGTCTGGCCGCCGGTGCCGACGACTACGTGGTCAAGCCGTTTCAGTTCGAAGAGCTGGAGGCCCGCCTGAACGCGTTGTTGCGCCGTTCCAGTGGTTTCACCCAGTCGACCATCGTGGCCGGTCCGTTGCTGTTGGACCTCAATCGCAAGCAAGCGTCCCTGGGTGAGGAAGCGTTGGCGCTGACGGCCTATGAATACCGCATCCTTGAATACCTGATGCGCCATCATCAGCAGGTGGTCGCCAAGGACCGCTTGATGGAGCAGCTTTACCCGGATGACGACGAGCGTGACCCCAATGTCATCGAAGTGCTAGTGGGGCGTCTGCGGCGCAAACTGGAAGCCCCGGCCGGCTTCAAACCGATCGAAACCGTGCGTGGCCTGGGTTACCTGTTCAACGAGCGTTGCCAGTGATTCGTTCGCTACGGCTGCGGTTGATGCTGGCCGCCATGACCCTGGCGGTGTTGTTCATGCTGGCACTGCTGCCGGCCATGCAAGGCGCGTTCAGCCTGGCCCTGCAGGAGTCCATCGAACAACGCCTGGCGTCGGACGTGACCACGCTCATTTCCGCTGCCCGCGTGGAAAACAACCGCTTGAAGATGCCGGCGCAATTGCCCGATGAGCGCTTTAACCTCGCCGACGCCCGTCTGCTGGGCTACATCTATGATCGCGACGGGCGTCTGGTGTGGCGGTCCAAGGCCACTCGGGAAGAGAACATCAATTACACGCCGCGCTACGACGGCCAGGGCGATCAGTTCGCGCGTATCCGCGAAGACAACGGCCAGGAGTTTTTCGTCTACGACGTCGAAGTCAAACTGCTCGGTGGCCAGAGCGCGGCGTTCAGTTTCGTCACCCTGCAACCGGTGCGCGATTACGAAGTGACGCTCGACGGCCTGCGGGAAAATCTCTACCTGGGCTTCGGTGCTGCGCTGGCAGTGTTGTTGGCCCTGTTGTGGATTGGCCTGAGCTGGGGACTTCGCGCGTTGAGGCGCCTGAGCCAGGAACTGGACGAAATCGAAAGCGGCAGCCGGGAAAGTCTCAGCACCGAGCACCCCCGGGAGCTGCTGCGCTTGACCGGTTCCCTCAACCGCCTGTTGCATGGCGAGCGGGAGCAGCGCAGCCGCTATCGTGACTCCCTCGATGACCTGGCCCATAGCCTGAAAACCCCGCTGGCGGTGCTGCAAGGCGTGAGTGAAGACATGGCCCGGCGCACCGAAGATCGTGGACAGGCCTGGGTGCTGCAAAGCCAGATCGAGCGCATGAGCCAGCAGATCGGCTATCAGTTGCAGCGCGCGAGCCTGCGCAAAAGTGGCCTGGTGCGCCATCAGGTGCGCTTGCGCCCGGTGCTGCAAAGCCTGTGCGATACGCTGGACAAGGTCTATCGCGACAAGCGCGTCCACGTCAGCTTCGATCTGCCGGAGCAGTGCCATGTGCCGATCGAGCAGGGCGCCTTGCTGGAAATGCTCGGCAATCTGTTGGAAAACGCCTATCGGCTGTGCCTGGGCGAGGTGCGCATCAGCGTGCATCAGACCCTCGGCGGTATTGAATTGTGTGTCGAGGATGACGGGCCAGGTGTGCCGCCGGATCAACGCGCGCGGATTCTGCAGCGTGGCGAACGGCTGGATCGCCAGCATCCGGGGCAGGGCATTGGGCTGGCGGTGGTCAAAGACATCATCGAAAGCTACGGCGCCCGGTTGACCCTGGGGGATTCAGAGTTGGGCGGGGCGGCATTTCGGATTCATTTTCCGGTGCTTTGACTGCTAACGGATACCTGCTGGAATCAGACCTGTGGGAGCATGACTTGCCCGCGATGGCGGTCTCAAGGGCGCCATCGCGGGCAAGCCAAGCTCCCACATTTTGATCTGAGGGGCGCGCGGGTTGTGTGTCCACTGAAAATCTGCAGCCCCTCCATCAACTCTCCTGCTCCCGATAAGCCCCCGGCGTCACCCCCGTCCATTTCTTGAATGCCCGGTGAAACGCCGACGGTTCAGAGAATCCCAGCTGTTCGGCAATCTGCTGCAACGACAGGTCCGCGCGTCCCAGATGGTAGATGGCGATATCCCGCCGCAGCTGATCCTTGAGTTCCTGGAAGCTGGTGCCTTCCTCCCGCAGATGCCGGCGCAACGTCTGCGGACTGATGTGCAGATGGGCGGCGACGGTGTCCAGATCCGGCCAGCGTGCGGCGTCGCGGCTGAGCAGGCGGCGTAGCTGGCTGCTCAGGCTGTTGCCATCGTCAGGGCGTGACAGCAGGTCGGCGGGGGAATGTTCGAGAAAGTGTTTGAGGGTTCGTTCGTCCTGCAACAACGGCATATTCAGGTAACGACTGTGGAACAACAGGCTGCAACGTTGCGCCTGGAACACCAGCGGGCAGGGGAACAACAGATCGTACTCGGCCCCATGGGCGGGCTTGGCATAGCTGAATGTCGCCTGTTCCAGACCGATCCGCTGGCCGATCAGCCAACTGCCGAGGCGATGCCAGATCACCAGCAGGCTTTCAGCCAGGAAATGGTCGGGGTCGCGCAGTGTCGTTTCATCCAGGTTCAAGCGCACCCGTTCCCCTTCGGCCTCAAGCGTCAGGCTCGGGGCGTCCGGGAAGAGGCTGTAGAACAACAACCCGCGCTGAAGTGCCTTGCCCAGGGTCCGGCAGTGGATCAACGCGTGACACATCATGGCAAACGTCCCGGGTTTACTGGGGGCCCGACCAAACCCCAGATACTCGTCCCCCAGTGCCAGCCGCAGGGCCTGCAACAGGCTGGCGAACTGCGCTGGTGCTATGCGTGCTCGCGGCTCGTCCAACAGCTCGGGGCTGATGCCCAGCTGTTGCAACAAGGGAACGTAATCGAAACCTTGCCGGCGCGCACCACCCAGGGCGGCGCGGGCGAAGTGGCTGGCGATGGTGCGTTGGCGCATGGCAGGAATCCGTTTATTGAGCTGCCGATGGTAGCAGGGGCCTTGCGCTCGACAAGGCGGATATCCGCCAAATCCCGGAGCGAGAACGGCCTTGTGGGCGGGAATCCGCCATCTGCGTCTGGCTGTTCAGGTCTGTTTACCCGCGTGTAGCCCTTGTAGCTCAGGGGTTGTAGGCATTTTCCGGAAAATGGCATGGGCCTTGCGATAGGCATCCGCAGGTCTGCCGCCGTGCAGCCGCCAAAACAAATCCCTCCAGTGCAGGAGGGTTCGCAATTGAGGTTTCGTGGACGACAGGTGGATGTTGTCACACGGGACGCTTGAGGAAGGTTTGCCATGACGACTCGTCAGCCACTGTACAAATCCCTGTATTTCCAGGTGATCGTAGCCATTGCCATCGGCATTTTGCTCGGCCACTTCTATCCGCAGACCGGCGTTGCCCTCAAACCGCTGGGTGACGGATTCATCAAACTGATCAAAATGGTCATCGCTCCCATCATCTTCTGTACCGTTGTCAGCGGTATTGCCGGCATGCAGAACATGAAGTCGGTGGGCAAGACCGGTGGCTACGCGCTGCTGTACTTCGAAATCGTCTCCACGATCGCCCTGTTGATCGGTCTGGTCGTGGTCAACGTCGTGCAACCGGGCGCCGGCATGCACATCGATGTGACGACCCTGGACACCAGCAAGATCGCCGGTTACATCTCGGCCGGTAAAGACCAGAGCATCGTGGCCTTCATCCTCAACGTGATCCCGAACACCATCGTCGGCGCGTTCGCCAATGGCGATATCCTGCAAGTGCTGATGTTCTCGGTGATCTTCGGTTTCGCCCTGCATCGCCTGGGTGCCTACGGCAAGCCGGTGCTGGACTTCATCGATCGCTTCGCCCACGTGATGTTCAACATCATCAACATGATCATGAAACTGGCGCCCGTCGGTGCGTTCGGTGCCATGGCGTTCACTATCGGCGCCTACGGTGTCGGTTCGCTGGTGCAATTGGGCCAGTTGATGATCTGCTTCTACATCACCTGTGTGGTGTTCGTCCTGGTGGTGCTGGGCGCCATCTGCCGGGCCCACGGCTTCAGTGTCGTCAAGCTGATCCGTTACATCCGTGAAGAACTGCTGATCGTGCTGGGTACTTCCTCGTCGGAATCGGCCCTGCCACGCATGCTGATCAAGATGGAGCGTCTGGGTGCGCAGAAATCCGTGGTGGGTCTGGTGATCCCGACCGGCTACTCGTTCAACCTCGACGGCACTTCGATCTACCTGACCATGGCTGCGGTGTTCATCGCCCAGGCCACCGACACGCCGATGGACCTGACTCACCAGATCACCCTGTTGCTGGTGCTGCTGCTGTCGTCCAAAGGTGCTGCCGGCGTGACCGGTAGCGGCTTCATCGTGCTGGCGGCCACCCTGTCGGCCGTGGGTCATCTGCCAGTAGCCGGCCTGGCGCTGATCCTGGGTATCGACCGCTTCATGTCCGAAGCCCGCGCCCTGACCAACCTGGTGGGCAATGCTGTGGCCACCATCGTGGTTGCCAAGTGGGTCAAGGAACTGGACGTAGACCAGTTGCAGAGCGAACTGGCTTCCGGCGGTCGCGGCATCTCCGACACCCGTGAAGAAGACGACCTGGGCGTGGCCGAAGGCCCAACCCCTGCTGCTGTGAAGTAACCTTTCGCTGCAATAAAAAACCCGCTTCGGCGGGTTTTTTTATTTGAGGGATTTTTCAGTCGAGGATGCTGTTGCTGAGCGCAATGGTCAGCCAGACTGACATCTGCGGTAATTGCTCCACCGCCAACCCCTGCCTAGTCTTGAGGGCATCATCACGCGGAGATCGCCCATGCAAGGCCCACTGGCATCGCTCAAGGTTCTGGACTTCTCGACCCTGCTGCCCGGCCCGTTCGCCTCATTGTTGCTGGCGGACATGGGGGCCGAGGTGTTGCGCATCGAGTCGCCGACCCGCCCGGATCTGTTACGGATACTGCCGCCCCATGATCAGGGCGTCTCGGCCAGCCATGCCTACCTCAACCGCAACAAGCGCAGCCTGGCCCTGGACCTCAAGCAGCCGGCGGCGCTGGAGGTGATCAAGCAGTTGCTGGGCGACCACGACATCCTGCTGGAACAGTTCCGCCCCGGTGTGATGGAGCGGCTGGGCCTGGGGTACGAAGCCTTGAAGGCGATCAATCCCCGATTGATCTACGTGTCCATCACCGGCTACGGCCAGACCGGGCCCTACAAGGACCGCGCCGGCCACGACATCAACTACCTGGCCCTGGCGGGGCTCGCCAGCCACACCGGGCGTGCCGACGCTGGGCCATTACCGCTGGGCATTCAGGCGGCGGACATCGCCGGTGGTTCCCTGCACGGGGTGATCGGGCTGTTGGCGGCGGTGATCGCCCGTCAGCAGACCGGGCAGGGCCAGCATCTGGACGTGAGCATGACCGACTGTGTGTTCAGCCTCAACGCTTTGGCCGGTGCCGGTTATCTGGCCTGCGGCGTGGCACCTGAGTGGGAAAACCAGATGCTCAACGGTGGCAGCTTCTATGACTATTACCGCACCCGGGATGGCCGTTGGATGTCGGTGGGCAGCCTGGAGCCGGTCTTCATGCAGGCGTTGTGCGAGACCCTGGGACGGCCGGAGCTGGCGGCCCAGGGGCTGTCGCCCCATCCAGATCAGCAACGGCAGCTAAAGCAGCAATTGCAGGCTGAATTCCAGAAGCATGATTTCGCTGAGCTGTGCCGGTTGTTTGCGGGGGTTGATGCTTGCGTCGAACCGGTGCTGAGCCTGGAAGAAACACTCAGGCATCCCCAGTTGGCGGCCCGGGACGTCGTGACCCAGGTGCCTCGTGGCGATGGTTCGAGCCAGGCGCAGATGGCCTGTCCGTTGAAGTTCTCGCACGGCTTGCCCGAGCCTCGGCATATTGGCGCGGGGCTGGGAGCGCACACGGATCAGGTGTTGGGGGAGTTGGGGTTTAGTGTTGAGCGGATTGCGCAACTGCGCGATGCCGGGGTGGTTTTGTAGCGTTCTTTCGGGCCTCATCGCGAGCAAGCTCGCTCCCACACTGGATCTATAGCACTCACAGAATTCCTGTGGGAGCGAGCCTGCTCGCGATGGGGCCAGCCCAGACGCCACAAAAACCTGCTACTCCACCCGAGTCTCCCCACTGAACACCAAGGTATTGCGGCAACTGCGGCACAAATAGCGGCGCCCCTGACGTACCAGGCTGTGACGCTGGGCCGAGAAGGGGAAGTCGCTGCCGTCGCAGGGGCATTTGTAGATGTAACGGGTCACGCTGCGGCGCTTGATCTCGTAGGTATGGCAGCGGTTGGGCGGCAGTTCGTACACGCCGCGCATGATCAGTTGCCACTCTTCACCATGGGGCTGAATGCGTTCGCCGAATAGCTGATGGGCAATCAGGTGCGCAACCTCGTGGGCGACGGTCTGCTTGAGAAAGTCTTCGGCGTTTTCCCGGTACAACTGTGGATTGAAGCGCAGCAGATTCTCATGCAGGTGCGCGACACCGGCCTTCTGGCCACGCAATTTGAAGCTGACCACGGGACGTTTGAAAGGACGTTTGAAAAAGGTTTCGGCTTGTTGGTAACACTCTTCGACGCGGGTATTGAGTTGCTCAAGCATGCTGTACGGGTCTCCAGAGGCTTGAGTATGCCGCAAGCGCCGGCCGTTGCGAATCGCCCAGACGCCCAGTGGTCGTTTCGCCAGCGCCAAACACAGGAAGGCCGCCTTGCGGCGGCCTGTATTGGCAGATATTGCTTTGTTTTCAGAAGGGAACCCTGAGCGGGTTCGAACCCTTCAGTTGGTATACACCGGACCGACGCCCAGCCCCCAGACAATCACCGTAAACGCCATGATAGCCACCAGCACCACCAGGCCCACGGCGAGCACCGAACTGGAAAACAGAAAACCCTCGTCCTGAGGAATATTCATGAAAGTGGGCAGGCCCACATACAGCAGGTAGACGGTGTAGCAGATCGCTGCCGTACCGACGATCATCCCCAGCCACATGTGCGGATAGAGCGCCGCCAGGCCGCCGATGAACAAGGGGGTCGCGGTGTAGGTGGCGAATGCGACGCAGCGCGCCAGGCTCGGGTTGGCGTCATAGGTGCGGGCCATCCAGTGCACGAAGGCGCCCATCACCGCCACACCGCCCAACATGGCGAGGTACGACATGATGGTCATCCACAGCGCACTTTCCTGGGTGAGCATCACCGGAGGCCGGTTGCCGATGACCCATCCCACCTGCGTGGTGCCGATAAACGCCGATACCGCGGGAATGGCCGCCAGGATCAGCGTGTGGGTGAGGTACATGTGGCTGATGCTTTCCTCCTGATCGCCACGGATTTCTTTCCATTCTTGATCAGGGTGGGTAAAGAGCCCCACGACATGATGGATCATAGTCAGTCACTCCTTTGTTATTGCCATCGCCCCCCAACGGAGCGCCTACGGGCCAAACGGCCGAGTAAGTACAGGTCTGTAAGTGTGTGCGACCTTATGTCGCAGTATAGAAAGGAGTTCTCGCCAGGGGGATGGGGGGCTTAGAGCAAATCGCGCTGTAAAGGAGCAGGCTAATCGCGGCGTGATCTGTGAGCGCTTCCCATGGCCAAGAGATTTCCTGTGGCGAGGGAGCTTGCTCCCGCTCGGCTGCGAAGCAGAGGCCAACAGACGAGCCCAGAGGGCTGCTTCGCAACCCAGCGGGAGCAAGCTCCCTCGCCACAGGGGCGGTGCCATATTCGGGATTTTTTGCGTAAAATGCCGGCCTTTCGTCACACCTCACGGATTTCGCGTCATGGGCACTCTTACGGTCAACCAGAACAAACTGCAAAAGCGCCTGCGCCGCCAGGCCGGTGAGGCGGTCGCTGATTTCAATATGATTGAAGACGGCGACAAGGTCATGGTCTGCCTGTCCGGCGGCAAGGACAGCTACACCTTGCTCGATGTGCTGATGCATTTGCAGAAGGTTGCGCCGATCAAGTTCGACATTGTCGCGGTGAACATGGACCAGAAGCAGCCCGGTTTCCCCGAGGATGTGTTGCCGGCCTACCTTCAATCGCTGGGCGTGGAATATCACATCGTCGAGAAGGACACCTATTCGGTGGTCAAGGAACTGATCCCGGAAGGCAAGACCACCTGCTCGCTGTGCTCACGCCTGCGTCGTGGCACGCTCTACACCTTTGCCGACCAGATCGGCGCGACCAAGATGGCCCTGGGGCACCACCGTGACGACATCGTCGAGACCTTTTTCCTCAACATGTTCTACAACGGCTCGCTCAAAGCCATGCCGCCCAAGCTGCGCGCCGATGACGGGCGCAACGTGGTGATCCGCCCGCTGGCCTACTGCAGCGAGAAAGACATCCAGGCCTATTCAGACTTCAAGCAGTTCCCGATCATCCCTTGCAACCTGTGCGGCTCCCAGGAAAACCTGCAACGCCAGGTGGTCAAGGAGATGCTGCAGGAGTGGGAGCGCAAGACCCCGGGCCGTACCGAGAGCATTTTCCGCGGCTTGCAGAACGTCGTTCCGTCGCAACTGGCGGACCGTAACCTGTTCGACTTCACCAACCTGCGCATCGACGAAAGCGCCACGCCGCGATTCGTCAACGTGGTGAACCTCTGACGAACTCAGCGGCTCCTATTCACGGCGCTCGTGGCCAGGCCACTTAGAGCGCCGTTTTCATTTCCGACCCCAGGAGAGGGCATGCGCGATTACAAGTGGCTGCACGAGTATTGTCTGAACCGCTTCGGTTCGGCGGCTGAACTGGAAGCCCACCTGCCTGTTCCCAAGACCCCGGCCCAACTGCGCAAGATCAGCGACGACCGCTACCTCTCGACCATGGCGTTGCGGGTGTTTCGCGCCGGGCTCAAGCACAGCCTGGTGGACGCCAAGTGGCCGGCGTTCGAGGAAGTGTTTTTCAAGTTCGACCCGGAAAAAGTCGTGCTGATGAGCGCCGAGCACCTGGAGCGGCTGATGCAGGACGCGCGGATCATCCGTCACTTGGGCAAGCTCAAGAGCGTGCCGCGCAACGCGCAATTGATACTGGACGTGGCCCATGAAAAAGGCAGCTTTGGCGCGCTGATCGCCGACTGGCCGGTGACCGACATCGTAGGCCTGTGGACCTACCTGAAAAAGCACGGCCATCAACTGGGCGGTCTGTCGGCTCCGCGTTTCCTGCGGATGATGGGCAAGGACACTTTTGTGCCCAGTTATGACGTGGTGGCGGCGCTCAATGCGCAGGACATCATCGACAAAGTTCCCACCAGCCTGCGGGATCTGGCGACGGTGCAGCAGGCCTTCAACCAGTGGCATGAAGAGAGTGGTGGAAGGCCCATGAGCCAGATTTCGATGATGCTGGCGTATACCGTCAATCATTGAGGACGCATCGCGAGCAGGCTCGCTCCCACAGGGGATCTGTGAACGCCACAAATCTCATGTGGGAGCGAGCCTGCTCGCGATAGCCTTCTATCAGGCGACGGAAATCTCGCCTTCTCCAGCCAACCGCCGGTTCAACTGAAACCGCCAGCGCACATACAGCAGCGCCGAGCAGAACACCGCCACGCTCGCCGCCATTTCCAGCAAACCGAACACCTGTCGGTTCGGGTCATAGGCCGCCAGCGCGCCTTTGATGAAGTACAGGTTCACCACAAAGCACATCCACGAATGCCCGCGGGGGCTGCCGCTGATCATGCCTGGCGCCAGTATCAGCAGCGGCACCAGCTCGATCAGCAGAATTACCCAGGGGCGCGCGCCGTGCAGGTCGGCGATCAGCAGGTAATACACACAGAGCAACCCCACCAGCCCGAAAAAGCACAGCAGGCTCAGGGCCCGGGCGATGCGTACCCGCGGTTCCAGCCACTGAATGGGCGGCAGGATTTTCGGCTTCTTAGCCACGGCCGTTCTCCAGCAGTAGGGCGGTTTTTGCCAGGCGCAAGCCCAGTGCCCGGCACAGCGCCACTTCATGTTCGTTCAAGCCGCTTTTACCGTCGGCCCCGGCGTGATGGCTCGGGCCGTACGGCGTGCCTCCGCCCTCGGTTTCGATCAAGGCTGACTCGCTGTAGGGCAGGCCGGTGATCAGCATGCCGTGGTGCAACAGCGGCAGCATCATCGACAGCAAAGTGGTTTCCTGGCCGCCATGCAGGCTCGCGGTGGAAGTGAACACACCGGCCGGCTTGCCCACGAGGGCGCCGGTCAGCCACAGGTTGCTGGTGCCATCGAGAAAGTATTTCAGCGGCGCGGCCATGTTGCCGAAACGGGTCGGACTGCCCAGGGCCAGGCCGGCGCAGTTTTTCAGGTCATCGAGGCTGGCGTACAGCGGGCCTTGTTCGGGAATGTCCGGCGATACCGCTTCGCACTCGGCGGAAATTGCCGGCACCGTGCGCAACCGCGCTTCCAGCCCGGCCTGCTCGATGCCCCGGGCGATCTGCCGGGCCATTTCGTTGGTCGAGCCACTGCGGCTGTAATACAACACCAGAATGTACGGTGTACTCACGGCAGGATCTCCAGGATCTTCTCTGGCGGGCGCCCGATCACGGCCTTGTCAGCGGTTTCCAGAATCGGTCGTTCCATGAGTTTGGGGTGAGCGGCGATGGCGGCGATCAGTTGGGACTGGCTCAGGTTTTCATCGGCCAGGTTCAGGGTCTTGTATTCGTCCTCACCGGTGCGCAGCAGTTGCCGGGCAGTGATGCCGAGCTTGGCCAACAGGCGTTCCAACTGCGCTGCGTCGAGCGGGGTTTCCAGGTAGCGGACCACGGTGGGCGTCAGGCCACGGGCCTCCAACAGTTCCAGCGCACCGCGGGATTTGGAGCAGCGCGGGTTGTGATATAGCGTCAGATCGGTCATGAGCGGGTCGCATCTTGCGTAAGGTGGCGGCTATTCTACTGTGTCGCGAGGTACCAGGCACCTGAGACGGGCGCGTTCGAAAACGGTGGGCCGCGCCGACGTTCACATTCAATACAAGGATTGGCACATGGCAAGGCGATTGACGACGGCACTGGCATTCATGGGGATTTTGTTGCTCGCCGGCTGCGGGAATGACTACGGGGTTGACCAGAACGGTCAGGCTATCGCCTCAAAACGGCTGGATAAACAGTGGGTGGTGCTCAACTACTGGGCCGAGTGGTGCGCACCGTGCCGTACCGAAATCCCCGAGTTCAATGCCCTGGCCGAACAGCTCAAGGGCCGTAACGTGGGGGTGTTCGGGGTCAATTTTGATCAGGTGCAAGGTGAGGAGCTCAAGAGCGCCAGCGAGAAAATGGGCATCGGCTTCACCGTGCTGGCCCGGGACCCGGCCGACTTTTTTGATATCCCGCGCAGCGAAGGGTTACCGGTGACTTACATCATCGACAACCAGGGTAAGGTGCGCGAGCAGATGCTGGGGGAACAGACGGCGGCGGCGGTGATGGCCAAGCTTGAGGCGTTGCAGGCGTTCAAATAACCCCTCTTTGTGGCAATGAGCAAGGAGGCAAGGAGGCTTTTGTGGCGAGGGAGCTTGCTCCCGCGCCACGGGTGCAACCTATGTCCGTGTTTTAACGGGTCTCAACCTTCCTCCAGCCACCACCGCAGGGGCTTGCCCTGGGCCGGCCAGAAGCGCATTTGCTCGATGGGCGAGATGTCCCAGCGTTCGACCTTTTCCAAGGCCTGCAAAAAGCGCGTCTCCTGCTCCATCAGCGCCGGGGCGCAGAGTTTGCGGGTGCTGCCGATCTTGCCGAAGCTCAATCGGTGGCCTTCCAGGGTGTAGGGCGCGAACCAGTGGTTACAGCCGCCGTTGCCGTAGGCTCGACCGTCGTCCCCGAGGGTGATGGTCAGGTTGCTGTAGTCCATCAAGGGCCGTTCGCCAATCCATTCCAGGATGTAGCTGCGGTTTTGCTGCAATTGCACCGGCTCGGCGGCGCAACCCATCAGGCCGGCGCCGATCAGCGCGGTCAGGGCCAGGCGTTTCATCAGGCGGCTTCCTGGCAGGTCGGGCACAGGTGTTTTTCACCGACGGTGGTCCAGCCCAGCTCGGCAATGCGCGCGGTGGCGGCCGGCTTCTGCGCCTTGACGCCGAGCTTGGCGTCGACGGCAAATTCAAAGCTCAGTTGCTTGGCGCAGCGGTCGCAGTTGACCTGCCAGGTGTGGATCGCCAGCTCCCCGAACACCGGGCCGGTGGTCATGGCGGTCCATTGACCCATGGGCTTGAGCAAGTGCCGAACGGTGTCCACGGTCAGGCGCATGGACAAATCCTTGCTGCCTTTGAGGGTGACGAGCAGCACATCGTTGGCCTGAATCGAACCGCCGTTGCCGGTGACCTGATAACGGCCCGGCGCCAGGGCGCGGACCTCGGTCAGGGTGTGTTGCGGGTTCATCAGGGTGTAGCGGAAATCGTGTTCGGCCATGGGTCCTCCAGATAGGCGCGATATGCTAGCACGGGCCATGGGTTGGGATGATCCAGGCGACGAAATCCCCTGTGGGAGCGAGCCTGCTCGCGATAGCGGGGCGTCAGTCGACGCCATGCTGACAGGCCCATCGTAATCGCGAGCAGGCTCGCTCCCACAAGGGTAATGCTCAGCTGTCCACCAGGTTTTGTGGGGTGCCGGCGGCCCAGGCGCCGATGTTGTCCAGGGTTGTCGCGGCGATGGCGGCCAACGCTTCATGGGTCAGGAAGGCCTGATGCGCGGTGACCACCACGTTGGGGAACGTCAGCAACCGAGCCAGCACATCATCCTGCAAGGGCAGGTCGGAGCGGTCCTCGAAGAACAGTTGCGCTTCTTCCTCATAGACATCCAGCCCCAAATAGCCCAACTGACCGCTTTTCAACGCCTCGATCAAGGCGGGTGTGTCCACCAGGCCGCCGCGTCCGGTGTTGATCAGCATCACGCCACGTTGCATGGCAGCCAATGAATCGGCGTTGATCAAATGTCGGCTCTGCTCGTTGAGCGGGCAATGCAGGCTGATGATCTGTGCTTGCGCCAGCAGATCGGCCAAGGGCAGGTAGCGAGCGCCCAGGGCTTGGACCTGCGGGTTGGGGGACGGATCGTAGGCCAATAACCGGCAGCCGAAGCCGGCCATGATCCGCGCGAACGTCGCGCCGATCTGCCCGGTGCCGATCACGCCGACCGTCTTGCCCACCAGATCGAAACCGGTCAGCCCATGGAGGCTGAAATTGCCGTCCCGGGTGCGGTTGTAAGCGCGATGCAAGCAGCGATTGAGGGCCATGATCAGCGCCACGGCATGCTCGGCCACGGCATGGGGCGAATACGCCGGCACCCGGACGATGCTCAACCCCAGCCGTTTGGCAGCGGCCAGGTCGACATGGTTATAGCCGGCAGAGCGCAGGGCGATCAGCCGCGTGCCGCCCTGTGCCAGCCGCTCCAGCACCGGGGCACTCAGGTCGTCGTTGATGAAGGCGCACACCACTTCATGGTGTTCGGCCAGGGCCACGGTGTCGAGGTTCAGGCGTGCCGGCTGATACTGCAGTTCAAGGCCAGCGGGCGCCGGGGTTTTGCTGAAACTGTCGCGGTCGTAGGTCTGGCTGCTGAAAAGAATCGCGCGCATGGCGGCCTCCTGGCACAAAAGATAAGCCTCTAGGCGTTTAGATTTTCCTTGATCCCGGGTTTTGGGCTATTGCCCTGGATCAGGCGCTGATGCGTGCCTCGTTAGCCAGGCGGTCGATGGCACGTTCCAGTTCCTGCAAAGCGGCCTCGGCCTTGGGGTCCTGTTGCTTGAGCAGGGTCTCGCTGCGCTGGCAGGCGGCGCGCAATTGCGGCACGCCGCAGTAGCGAGTGGCGCCATGCAGGCGGTGGACCCGTTCGATCAGGGCGTTGTGATCATTGGCCTCGCTGGCCTGGCGAATCGCTTCGCGGTCGGCTTCCAGGGACGCCAGCAACATCGCCAGCATGTCCGCCGCCAGATCGGCCTTGCCGGCGGCCAGGCGCAGGCCTTCTTCATGATCGAGCACCAGCAGTTCGCTGCCGCCCTGAGCGTCGGTGCTCCGGTCCGGCGCCTGGTTACGCAGGGCCAGGCCGGTCCATTTAAGCACCACCTGGGCCAGTTGCCGTTCGCTGATGGGCTTGGTCAGGTAGTCATCCATGCCACTTTGCAGCAGGGCGCGTTTTTCGTTGGCCATGGCGTGGGCGGTGAGGGCGACGATTGGCAGCGGCGTGCAATGACGCTCGCTTTCCCATTGGCGGATCGCCTCGGTGCTCTGGCGACCGTCCATGCCGGGCATCTGGACATCCATCAGCACCAGGTCGAAGGTTTCCTTTTGCACGGCCTTGACCGCCGCATAACCGCTTTCCACCGCCAGCACCTTGGCGCCCATGTCTTCGAGCAGCGTTTGCACCAACAGCAGGTTGGCCGGGTTGTCGTCCACGCACAGCACTTTGGGTGCGCGGCTGCCCACCGGTTCGTTGGGTTCGTTGCGGGGCGGGCGCGGGTTGACCAGGTCGGAAAGCGAGCGGCGCAACTTGCGCGTGCAGGCCGGCTTGGCCTGCAATTGGCTGTGGGGGTTGGGCACGGAGAGGTGGTACAGCGTCTGTTCAGTGGTGGGGCACAGCACCAGTACCTTGCAGCCCAGATGCTCAAGATCCCAGATGTGTTGGCTGAGGCGTTCCGGCGGCATGTCGTTGCTGGTGATGCCCAGCACCGCCAGGTCGATCGCCTGATCGGTCTGGTGGGCGACGGTCACACCGTTGGTCAGGTTTTCCAGGGTGTTGAACGGTGTCACCACCAGACCGCAGTCCTCGAGCTGGTGTTGCAGGGCCTGACGGGCCAGTTCATGGTTTTCCAGCACCGCTACGCGCCGACCCAGTAGCGGCGGGCCAGGCAAATCTTCGGCGTCGTCACGGGTCTTGGGCAGGCGCAGGCTGATCCAGAACTCCGAGCCTTCGCCCGGCGTGCTGTCCACGCCGATTTCGCCACCCATCTGCTCCACCAGCCGCTTGGAAATCACCAGGCCCAAGCCGGTGCCACCCGGTTGCCGGGACAAGGAATTGTCGGCCTGGCTGAACGCCTGGAACAGGGCCCGTACGTCCTGGTTCGACAGGCCGATACCGGTGTCCTGAATGCTGATGCGCAGTTGCACGCTGTCTTCGTGTTCGTCTTCCATCATGGCGCGGGCGATGATGGTGCCTTCGCGGGTGAACTTGATGGCATTGCTCACCAGGTTGGTCAGGATCTGCTTGAGGCGCAGCGGATCGCCCACCAGCGACAGGGGCGTGTCCCTGTAGACCAGGCTCACTAGCTCCAGTTGTTTGGCGTGGGCGGCGGGGGCGAGGATGGTCAGGGTGTCCTGCAACAAGTCCCGCAGGTTGAACGGAATGTTGTCCAGCACCAGTTTGCCGGCCTCGATCTTCGAGAAGTCGAGGATCTCGTTGATGATGCCCAGCAGGCTGTCGGCGGATTTTTCAATGGTGCCCAGGTAATCGAGCTGACGCGGGGTCAATTCGCTTTTCTGCAGCAGATGGGTGAAGCCGAGGATGCCGTTGAGCGGCGTACGGATTTCATGGCTCATGTTCGCCAGGAATTCGGACTTGATCCGGCTCGCTTCCAGGGCTTCCTTACGGGCCAGGTCCAGCTCGATGTTCTGGATCTCGATGGTTTCCAGATTCTGGCGCACGTCTTCAGTGGCCTGGTCGATGCTGTGCTGCAACTCTTCCTGGGCATTCTGCAAGGTGCTGGCCATGCGATTGATGCCCGACGCCAGCTCATCCAGTTCCTGGCTGCCCAGAGGCGGCAGACGGGTTTCCAGGTGGCCGTCCTTGAGTTGCGCCACGGCTTGCTTGATCTGGCTCAGGGGCCGGTTGATCGTGCGACCCATGCGTAACGCCAGCAGTGCGGTCAGGCACAGGCCGGCGCTGATCAACAGCAGGCTGGCGAACAGGCTGCGATAGCCGCGCAGCAACATGCCACTGTGGGACAACTCCAGTTCGACCCAACCCAGCAGCCGATCGGCTTCTTCGGGAATCAGCTCGCCGGCCAGGTTGCGGTGCTTGCCGAATACTGGCAGCAGGTAACGCGTGGCATCGTTGCCGGTGCGTTGCAGCAATTGGGCACTGTTGCCCTCCGGGGCTCGGTTGAGCATCGTCGGGCCGGCGTGGGCCAGCGATGTGCGATCGGGAGCCAGGAAGGTCACGGCGCGCACATCCGCTTGCTCGAGGGACTGGGTGGCGATCCGCTCCAGCAGATCGGTGTCCTGGTGGCTCATGGCCGGGGCGACCAGCGGCGCCAGCTGTTCGGCGATCATCTCGCCACGCTGCAGCAACTGGGCATGCAAGTCCGATTGCTGCATCCAGGTGAAGTAGCCGCCCAGGACCAGCGCCATCAGGCTGGTCGGCAACAGGGTCAGCAACAGCACGCGGCCTTTGATTCCCAGTTTCTTGAGCACACTTTTCTCCTGCATCCAGCGGTCTGTTTGAGCTTTGCGCGCATCCGGCACGCAATACCTGCGCAGTGTAGCGACTTGCGGGCAGGCAATCTTCGTAAAATTGATGTCGCCGTGCATCGGTCTCGCCGGTTGCCGTGCCTCGGCGATCCCTTCAATCAGGATTTCTGAGTGGCAGCTTGCAGCCCACTTTCGTTGCTTATTCCCATAAGCCATAACCACCACACTTTGCGTGATATGGCCTGGCAAGGTTTGCCGGTATGATAGGCGCCCCCGCAGTCCGGATTGCGAATACGCCATGACCGTGCAGTACCCCACTATCGCCGATTGCGTCGGCAACACTCCGCTGGTTCGTTTGCAGCGCCTGCCCGGCGTGACCAGCAATACGCTTTTGCTCAAGCTCGAAGGGAATAACCCGGCGGGTTCGGTCAAGGACCGGCCGGCGCTGTCGATGCTCACCCGTGGCGAATTGCGTGGGCAGATCCGCCCCGGCGATACGCTGATCGAGGCGACCTCTGGCAACACCGGTATTGCCTTGGCCATGGCGGCGGCGATCAAGGGCTACAAGATGATCCTGATCATGCCCGACAACTCCAGTGCCGAGCGCAAGGCCGCAATGACCGCCTATGGCGCCGAATTGATCCTGGTGAGCAAAGACGAAGGCATGGAGGGCGCCCGGGACCTGGCCGAGCGGATGCAGGCCGAGGGTCGCGGCAAGGTGCTCGACCAGTTCGCCAACGGGGACAATCCCGAAGCCCACTACACCACCACTGGCCCTGAGATCTGGCGCCAGACCGATGGCACCATCACCCATTTCGTCAGCTCGATGGGCACCACCGGCACCATCATGGGCACCTCGCGCTATTTGAAAGAACAGAACCCGAACGTGCAGATCATCGGCCTGCAACCGATGGAAGGCTCGGCCATCCCCGGCATCCGTCGCTGGCCCGAGGAGTATCTGCCGAAAATCTACCAGGCCGACCGCGTGGACCGCATTATCGACATGGCCCAGAGCGAGGCCGAGGACATCACCCGTCGTCTGGCCCGTGAAGAAGGCATCTTTTGCGGCGTGTCTTCGGGCGGTGCCGTGGCGGGCATGCTGCGCTTGTCCCAGGAAGTCGAAAACGCGGTCATTGTCGCGATCATCTGCGACCGCGGCGACCGCTACTTGTCGACCGGCATTTTCGACGCGCCCAACTGATGGCCAAGCAAGAAAGAGGTCTGCGCTTCCAGCCCAGCGGCGGAAGCCGGGCCCCGCAGGTGCCCACCGGAAAGAAGCAGCGCTTGACCATCGAACGCTTGGCCAACGATGGCCGGGGCATTGCCTTTCTGGACGGGCGCACCTGGTTCGTGATCGGCGCCCTGGCCGGCGAAGAGGTCGAGGCGCGGGTGCTGGGGGCCCATGGCAAAGTGGTCGATGCCCGCACTGAGCGAGTGTTCCTGTCCAGTGAACTGCGCCGTGCGGCGCCGTGCGTGCATGCCGGTCGCTGCGGCGGTTGCAGCGTCCAGCATTTGCCCCACAACGAACAGCTCGCCCTGAAACAGCGCATGCTCGCCGAGCAGTTGTCGCGGGTCGCCGGCGTGCAGCCGGATGAATGGGCTGCGCCATTGAGCGGGCCGGAACTGGGTTATCGGCGTCGTGCCCGCGTGGCGGTGCGCTGGGATCAGAAGGCAAAAAAACTCGAAGTGGGTTTTCGTGCCGTCGGCAGCCAGGACATCGTGGCCATCGGCGATTGCCCGGTACTGGTACAACCCTTGCAGCCGATCATGAGTCGCTTGCCGGACATGCTCCGTCGCCTGAGCAAGCCCCAGGCGCTGGGACATGTGGAATTGTTTGCTGGCTCGTCCCTGGCGGTGTTGCTGCGGCACGTGTCGCCACTGTCGGCGCCTGACCTGACGATCCTCAAGGATTTCTGCGCCGCCCACCAAGCCCAGTTGTGGCTGCAGGGTGAGGGCGAGCCGCAACCGGTCGAACCGGGACAGACGCTGGGTTATCGCCTTGAGGCCTGGGACCTGGAGCTGGCTTACCGGCCGGGGGATTTCATCCAGGTCAATGCCGGGGTCAACGAGGCGATGGTGGCCCAAGCCCTGGAGTGGCTCGCGCCCCGAGCCGAGGAGCGGGTGCTGGACTTGTTCTGCGGCCTGGGCAACTTTGCCTTGCCCCTGGCCAAGGCGGTGCGCCAAGTGGTGGCGGTGGAAGGTGTACAGGCCATGGTTGACCGCGCGGCGGCCAATGCCGTCAGCAACAATTTGAATAACACTGCCTTTTTTCAGGCCGATTTATCCCAGCCGTTGTCGGGTGCCGAGTGGGTCGGCGAAGGCTTTTCTGCGGTACTCTTGGACCCACCCCGCGACGGTGCTTTCGAGGTGGTGCGCAAACTGGCATCCCTGGGTGCCAGGCGGTTGGTATATGTATCGTGCAACCCGGCAACTTTGGCCCGGGACACGGTCGAATTGATCAAGCAGGGCTACCGGTTAAAACGTGCCGGGATTCTCGATATGTTTCCTCAGACGGCACATGTCGAGGCCATGGCGTTATTTGAAGCGAGCCAGGATGGCTTGTCCGACTGACCCGTTCGTGCCAACCGCCACAGCCCTGGGCGGGGACACGGGCAACGAAGGTCAGCGTTATTGACGCATTGAATCTGCGTCATAGGGAAGGTATGTAAAGATGGTACAGGTGAGAGCACACCAGCCGATCAACACCGACGGCAGTATCAATCTCGAGGCTTGGCTCGATCACGCGGTCAGTATCGACACGGCACTGGATCGCGAAGCCTTGAAAGAAGCCTGCGAGTTCGCGCGTGAAGCGGAACAGCAGCACAACGCGGCGAAGAACCTCTGGTCCGAAGGCACCTCGAGTTTTCAGACGGGCCTTGAGATCGCCGAAATCCTTGCCGACCTCAAGCTCGACCAGGACTCCCTGGTGGCTGCGGTGCTATACCGCGGTGTGCGCGAAGGGCAGATCCAATTGCCGGTGGTCAGCCAGCGTTTTGGCACGGTGGTCGCCAAGCTGATTGACGGCGTGCTGCGCATGGCGGCGATCAGTGCCAGTCTCAGTCCACGCCAGTCCATGGTCCTGGGCACCCAGGGCCAGGTGGAGAACCTGCGCAAGATGCTGGTGGCCATGGTCGACGACGTGCGCGTCGCACTGATCAAACTGGCCGAACGCACCTGCGCGATCCGCGCGGTGAAATCCGCCGACGACGAAAAGCGCAACCGCGTCGCCCGGGAAGTGTTCGACATCTACGCCCCCCTGGCCCATCGCCTTGGCATCGGCCATATCAAGTGGGAGCTGGAGGACCTGTCCTTCCGCTACCTGGAGCCCGACCAGTACAAGCAGATCGCCAAGTTGCTGCATGAGCGGCGCCTGGATCGCGAGCGCTTCATCACGGATGTGATGACCCAGTTGAGGGAAGAATTGCAGGCCACCGGCGTTGAGGCCGACATCAGCGGCCGGGCCAAGCACATCTATTCGATCTGGCGCAAAATGCAGCGCAAAGGCCTGGAGTTCAGCCAGATCTACGACGTTCGCGCCGTTCGCGTACTGGTCCCGGAAATGCGCGACTGCTACACCGCGCTGGGTATCGTGCACACCTTGTGGCGGCACATCCCCAAGGAGTTCGACGACTACATCGCCAACCCGAAGGAAAACGGCTATCGCTCGCTGCACACGGCGGTGATCGGTCCGGAGGGCAAGGTGCTGGAAGTGCAGATTCGCACCCACGCCATGCACGAGGAAGCCGAGCTGGGGGTTTGCGCCCATTGGAAATACAAGGGCACCGACGTCAAGTCGGGCTCCAACCACTACGAAGAGAAAATCTCCTGGCTGCGTCAGGTGCTCGAGTGGCATGAAGAGCTCGGTGATATCGGCGGTCTGGCCGAACAATTGCGGGTCGATATCGAGCCGGATCGGGTCTACATCTTTACCCCCGACGGCCACGCCATCGACCTGCCCAAGGGTGCCACGCCGCTGGACTTTGCCTATCGCGTCCACACCGAGATCGGCCACAACTGCCGTGGCGCCAAGATCAACGGGCGGATCGTGCCGCTCAACTACAGCCTGCAAACCGGTGAGCAGGTCGAGATCATCACCAGTAAACACGGCACGCCGAGCCGCGACTGGCTGAACCCGAACCTGGGCTACATCACCACATCGCGAGCGCGGGCGAAAATCGTTCACTGGTTCAAATTGCAGGCCCGCGACCAGAACGTCGCCGCCGGCAAGACTTTGCTCGAGCGCGAACTCAGTCGCCTGGGCCTGCCGCAGGTGGATTTCGACAAGCTGGCCGAAAAGGCCAACATGAAGACCGCCGAAGACATGTTCGCCGCCCTCGGTGCCGGCGACTTGCGCCTGGCGCAACTGGTCAACCTGGCTCAGCAACTGGTGGAGCCGGAACGCGGCAACGAGCAGTTGGAACTGATCCCGCGCAAAGCCACCGGCTACAAACCGGGCAAGCGCGGCGACATCCAGATCCAGGGCGTGGGCAACCTGATGACCCAGATGGCCGGCTGCTGCCAGCCGTTGCCTGGGGATGCGATCGTCGGCTACATCACCCAGGGCCGTGGGGTGAGCATTCACCGCCAGGACTGTGCTTCGGTGCTGCAACTGGCCGGCCGTGAGCCGGAGCGGATCATCCAGGTCAGTTGGGGCCCGGTGCCGGTGCTCACCTACCCGGTGGACATCATCATCCGCGCCTACGACCGTTCCGGCCTGCTGCGTGACGTGTCCCAGGTGTTGCTGAACGAGCGGATCAACGTGTTGGCGGTCAACACCCGTTCGAACAAGGAAGACAACACGGCGCTGATGTCCCTGACCATCGAGATTCCGGGATTGGATGCGCTGGGGCGGTTGCTGGGGCGGATTTCCCAACTGCCGAACATCATCGAGACCCGGCGTAATCGCACGCCGGGTTAAGCGCGGTCCAAATGTGGGAGCGAGCCTGTGGGAGCAAAGCTTGCTCGCGATAGCGGTGGATCAGTTCCGACATACGTTGGGGCCACCACCTCAATCGCGAGCAAGTTTTGCTTTCACAGGCATACTCCCAGTGGATTATTTCCCACAGGGTGATTTGTGATGAGTTGGATTGATGTACAGCCTTGAAGACCTGCTCCATCTGATGAACCGTCTGCGCGACCCGCAGTACGGGTGCCCGTGGGACATCAAGCAGACCTACGCGACCATCGTCCCCCATACCCTGGAAGAAGCCTACGAAGTGGCCGATGCCATTGAGCGTGGTGACTTCGATCACTTGCAGGGTGAGCTGGGCGACCTGTTGTTTCAGGTGGTGTATTACAGCCAGTTGGCGCGAGAGGAAAACCGCTTCGAATTCGCCGGCGTGGTCGACAGCATCACCCGCAAGCTGATCCGCCGCCATCCCCATGTATTTCCTACCGGTGACCTCTACGCGCCCGTGGACATCCCGCGCCTGAGCGAAGAACAGGTCAAGCAGCGCTGGGAAGAAATCAAGGCCGAGGAGCGGGCCGAGAAGGCCTCGGCACCGGAGCAGCTGTCGTTGCTTGACGATGTACCCGTTGCCTTGCCGGCGTTGTCCCGCTCGGCGAAGTTGCAAAAACGTGCGGCTCAGGTCGGTTTCGACTGGCCAGGCCCGTTGCCGGTGCTCGACAAGGTCCGGGAGGAGCTGGACGAAGTCCTCGAAGCGATGGCTGACAACGATTCGGTGGCCATCAGCGATGAGATCGGCGACCTGCTGTTCAGCGTAGTGAACCTGGCCCGGCACCTGAAAATCGACCCGGAAACGGCCCTGCGTGACGCCAATGGGAAATTCGAGCGACGTTTCCGATTTATCGAACAGGCATTGCGCGACACCCACCGTCCCATGGAAGATTGCACCCTCGAAGAGTTGGACGCCTTATGGGGCGAAGCCAAACGTCAGGAAAAGAATTTGCCCAGCTGTGGCTGAGGCTGTTGCCTAAGTGAGTAAGCACCATGAGCCTTTCCCTTCGCGACCAGTTGCTCAAAGCAGGGCTGGTCAACCAAAAGCAGGCCAAGCAGGTCGGCAAAGAGAAACAGAAACAGCAGCGCCTGGCCCACAAGGGCCAGATCGAACTGGATGACTCCCAGCAGCGCGCCGCCCAAGAGGCCATGGCCGAGAAGGTCAAGCGCGATCAGGAACTCAACCGTCAGCAGCAGGAAAAAGCCGAGCAGAAAGCCCGGGCCGCGCAGATCAAGCAATTGATCGAAGTCTCGCGTTTGCCGAAGCTGACCACTGAGGATTATTACAACTTTGTCGACGACAAGAAGGTCAAGCGCATCTCGGTCAACACGCTGATGCGCAACAAGTTGAGCAGCGGCTCGCTGGCGATCGTCCATCATGCCGGCGGCTACGAAGTGATCCCGCGCGAAGCGGCCCTGAAGATCCAGGAGCGCGATCCCAAGCGCATCGTGCAGCTCAATACCCAGACCGAAGAAGTGGATGCTGATGATCCGTATGCGGCGTATCAGATCCCTGATGATTTGATGTGGTAAGGATGAACTGAACACTAAACTGTGGGAGCGAGCCTGCTCGCGATGGCGGTCTGTCAGCCAACATTGATGTCGCTGATCCACCGCTATCGCGAGCAGGCTCGCTCCCACAGGGATGCTTATCGTTCAGGATTCTGTCATTTCAGCCGAGCGCTGCCTTTCCTGGCATTCCAGCTCGGCTTTGTAGTTATGGGCATCCGTCTCGGAGTGGAACATCCCCACCAGCAGGTCCTGTTGGTGTACATCCCAGATGCGAATACCGGCGGCAATACCTTCGTGGGACATGTGAGCGTCATCGCGTTCAGTTACTTTCACAGTCATCTTGCAAGCTCCAATCTCTGTTATCTGCAGCAAGGCGTGTGCAGGACTTTGTTATAGATTTGGGTAGCCGGCTAAGTAAATGCCTGGGCCTGTTAAGAAAATTTCATGAAAAACTCAGCGATCCCGCAGGTCAGGCAATGCGCGGCATTCGGTCGCAGGGTGTTTTTCATGAAGAAGTTTTCATGTTTCGGGGGGGTGAAATGTCGGGCAGTCACCTTGTGGGAGCGAGCCTGCTCGCGATAACGGTGTATCAGTCAATACCGATGCCGGCTGACCTAGCGCTATCGCGAGCAGGCTCGCTCCCACCGATTCATCTTCCACAGGTTAACTTTGCGCGGGTGCAGTTTTAGTGTTCAGGAAATCCGCGCATAAAAAAGCCCCGCACTGGGCGGGGCTTCTCTTGATATCGGTGTGGATCAGCTGCCTTTGACAGCCTTGCCGTTGACCGTACCGTCCTGGAGCATGATGTTGTACTCCTTGCCGTCGGTCTCGACCTGTTGCAGGCGTACCAGCAGGTAATCCCAATCCTTGGCGAACCAGAGCACCGTGATGCGTTTGCTTTTTGTCGGGTCGCGCACGCGCTCGACCTTGATCGCGTCGATCTGGCCGGCTTTGGTATCGACCTTCTCCGGGCCCAGTACGCGGAAGTCGTAGGTGTCGATCTCGCCATCATCGACAACCTGATAACTCATGCTTTTCTTGCCGGCCGCCACGTCGTGCTGCAGGGCCAACTGATAAGTGGATTTATCGACCATGCCACGGTTGAGTGGCAGTTTGACCGGATCGCCGCGATCGGTGCCGGTGACCATCTTCGTGTTCCAGTCGAAATCCAGGTCGGCTTTCTTGGCCTTGCCCAAGCCGCCACGTTCAAAGTGGTAGGACTGTGGCAGCAGTGTGTCCTTGTCCAGGGTCAGGGTGCTTTCTTCCGTCAGGCTGGCGATCATCATCGAAGCCTTGAAGCTCAGCTTCCAGGTGCCGTTGGCCTCTTTGGTCAGGCTGCGCTCGGCGGTGCCGCTCATGGGCAGCTGTTTCCAGTCGGCGGTGTAGCTGGCGGAGAACGGTTGAAGGTCTGCGGCCTGTGCCAGGGGCAGGGCAAGCAGAGCGCAAGCGAAGAGCAGGGCGCGACGCATAAAATCTCCTAGTATCGAATCAAATGGCCGCTGGCGGCGAGCAACTGGCCGTCCAGTGAGGCACCGCGATCGTCGAGGGTCAGCCGGCCTTCGGCAAACCAACGCACGGCCATCGGGTAGATCTGGTGTTCCCGGGCGTGAACCCGTTGGGCCAGGCTTTGCGGCGTGTCGTGCAACTCTACCGGTATTACTGCCTGTACGACCAGTGGTCCGCCATCGAGTTCCTCGGTGACGAAGTGCACCGAGCAGCCATGCTCCGTGTCTCCGGCCTCCAGCGCGCGCTGGTGAGTGTGTAACCCTTTGTATTTGGGCAGCAGCGATGGATGGATATTGAACAGGCGGCCCTGGTAGTGACGCACGAAGCCGGCGCTGAGGATGCGCATGAAGCCGGCCAGGACCACCAGTTGCGGATTGAACATGTCGATCTGTTCGATCAGCGCGGCATCGAAGGCTTCGCGGCCATCGAACGCTTTGTGATCCAGGACGCGGGTGTCGATACCCGCATCCCTGGCGCGTTGCAGGCCGTAGGCATCGGCGCGGTTGGAAATCACCGCGCGGATGCGGACCGGGCTATCGCCGGTTCGCGTGCTGTCGATCAGGGCCTGCAAGTTGCTGCCGGTGCCGGACAACAGCACCACGACATCACAGGTTGCAGGCTTCTGTTCTTGCATCAGTGAGCCTTAAGGTTTTTCAGCTCGACCTGGGCAGCGCCTTCGGCGGCGGTACTGATCTGGCCGATGACCCAAGGTTGCTCGCCGGCTTCACGCAGTACATTCAGGGCCGTTTCAACGTGCTCCTGGGCCACGCAGATCACCATGCCTACGCCGCAGTTCAGCACGCGGTGCATTTCGGTTTCATCGACGTTGCCTTTCTCTTGCAGCCAGTCGAACACGGCCGGACGGGTCCAGCTCGCCACGTCAACTACCGCCTGGGCGCCTTTTGGCAGTACGCGCGGGATGTTGTCCAGCAGGCCGCCACCGGTGATGTGGGCCATGGCCTTGACGGCGCCGGTGTCCTTGATCAGCTTGAGCAGCGGCTTGACGTAGATGCGGGTCGGGGCCATCAGCAGGTCGGCCAGTGGCTTGCCGTCGAGCTGGGTGTTCTCGATGTCGGCACCCGAGACTTCGATGATCTTGCGGATCAGCGAGTAACCGTTGGAGTGCGGGCCGGACGATGGCAGGGCGAGCAGGGCATCGCCAGTGGCGACTTTCGAACCGTCGATGATTTCGGATTTTTCCACGACACCGACGCAGAAGCCGGCCAGGTCGTAGTCTTCGCCTTCGTACATGCCTGGCATTTCAGCGGTTTCGCCGCCGACCAGGGAGCAGCCGGACAGCTCGCAGCCGGCGCCAATGCCGGTTACCACCTGGGCGGCGGTGTCGACGTTCAGTTTGCCGGTGGCGTAGTAGTCGAGGAAGAACAGCGGCTCGGCGCCGCACACCACCAGGTCGTTCACGCACATGGCCACCAGGTCGATGCCGATGCTGTCGTGCTTGTTCAGGTTCAGGGCCAGACGCAGTTTGGTGCCGACGCCGTCAGTGCCCGAAACCAGCACCGGTTGCTTGTAGCCGGCCGGGATCTCGCAGAGGGCGCCGAAACCGCCCAGGCCGCCCATGACTTCCGGGCGCGCAGTGCGCTTGGCGACGCTCTTGATGCGTTCGACCAATGCTTCACCGGCGTCGATGTCTACACCGGCGTCCTTGTAGCTCAGGGAGGGTTGCTTGCTCATGATCCAGGCCTTTAGGGGGGATTTCTGGGTAACGACCGACCGCCGGGGCCATTGAATAACCGTTGTACGAATTATTCCGGGTGCCCAGCCATTGCCGGTCTGCGAAGGCGCGCGATTTTATCAGGCTTGAGGGGCAGCGGCCATCCTCGCGCCGACGGGCAGGGACATATCCTTGGAAAAAAACCGATATTTCTCCTATTGGTGCTGCGCGATGCGTCTGTATAAGGTGTAGCGGTAACCGGCTATGGTTATGACAGTGCGAAACTTCCAGCGGGTGTGTGAATGTTTTGCCAGGTGCTGTGGTCACAGCCATGCTCAATTTTCTTCACACGGCCTGTTCCAGCCGTTATGTCCGGGAATCTTCCATGCGTTTTTTCAAACTCTTGTCTGTGGGCTGCCTGTCGTTGATCAGCGTGGCGAGCCATGCCGAAAACCTCAATAGCCTCTATCAGGTGCTCGAGCCGGTCAGCAGCCAGGCCCCGCAAGAGCGTGACCAGGCGACTTTGCGCGCCCTCGACACGCTGGTGCTGCGCCTGACCGGCGATGCCGAGGCCGCGCAGAATCCCGGTCTGGCGGCGATCCGCAAGGATCCCCAGCAGATCATTCTTCAATATGGTTACGACGCCGGGCCGCCGGAAAGCCTCAAGGTGGATTTCGATCCAGCGAGCACTGACCGGGCCTTGCGCTCGGCGGGCTTGTCGCTGTGGGGCGCGAATCGGCCTGCGATCCTGGGCTGGTGGCTGAACGACTCGGCTGAAGGTTCCAACCTGGTAGGCGATGGCCAGGGCAGTGCCGAGCCACTGCGCCGCGCCGCCCAGCACCGCGGCCTGCCGCTGCACCTGCCCCTGGCGGATTTGAGCGAGCAGATCGTTGCTACCGCACCAAACCTGGAAGGCAGTGATCCGGCCCCGCTGCGCGAGGCATCGCAGCGTTATGGTGCAGACGCCTTGCTGGCGGTCCATGCCAAGGAAGAGGGCGGCCAATGGCAGGCGACCTGGCGCTTGTGGCAGGGTGACCAGCGCGAGCAGGGCAATGCCCAGGGCGCCGACCCTGCCGCCCTGGCTGATGCGGTGATGCTGGCGGTGAGTCAACGCCTGGCGCCGCGTTTCGTTACCAAGCCGGGCGTGGCCACCGAGCAGCTGCTGGAAGTGCAGGGCATGAACCTGGAGCGTTATGCGGCGCTTGGGCGTTTGATCGAGCCGTTCGGTGGGCAGTTGCAGCGGGTTGAAGGGGACCGGATCATTTATCGGGTCAAGGGCAGCGCCGAACAGTTGAAAGCGCAATTGGCCCTGGCGAAACTGCAGGAAATTCCTGCCGGCGAAGCCGTCGCGCCAGTGCCAGTACCCCAGCCAGCCGCTGATGGCTCCATTCCGGCCGCCGCGCCAGCGCCAGCGCCGACCGCCAACCTGCGGTTTCGCTGGTAGTTTTTCTTTCTTATATAGCTAGGAGTGGTTCATGGGCGATACGCGGCGTTGGTTCTGGTTGGGTGGGGTCGCCCTGCTGTTTGTGTTCATCTATTTGCTGCATCCGATCCTCACGCCGTTCCTGGTTGCGTTGCTCCTGGCCTATCTGTTCGACCCACTGGTAGATCGCCTGGAAAAACTCGGCCTGTCCAGGACCTGGGGCGTGGTGTCGGTGTTTGGGCTGATCATCTTGATTGTCATTGCTCTGATGCTGGTGCTGATACCGATGCTGGCCAAGCAACTGATGCGCCTGTACGAGCTGGCGCCGCAGATGCTCGACTGGTTACAGCACACTGCCGTGCCGTGGGTGCAGTCGAGGCTGGGGTTGGCTGAAGGCTTCTGGAAGTTCGACAAGGTCAAGGCGGCCATCAGCGAGCATATGGGCCAGACCTCTGACATCGTCGGTGTGGTGTTGAGCCAGGCCACAGCCTCGGGGCTGGCGTTGATCGGTTGGCTGGCGAACCTGGTGTTGATTCCGGTGGTGGCTTTTTATCTGCTGCGCGACTGGGACTTGATGATGGCCAAGATTCGCAGCCTGCTGCCACGCCATCGTGAAGAACGCATCATGACCCTGACCGGCGAATGCCATGAAGTGTTGGGGGCGTTTGTGCGAGGGCAATTGTTGGTGATGGTGGCGCTGGGCTTCATCTATGCGGCGGGATTGATGCTGGTGGGCCTGGAGCTGGGGCTATTGATCGGCTTGATCGCCGGGCTTGCGGCCATCGTGCCCTATATGGGCTTCGTCATCGGTATCGGCGCGGCGTTGATTGCCGGCTTGTTCCAGTTTGGCGGTGATCTGTACCCGATGGTCGGCATCGTGGCGGTGTTCATGGTCGGGCAAGCGCTGGAAGGCATGGTGCTGACACCGTTGCTGGTGGGTGATCGCATCGGCCTGCATCCAGTGGCGGTGATCTTTGCGATCCTGGCAGGGGGTGAGTTGTTCGGTTTTACCGGGGTCCTGCTGGCGCTGCCGGTGGCGGCGGTGATCATGGTGCTGGTGCGTCATATGCACGATCTGTACAAGGATTCAGACATCTACAGTGGCGTCGAAGACCCCGAGCTATAGCGCCAATGGCGGGCGCGGCGGTTGTCCCAGCGTCAGGGAAACCGTCGCTCCATCGTTCTGTCGCTGCAAACCTTTGATTTTGCTCGTGGTCCGGCGCATTGTGCGGTCCGCGTCACGGGTATAAACTTTGCGCACTTTACACAGAGGCCACTAACGGTTCTTTTGGAACTGTTCAGTCAGCATGAAACCGATTCAGCTGCCCCTAGGTGTGCGTCTGCGTGATGACGCCACCTTTATCAACTACTACCCAGGCGCCAATGCCGCTGCACTCGGCTATGTCGAGCGGCTTTGCGAAGCCGACGCCGGCTGGACCGAGAGCCTGATTTATCTGTGGGGCAAGGACGGGGTGGGGCGCACGCATCTGTTGCAGGCCGCTTGCCTGCGGTTCGAGCAATTGGGTGAGCCGGCGGTGTATCTGCCATTGGCCGAGTTGCTGGATCGCGGCGTAGAGATCCTCGACAATCTTGAACAGTACGAACTGGTCTGCCTGGATGATCTTCAGGCGGTGGCCGGCAAGGCTGATTGGGAAGAAGCGCTGTTTCACCTGTTCAACCGGTTACGCGACAGCGGCCGGCGTTTGCTGATTGCTGCATCGACGTCGCCGCGGGAGCTGCCGGTGAAGCTGGCCGATCTCAAGTCCCGTCTCACCCTGGCGCTGATTTTCCAGATGCGCCCGCTCTCCGATGAAGACAAGCTCCGTGCATTGCAGTTGCGCGCTTCCCGGCGTGGCCTGCACCTGACCGATGAGGTCGGGCACTTCATCCTTACCCGCGGCACCCGCAGCATGAGCGCGTTGTTCGAACTGCTCGAACGTCTCGACCAGGCGTCGCTTCAGGCCCAGCGCAAGCTGACCATCCCTTTTTTGAAAGAAACCCTTGGCTGGTAGAAGTCGCAGCAATAGTGGCTTATAGCCTGTTTCTACCACGGCACAGCCCGCGTCCCTTCTGGGCTGCAGGCTGCAGAGGGTTGAAAACGGTTGGGGCGCTTAGATGTAAACCTAAAACCGAGAAGTCACATTTGCATCGATTGAATTTGCAAATGAGCTTGATAGTGGGCATAGTCTCGCCATCTTTACAACTTCAGCCACGGTCGTGCCCATGCTAAGTCGCTTCGCACCCCTGGTGCCTCTCGCACTCGTTACCCTGTTGTTCGGTTGTGCTGCCCACTCTCCAGTGTCCCAGCAAGCGCAACAACCACAGGTTCAAAATTCCGTTACTGCCCAGTCTTCCTCTGTTGCACTTGAGGAAGAAATGGCCACCGACAAAGAGCTGGCAGACTTCGCCGGCAGCAAGCCTTATCAGCTTCCGGTGCTGGCTGACAGCATCCTGGAGCGGGGCATGTCCTTGATCGGTACCCGCTATCGTTTTGGCGGTTCCTCCGAGGCCGGCTTCGATTGCAGCGGTTTCATCGGGTATCTGTTTCGCGAAGAGGCTGGCATGAGCCTGCCGCGCTCCACTCGCGAAATGATCAACGTGAAGGCCCCGCTGGTTGCTCGTAACGAGCTTGAGCCGGGCGACCTGCTGTTCTTCGCTACCAACGGTCGTCGTGGTCGCGTCAGTCACGCCGGTATCTACCTGGGTGACAACCAGTTCATCCATTCCAGCAGCCGTCGCAGCGGTGGCGTGCGAATCGACAGCCTGGGCGACAGCTACTGGAGCAAGACCTTCATCGAAGCCAAGCGCGCACTCGCGATGGCACCGACCGTGGTCACTGCTCGCAAGTAAGCTCACAGTTTGTAAGGCAAACTTAAAGTCTTACTTGAAGTTTGCCTCATAGCCGCTAGAATCCATGATCATTGATTGATGGCAATCCGCCTGCGTACTCCGCAGGCGGCTTTGTTTTCATGCCCACGGCAGAAAAGCCGCATCCAGATCAGGATTGTTCTGCATATGTCGACGTCGGCCCGCCTCGCTCTCATGCTCCTTGCCGCGCTGCTCAGCGCTTGCGCCAGCCGTACTCCGCCACCTGCGCCCGTGCGGGCTCCGGTGGTATTCGCACCCGCGCAAAGCTTTTCCCCGGTTGCCGAAGACGTGCTGTTCCGGGCGCTGGGGTTGGTGGGGACACCCTATCGTTGGGGCGGTAATACGCCGGATTCAGGCTTTGATTGCAGTGGCCTGATCGGCTATGTGTATCGCGATGCGGCCGGTATCTCCCTGCCGCGTTCCACCCGCGAGATGATTGGTATGCGCGCCCCGAGTGTCGGTAAGGAGGCGTTGCAGACCGGTGATTTGATTTTCTTCGCCACCAACGGTGGCTCTCAGGTCAGCCATGCCGGGATCTATGTCGGGGAGGGGCGTTTCGTCCACGCGCCAGCGACCGGGGGTACGGTCAAGCTCGATAGCCTGTCCAAGGCTTATTGGCAGAAAGCCTATCTCAGTGCCAAGCGTGTGCTGCAACCGGCGCATCTGGCGCGTAATCCCTGACGATTCAAGTTCGCTTTTTGCGCCGGCTCAGCAGAGCTCTTGTGGCGAGAGAACAATCCCTCGCCACAGGTTCCAGTGTTCAGGTCAGCTTCTTCAGCGGTTATTTAGCCCAAACCCGCCAAATCTTGTTCCCCACATCATCTGCCACCAACAGCCCGCCCTGTTTGTCGATCACCACACCCACTGGTCGGCCTTGGGCTTTTTCATCTGCATTCAGGAAACCGGTCAGCACATCCACCGGTTGCCCCACCGGCTTGCCGGCGTTGAAGGGTACGAAAATCACTTTATAGCCGCTGTGGGGTTTACGGTTCCATGAGCCGTGCTGCCCGATGAAAGCCCCTTCGGTAAACGGCGCTGGCAAGGTGCTGCCTTCGGCGAACGTCAGCCCCAGTGACGCGGTGTGTGGGCCGACGGCGTAATCCGGGGCGATGGCCTTGGCCACCAGTTCCGGTTTTTGTGGCTCGACCCGCTTATCGACGTGCTGCCCGTAATAGCTATAGGGCCAACCATAGAAGGCGCCGTCCTTGACTGAGGTGATGTAGTCCGGGACCAGGTCGCTGCCGATCTCATCGCGCTCATTCACCGCGGTCCATAGCGCGCCACTGCGCGGCTCCCAGGCCAGGCCGTTGGGGTTGCGCAGGCCCGAGGCGAAGATGCGGTGATTGCCGCTGGCACGGTCCACTTCCCAGATGGCCGCGCGGCCTTCCTCGGCCTCCATGCCGTTTTCCCCGACATTGCTGTTCGAACCGGTAGTGACGTACAGCTTGCTGCCGTCCTGGCTGGCGATCACGTTTTTGGTCCAGTGGTGATTGAGCGTGCCACCCGGCAGGTCGACGACCTTGGTCGGCTGCGCCTTGATTTGCGTATCGCCCTCTTTATAAGGGAAGCGAATCAGTCGGTCGGTGTCGGCCACGTACAGATCATTGCCCACCAGTGTCATGCCGAACGGTGAATTGAGGTTTTCCAGAAAGACCGTACGGGTTTCGGCGATGCCGTCATGATTGGCATCACGCAACAGGGTAATGCGATTGGGGCTGGGCACCCCCGCACCGGCGCGGCCCATGACTTTCTCCATGACCCAGCCACGAATGCCTTTGGAGTCGTCCGGTTTGGGCGGTGCGTTGGTTTCTGCCACCAGCACGTCACCGTTGGGTAGCACGTAGAGCCAGCGTGGATGATCCAGCCCTTCGGCGAATGCGCCCACTTGCAGGCCCTGGGCCGGGGTAGGTTTGGCGCCATCCGGCCAGCCGATAGCCTCGGCAATGTTGACGGTGGGGATCAGGGTCTTGTTCGGTTCCGGCAGTTTTGGCGAGGGGCCAGTGCCGTCGGAAACCTGAAGTGTGGAGGACTCGCCGCAAGCAACAAGCCCTGCGGCCAATGCGACGATCAGAAGGTGTGGTGGCTTGAGCATGCGGGCTTCCCTATGAGTGCATGGTGGTTATTCATAGAGAAGCTTAGACCCGCGATGGTTCAACCGGTCAGCCGTGGGCCTGCTTGAACAGCACGGCGATGCCCGGATGATACTGCCCGGCCTCATTGCGCAACTTGCGATAGGCATAAGGGAAGTACCAGGCCACGGCGCAGGTATTTTCCTTCTGCAGTTCATCGATCATGTCCTGCAGTTCTTCCGGCGTGGCGCTCTGCTGGGCCTTTTGCGGTGCGACGAACAGGCAGCCCAATCGCAGGTCACTGGAATAGCTGATACGTTTGGCGTCGCTGGTGATGTCGAGCAGCGGCTGGGTGAGATTGAGGTTCTTGACCTTCGGCCAGCGTTGAGTGGCCTGGATGAAAGCACGCTCCTCGGTGCCGGCGATGAACAGATCGGCGCTGACGTTGCGTTCGCCTTCTTCATTCTGTTTGCGAGTGGGGGTGTTCTGCAGCGTGACCATCTCGGCCATCCAGGCTGCGGCCGAGAGCAAGCCAAGATTGGCTTTTTCATCGAACCAGTAAGGTGTGTCGTTATCGCCGCGCACGGCGTTGTAACGGTCGATACAGTCAAACCAGCGTTCCAGCACCGGGCGCAGGAATTCCAGTTTTGGATTGCTGATGATCATGCCTTGCATGCTTTTGCCCTCTTGTTATTGTGATATCGGGTCGTGATGCCTATTTGATATCACTTGCCGCAGCATGGCACAAGATTGGCGTCATTTTATTGATCAGGGCCAATGTCCGCTGTTGAACCTGTGCCGGCTTTAATTGACGCTCCACCCCCAACCCTCTAACCTTCGCGGCTTGTTTCAGGTGCTCTGTGACCGGGCGATCGTTGGGTCGACAGAGTGAAACAGGGAAGCCGGTGAGTGCATACGAACCCGGCGCTGCCCCCGCAACGGTAAATGAGTCAACGCTGCGCCTGGCACTACACAGGCCACCAGCCACTGTGTCCGTACGACATGGGAAGGCGCGCAGCCCGGCATCACGCCGCTCATGAGCCCGGAGACCGGCCTGATTCATCCAACGGCATCACGGTGGGCGATGCCAGGCTTGTTGCCGTCTTTTTTGTGCCCGCCCGCCGTTATCCAATCCCAACGGAGAGCTCCCATGACCCACACCCCCGATCGCGACGAACGCCACCTGGCGCGCATGCTGCGCAAGAAAGCCGTGATCGACGAGCGCATCGCCAACTCGCCAAACGAATGTGGCCTGCTGCTGGTGCTGACCGGCAACGGCAAGGGTAAGAGCAGTTCTGCGTTCGGCATGCTGGCCCGGTCCATGGGCCATGGCATGCAATGCGGCGTGGTGCAGTTCATCAAGGGGCGTAACAGCACCGGTGAAGAGCTGTTTTTCCGTCGCTTCCCGGAGAAGGTGCGCTTTCATGTCATGGGCGAAGGCTTCACTTGGGAAACCCAGGATCGCCAGCGCGACATCGCCGCGGCTGAAGCGGCCTGGGCAGTTTCGCGTCAATTGTTGAGCGACCCGTCCATAGGCCTGGTGGTGCTCGATGAACTCAACATTGCCCTCAAGCACGGTTACCTTGACCTGGACCAGGTGTTGAGCGACTTGCAGGCCCGTCCGCCGATGCAGCATGTGGTGGTGACCGGTCGCGGCGCCAAGCCGGAATTGATTGAACTGGCCGACACCGTCACCGAAATGGGCATGATCAAGCACGCGTTCCAAGCGGGTATCAAGGCGCAGAAGGGCGTCGAACTGTGAGCGATGTTCCCTTGGCGAGTCGTCACTGCCCGGCGGTGCTGATCGCCGCTCCTGCTTCCGGGCAGGGCAAAACCACGGTCACCGCCGCCCTGGCCCGCTTGCACCGTAAGCAGGGACGCAGGGTGCGGGTCTTCAAGTGCGGGCCTGATTTCCTCGACCCGATGATCCTGGAGCGGGCCAGCGGCGCGCCGGTCTACCAACTGGACATGTGGATGGTCGGCGAGCAGGAGAGTCGTCGATTGTTGTGGGAAGCTGCTGCCGAAGCCGACTTGATTCTGATCGAAGGGGTGATGGGGCTGTTCGATGGCACGCCATCGAGTGCCGATCTGGCCCGGCACTTCGGCGTGCCGGTGCTGGCGGTGATCGATGGCACGGCCATGGCCCAGACCTTCGGTGCCCTGGCCCTGGGCCTGGCGCGGTATCAGCCGGACTTGCCTTTCGCCGGGGTACTGGCCAATCGGGTCGGCACCTTGCGTCATGCGCAGTTGCTCGAAGGCAGCCTGACCGAAGGCCTGCGCTGGTACGGCGCCCTGTCACGGGAAACCGGTATCGAGCTGCCAAGTCGCCACCTTGGGTTGGTCCAGGCCAGTGAATTGAATGATCTGGACCTGCGCCTCGACGCCGCCGCCGATGCCTTGGCTGGCAGTTGTGAAGTGGCGTTGCCGCCGGCTGTGGAGTTCGTCGCGCCAGCGGTGATTGCCGCGCAGCCGTGGCTGGAAGGTGTGCGCATCGCCGTGGCCCGGGATGAAGCGTTCGCCTTCACCTATGGCGCCAGCCTTGATTTGTTGCGAGCCATGGGCGCGCAACTGAGCTTCTTTTCACCTATTCATGACAGCGAACTGCCGGCGGCGGACAGCCTGTATCTGCCCGGTGGCTATCCGGAATTGCACCATGTTGCGCTGGCGCAAAACGCGCCGATGCTGGCGGCGATCCGCGCGCACCATCAAGCAGGCAAACCCTTGCTGGCTGAATGCGGCGGCATGCTTTATCTGTTGGACTCGTTGACGGATGTGGACGGCACCCGCGCCGAGCTGCTTGGGTTGCTGGCCGGTGACGCGCAGATGCAAAAGCGTCTGGCGGCCCTGGCGCTGCAATCGGTGGAGTTGCCGGAGGGCACTTTGCGCGGGCATACCTATCATCATTCCCTCACCAGCACCGGGCTGGAGCCGATTGCCCGAGGTCATAGTCCCAATGGCGGGCGTGGCGCGGAGGCGGTTTTCCGGCAGGGTCGGATGACGGCTTCCTATGTGCACTTCTATTTTCCGTCGAATCCAAGGGCGATTGCCGCGCTGTTTGCACCTGATCCTGAGGCCGCTATCGCAAACAGGCTCGCTCCCACCTCCGATCACCTGACCCCTGTGGGAGCGAGCCTGCTCGCGAAGCGGCCATGACAGACACCGCTTTCTCTCAGGCCGAACGCGATGCCGTCTACCGGGCCATCGCCGAACGCCGCGACATGCGCCACTTCACCGGCGGCACCGTTGAGCCAGCGTTGCTGCGTCGCCTTCTGGAAGCCGCGCATCAAGCCCCCAGTGTGGGTCTGATGCAGCCGTGGCGGTTCATTCGCATCAGCGACCGCGCCTTGCGTGGGCAAATCCGTCAACTGGTGGAACAGGAACGCATCCGCACCGCCGAGGCCCTGGGTGAGCGCAGCGATGAATTCATGAAGCTCAAGGTCGAAGGTCTCAACGACTGCGCCGAAGTGCTGGTGGCGGCGTTGATGGATGATCGCGAGCGCTATGTCTTCGGTCGACGAACCCTGCCGGAAATGGACCTGGCCTCGCTGTCTTGCGCGATCCAGAATCTGTGGCTGGCCTCTCGCGCCGAAGGGCTGGGGATGGGCTGGGTTTCGCTGTTCGAGCCCCAGGCCCTGGCCGAGCTGTTGGGCCTGCCCGCCGGCGCCAAACCGCTGGCAATATTGTGCCTGGGACCGGTCGAGGGGTTTTACCCGGCACCGATGCTTGCCTTGGAAGGCTGGGCGCAGCCGCGTGCGCTGGATGAATTGCTCTACGAAAACCATTGGGGAGTAAGCCCATGAGTGTGGCGTTGCTCAGTGCTGCCGCGGTGGCGCTGGATGCGCTGTTGGGCGAACCCCGACGCTGGCATCCGCTGGTGGCGTTCGGTCGCTTTGCCGATCGTATCGAACAGCGTTTCAACTCCGGCGGGCGTGGCTGGCGCAGCCATGGCGTGACGGCGTGGATCATCGCCGTGGTGCCGTTGACCCTGCTCGCGACGGCGCTGTCCTGGGCGCCGTTGGTGGGCTGGCTGGTGGAAATCCTGGCGCTGTACCTTGCCCTTGGCCTGCGCAGTCTCGGGGAGCATGTCGAGCCAGTGGCCCGGGCTCTGCGCGGCGGGGATCTGGATGAAGCGCGCCGGCGGGTCGGCTATCTGGTCAGTCGCGAAACCGCCGAACTGGATGAGACTGCCGTTGCCCGTGCCGCCACTGAGTCGGTGCTGGAGAACGGCAGCGACGCGGTGTTCGCCGCGCTGTTCTGGTTCGCCGTCGCGGGCGCGCCTGGTGTGGTGTTATACCGCCTGAGCAATACCCTCGACGCCATGTGGGGCTATCGCAACGAGCGCTTTGAGCGTTTCGGTTGGGCAGCGGCCAAGATCGATGATGGGCTCAACTACATTCCGGCGCGCCTGGTGGCGCTGACTTACGCCGTGCTTGGAAAAACCCGCCTGGCGCTCAAGTGCTGGCGCACTCAGGGCCCGACCTGGGACAGTCCCAATGCCGGGCCCGTGATGGCCGCCGGCGCGGGTGCGCTGGGGGTCGAACTGGGTGGCGCGGCGGTGTATCACGGCCAATTGCATCAACGTCCGCCCTTGGGCGAAGGCGCGCCGGCGAACGCCGACGCCATTGATCGCGGCTGGCAACTGGTCCAGCGTGGCGTATGGTTGTGGTTGCTGATTCTCTGCCTGGGAGCTGAGTTTTATGCTTGAGCACGGTGGGCGCCTGCGCAACGCGGCCCGGCAATACGCGATTGCCGAGGCGCACTGGCTGGATCTGTCCAGCGGCCTGGCGCCCTGGCCGTTCGACGTGCCGGCGATTGCACCGCGGGCCTGGGCACGCCTGCCTGAGACCGATGACGGGTTGGAACAGGCCGCCTGCGATTATTACGGCGCCATGCATGTGCTGCCGGTGGCGGGTTCGCAGATGGCCATCCAACTCTTGCCGCGCCTGCGCCGGGCCGGCAAGGTCGGCGTCCTCTCACCCTGTTACGCCGAACACGCCGAAGCCTGGCGCCGCAGTGGTTACATCGTGCGTGAAGTGCTGGAGCCGGAGGTGGACTTCTTCCTCGACAGCCTTGACGTGCTGGTGGTGGTCAACCCCAACAACCCCACGGGCTTGCTGTTGAGCCCCGAGCGCTTGCTGGATTGGCATGCCCGACTGGCCCAGCGCGGTGGCTGGCTGGTGGTGGATGAAGCGTTCATGGATGTTACGCCACAACTGAGCCTGGCCGCCCATGCCCATCAGGTCGGATTGATCGTGCTGCGTTCGTTCGGCAAGTTTTTTGGCCTGGCCGGGGTTCGCCTGGGATTTGTATTGGCCGAGCGCCATTTGCTCAAGTTGCTCGCCGAACAAGTCGGGCCGTGGGCCGTCAGCGGGCCGACCCGGGTGGTGGGCCAGGCGTGCCTGCTGGACAGCGACGCCCAGGCCCGCCAGCGCCAACGCTGCGAAGACACTAGTCAGCGCCTGGCGCTGACGCTCGAACGCCACGGCTTCAAGCCTCAGGGCGGCTGCGGGTTGTTCCAATGGCTGGTCACTGAGCACGCCCAGGCACTTTACGATTTCATGGCCCAGCGCGGCATTCTTCTGCGCTTGTTTACCCATACCAGCAGCCTGCGCTTCGGGTTGCCGGCCGATGACGGTGAATTCCTGCGCCTCGAGCAAGCTTTCGAGGCCTACGCCAAGGACATCCAATGACCACTGTAATGGTGCAGGGCACCACGTCCGATGCCGGCAAAAGCACTCTCGTCACGGCGTTGTGCCGCTGGGTCAGGCGTCAGGGGGTGAGCGTGGTGCCGTTCAAACCACAGAACATGGCACTCAACAGCGCGGTAACGGCCGATGGCGGCGAAATCGGCCGTGCCCAGGCCGTGCAGGCCCAGGCGGCCGGTCTCCAACCGCATACCGACATGAACCCGGTGCTGCTCAAGCCCAACAGCGACACCGGTGCCCAGGTCATTATCCATGGCCGCGCCGTCACCACCATGAATGCGGTGGCCTATCACGATTACAAAGCCATCGCGATGCAAGCGGTGCTGGCCTCCCACGAACGTTTGAGCGCGGCGTATCCGGTGGTGATGGTGGAGGGCGCGGGTTCCCCGGCGGAGATCAATCTGCGCGCCGGTGACATTGCCAACATGGGCTTTGCCGAGGCGGTGGACTGTCCGGTGCTGCTGATTGCCGATATCAATCGCGGCGGCGTCTTCGCCCACCTTGTGGGTACCCTGGAGCTGCTTTCGCCCAGCGAACAGGCGCGGGTCAAGGGCTTCATCATCAACCGTTTTCGCGGCGACATCGCCCTGCTGCAACCGGGCCTGGACTGGCTTGAGGCGCGCACCGGCAAACCGGTGATTGGCGTGTTGCCGTACGTGATGGACCTGCATCTGGAAGCCGAGGACGGTCTCGATCAACGGCAGGCCGACAAGGCCGAGCAGGTGCTCAAGGTAGTGGTGCCGGTATTGCCGCGCATCAGCAACCACACCGATTTCGATCCGCTGCGCCTGCATCCGCAGGTCGATCTGCAATTCATCGGCCCAGGCCAGCCCATTCCCGCGGCTGACTTGATCATCCTGCCGGGTTCAAAGAGCGTGCGCAGTGACCTGGCCTACCTGCGCGCCAACGGTTGGGAGACGGCCATCCATCGTCACCTGCGTTATGGAGGCAAGTTGCTAGGCATCTGCGGTGGTCTGCAGATGCTCGGCCAGCAGGTCCACGATCCGCTGGGGCTGGAAGGGGCCGCGGGCTCCAGCACCGGGCTGGGCTTGCTGGCTTTCGAAACGACCCTGGAACACGAGAAGCAGTTGCGCAATGTGCGCGGTCGACTGGCCCTGGAAGAGGCCGAGGTCAGCGGGTATGAAATCCATGCCGGTGTAACCTCAGGCCCGGCATTGGAAAACCCGGCGGTGCAGTTGGATGACGGGCGTTGTGATGGCGCCCAGAGTCTGGATGGACAGATTTTCGGCACCTATCTGCATGGGCTGTTCGAGTCAGCGGCGGCCAGCAGCGCCTTGTTGCGTTGGGCCGGGTTGCAGAATGTGCAGGCGGTGGACTACCACGGGTTGCGCGAGCGGGACATCGAGCGGTTGGCGGATCTGGTGGAGCGGCATTTGGATATCGGGCTGTTGCGTGAGCTGTGTGGGATCTAGGGTGGCTGCACTGGCCTCATCGCGAGCAGGCTCGCTCCCACAAGGGACTTGTGTGCATCGCACAACCACTGTGGGAGCGAGCCTGCTCGCGATGAAGCCGGCAGCAACACGGCCAATTTGAAAGGTAAAAAACATGCTGCAACTGATCCTCGGCGGCGCCCGCTCCGGTAAGAGTCGCCTGGCCGAAAAGCTCGCCACAGACAGCCGATTGCCCGTCACCTACATCGCCACCAGCCAACCCCTGGACGGCGAGATGAACGAACGGGTCGCCCAACACCGCGCTCGCCGTCCGGCCGAATGGGCGCTGGTGGAGGAGCCGTTGGCCCTGGCGCGGGTGCTGCGCGATAACGCAGGTTCAGGGCACTGCCTGTTGGTGGATTGCCTGACCCTGTGGCTGACCAATCTGCTGATGCTCGACAACCCCGAGCAGTTGAACGCCGAGCGTGACGCCCTGCTGGAGTGCGTTGGCGCGCTGCCGGGCGAAATCATTTTTGTCAGCAACGAGACCGGAATGGGTGTCGTGCCGCTGGGCGAGTTGACTCGCCGTTATGTCGATGAAGCCGGTTGGCTGCATCAAGCTTTGGCCGAACGTTGCCAGCGCGTCGTACTGACCGTTGCCGGCCTGCCCCTGACTCTCAAAGGTACTGCGTTATGAATCATCGCTGGTGGCTGGACCCGTGCAAGCCCCTCGACACCCAGGCCCTGGAGCAGGCTGCGGTCCGTCAGCAACAACTGACCAAGCCGGCCGGCTCCCTGGGGCGACTCGAGGCAGTGGCGGTGCAACTGGCGGGTTTGCAAGGGCAGGTCAAGCCGAGCCTGGATCAACTCTGGATCGCAATTTTCGCAGGTGATCATGGTGTGGTGGCCGAAGGCGTATCGGCCTATCCCCAGGAAGTCACCGGGCAGATGCTCCTCAATTTCGTCAGCGGCGGCGCGGCGATCAGTGTATTGGCGCGGCAACTGGGCGCCTCGTTGGAAGTGGTTGACCTGGGCACTGTGACGCCTTCGCTGGCGCTACCCGGTGTGCGGCATCTGAACGTGGGGCCAGGTACCGCGAATTTCGTGCAGGGGCCGGCGATGACCGTGACCCAAGGCGAGCAGGCATTGCTGGCCGGACGTGACAGTGTGCTGCGCGCGGTCGCCGCCGGAACGCAGCTGTTCATCGGCGGCGAAATGGGCATCGGCAACACCACGGCGGCCAGTGCCCTGGCCTGTGCCTTGCTTGACTGCCCGGTGACTCACCTGGTCGGGCCGGGCACCGGGCTGGACGCCGCGGGTGTCAGCCGCAAGGCTCAAGTCATCGAGCGCGCCCTGGCGTTGCACGGTGCACAGCGTAACGATCCACTGCAAACACTGTTCAACCTGGGCGGGTTTGAAATCGCAGCGTTGGCTGGCGCGTATCTGGCCTGCGCCCAGCAGGGCGTTGCGGTGCTGGTGGATGGTTTCATCTGCAGCGTCGCAGCACTGGTGGCGGTGCGTCTCAATCCTCAATGCAGGCAATGGCTGTTGTTCGGCCATCGCGGTGCCGAGCCGGGGCATCGGCACGTTCTGGAAACCCTCGGCGCTGAGCCGCTCATTGACCTGGGCCTGCGCCTGGGTGAGGGCAGTGGTGCGGCGTTGGCGGTGCCGCTGTTGCGCCTGGCGTGTGATCTTCACGGGCAGATGGCGACGTTTGCCGAAGCGGCTGTGGCGGATCGCCCGGCATGACTTTGCACCTGGACCTGCTGCGCCACGGCGAGACCGAACTGGGCGGCGGGCTGCGTGGCAGCCTCGACGATGCCTTGACGGACAGGGGCTGGCAGCAGATGCGCGAGGCGGTCGCGGCGGGCGGGCCTTGGGATCGGCTGGTGAGTTCACCGTTGCAGCGCTGCGCTCGTTTCACTGAGCAACTCGGCGTCCAGTTCGATTTGCCGGTGCACTTGGACAAGGATCTGCAGGAGCTGCATTTCGGCGCCTGGGAAGGCTGCAGCGCGGCGGCGTTGATGGACACCGACGCCGAGGCGCTGGGCCGCTTTTGGGCCGATCCCTACGCATTCACCCCGCCAGACGGCGAGCCGGTGCTGGAGTTTTCGAAGCGAGTCCTGGCGGCGGTTGAACGCCTGAGGACCGCGTATGCAGGGCAGCGCGTATTGCTGGTCAGCCATGGCGGGGTGATGCGCTTGCTGCTGGCGCGAGCCCGCGGTCTGCCTCGGGAGCAGTTGCTCAATGTAGAAGTGGCTCATGGCGCGCTGTTTTCTCTTCGGGTGTCGCCTGGTTCGGTGTTGAAGGAAGAGGGCTGAAGATGCTGGCGTTCTGGATCGCCTTGCAGTTCCTGAGCAGCCTGCCGGTTCGCTTGCCGGGCATGCCTGAGCCTGCGCAGTTGGGGCGTTCGTTGCTGTTTTATCCGCTGGTAGGTCTGTTGTTCGGAGGCTTGTTGTGGGGGCTTGATGCCCTGTTGCTTGGCACGCCGCTGCTGCTCCATGGAGCCCTGTTGCTCACCGCTTGGGTGCTGCTTAGCGGCGGCCTGCACCTGGACGGGCTGGCCGACAGCGCGGATGCCTGGCTCGGCGGTTTTGGCGATCGCGAGCGTACGCTGCTGATCATGAAAGACCCTCGCAGCGGGCCGATTGCGGTGATTACGCTGGTGTTGGTGCTGCTGCTCAAATTCGCCGCATTGCTGGCCCTGATCGAGCAGCGACAAACCCTGGCATTGATCATCGTGCCGGTGTTGGGGCGTGGCGCGTTGCTGGGGTTATTCCTGACCACCCCATACGTGCGTGCCGGCGGGTTAGGGCAGGCGCTCGCCGACCATCTGCCGCGCCACAGCGGCTGGCAGGTATTGCTGGCCTGTGCGCTGGGGGGCGTGCTGGTGGCGGGCTGGGTCGGGGTATCGGCGCTGGTCATCGCTCTAACGGTATTTATCGGGTTGCGCCAGATGATGTTGCGCAGGCTGGGAGGTTGTACCGGGGATACGGCAGGCGCCTTGCTGGAGCTGCTTGAAATGGTGGTGTTGGTGGGGCTGGTGCTGATCTGGAATTGAGCGCTACCTGTCTGGCTGGGGATTCAGTTTGAAATTTCCTGAATTAAAATTTGCATTCACTTAATCGCGGGTATATACACGCACTATGCTTGCCTCCCAATGTTTGTGCATCAACCTGCGTCGCGCTGCTCGGGGCGTCAGCAGGTATTACGACGGCGCCCTCGACGGCTTCGGGATCAACGTCGCCCAGTATTCCTTGCTGAGCAACCTGGCGCGCCTGGACCAACCGAGTATCTCTTCCCTGGCCGAGGCCATGGGCCTGGACCGCAGCACCCTGGGGCGCAACCTGCGGGTACTGGAAGGTGAGGGGCTGGTGGCGCTGGCCGAAGGTGAAGACTTGCGCAATCGCATTGTCGAACTCACTGAAGCCGGGCATGCCCGGCTGGCGGCGGCGTTGCCGGCCTGGGAAGCGGCGCAACAACGATTGATCGATAAGCTGGGCGCCGAAAAGCGCGCAACGTTGCTGGCCTTGCTGGATGAACTGGCGTGAAGCCGGTTCGTTCGAAGATAAGCGGGTATATACCCGTGACCGGAGAATAATAATGACATCGATGTGGCGTACCTGTGGTTGGGTTCTGGTGGGCGGCGCGCTGATCCTGGCGTTGTCCCTGGGTGTACGGCATGGCTTCGGGCTGTTTCTGGCGCCGATGAGCGCCGAGTTTGGCTGGGGTCGTGAGGTGTTTGCCTTCGCCATTGCCTTGCAGAACTTGATCTGGGGCTTGGCGCAACCCTTTACCGGGGCGCTGGCCGACCGCTTCGGTGCCGCGAAAGTCGTGCTCATCGGTGGCGTGCTGTATGCCCTCGGTCTGGTCTTCATGGGCATGGCCGACTCGCCATGGTCGCTTTCATTGAGCGCGGGTCTGTTGATTGGTATCGGTCTGTCCGGCACGTCGTTTTCGGTGATCCTCGGCGTGGTCGGGCGTGCTGTGCCGCCGGAAAAACGCAGCATGGGCATGGGGATCGCCAGCGCTGCCGGCTCCTTCGGCCAATTCGCCATGTTGCCGGGCACGCTGGGGCTGATTGGCTGGCTCGGCTGGTCTGCCGCGCTGTTGGCGCTGGGGCTGCTGGTGGCGCTGATCGTGCCGCTGGTGAGCATGCTCAAGGACACCCCTGCGCCGCTGACCGGTCATGAGCAAACCTTGTCCGAAGCGCTGCGCGAGGCCTGCAGCCACTCCGGCTTCTGGCTGCTGGCGGTTGGCTTTTTTGTCTGTGGGTTCCAAGTGGTATTCATTGGCGTGCATTTGCCGGCCTATCTGGTGGACCAGCACCTGGCGGCCAGCGTCGGCACGACCGTGCTGGCCCTGGTCGGCCTGTTCAATATCTTCGGCACCTACACCGCAGGCTGGTTGGGCGGTCGGATGTCCAAGCCGCGCTTGCTGACCGGGTTGTACCTGTTGCGGGCGGTGGTGATTGGCTTGTTCCTGTGGTTGCCGGTGACGACTACCACGGCTTACCTGTTCGGGATGGCGATGGGCTTTTTGTGGCTGTCGACGGTGCCTTTGACCAACGGCACGGTAGCGACGTTGTTTGGTGTACGAAATCTCTCAATGTTGGGTGGGATCGTGTTCCTGTTCCACCAGTTAGGTTCGTTCCTGGGGGGCTGGCTGGGTGGGGTGGTATACGACCGAACCGGCAGTTATGACTTGATCTGGCAGGTGTCGATCCTGCTCAGTCTGCTGGCGGCGGCGTTGAACTGGCCGGTGCGTGAGCGTCCGGTGGCGCGGCTGCAAGTTCAGGCAGGTGCGGCATGAGCCGCGTAGGCCCGTGGTTGATTGCTGCCGGTGCCGGCCTGCTGCTGGTGGTCGCCTGGTGGGGGTGGCATCAGGGCGGGCTGGCGTTGATGCAACTGGGTATGGGCACCTGCTGAGCGGTGGACGGCGCCGGGCAGGGGGGAGTAACGTCGGGGTCTGACGTGCTTTCAAGGAGATTGCGACATGCTGATGCGCAGGTTTGCTGTACCCGCTCTGCTGCTGGCTTTGACCGGGCACGTATGGGCCGCTGACTGCCCACCCATGCTGGAGGGCTCGCTGCCCAAGTTGCGGGCCAAGGAAAACATCGATCTGTGCCAGCGTTTCGCCGGCCAGCCGCTGGTGGTGGTCAACACTGCCAGCTTCTGCGGTTTCGCCCCGCAGTTCAAAGGTCTGGAGGCACTCAACCAGCGCTATAAAGGTGACGGTCTGCAAGTGCTGGGGGTACCGTCCAATGACTTCAAACAGGAATCCAAGGACGGCGAAGAGACGGCCAAGGTCTGCTACGTCAATTATGGCGTGACCTTCACCATGACCGAGCCCCAACCGGTACGCGGCGCGGACGCCATCCCGTTGTTCAGGCATCTGGCCGAACAGTCCGGGGCACCGAAATGGAATTTCTACAAGTATGTCGTGGACCGCCAGGGTAAAGTCGTCGCCAGTTTCTCCAGTCGGACCAAACCCGACGATCCTGAATTCATCCAGGCGGTAGAAGCGGCCATCGCCTCTCGCCCCTGATCGCCAGTCACGAAAAAGCCCCGCCTCTTTGCAGAGTGCGGGGCTTTTTTCGCTTCAGATGGCGAGGGGTTCAGGCTCGCCGTGAATCATCAGAAGCGGTAGGTTGCACCGACACCGAAGCCATTTGCGCTGTTTTCGTATTCAGCGTTGTAGGACTGGCCCAGAGCGTTGCTGTGATTGACGCTGACTTTCTCTTCCTTGAGATAGGAATACGCCACGTCGATGGTCAGGTCTTCGGTCGGGCTCCAACCTGCACCCAGGCTGAAGATGGTCCGGTCGCCGGTAGGGATGCGTGGCGAGCGGTCGATGTTGTTGGTAGGTGACTGGTCGAAAGTCAGGCCGGTACGCAGCACCCACTGTTTGTTCAACTGGTAGGACGTACCGATGGCGTAGGCCCAGGTGTCATGCCAGTTCTGTTCCTCGGTAATGGTGCCAAGGAACGCAGGGGCCAGTGCACCACCGTTTGCAGGCGTGACGCCTTCGTTGTCCACGGTGATTTCTTTCAAGCGGCTCCAGCGAGTCCAGGTGCTGCCGGCATAAAGGGTCCAGGCATCGTTGAGCTGCTGGGTGACCGAAAAGTCCACCGATTCAGGTGTCGTGATGTCCAGCGAAGCGTCATAACGCGCCCCGCTCAGGAACCCGGCGGGAGTGCCGGCACCCGGGCTTACCTTGGTGTGGCCTTCAAGCTTGTACTTGACCTTGGAGTGGTAGGTCAGGCCAACACGAGTGGTGTCGGTCGCCTGGACCAGCACGCCGATATTGTAGCCATAGCCAATGTCGTCGCCCTTGATCTTCACTTCGCCATCGTTCGGTGAAAGCGGCGTGGTCAGGGTCGATTCCAGTGCGCCGGAAATGTGGTTGATGGTCGGGCCGAAACCGATCGACACCTTGTCGTTGAAGGCGTAGCTGACGGTGGGCTGGAAGGCGACGACTTTCACTTCGCTCTTGCTGCCGAAGTTGCGACCCTGGAAGCTGCTTTCGTAATCGGTGATCAGGCCGAACGGTGCGTATACACCCAGGCCGAAAGCCCATTGATCATCGATAGGCTTGACGTAATAGCCCATCGGAACGGCAGTGAACGGCACCATGTCGCCCTTGTTGGTGCCCGATTGGCTACCGCTGGCGTCGTTGATGTCGGTGGACGCGTCGATAGCGGCCATACCGCCCGTAACTTGCTGGCGCTTGAGGCGCGACATGCCGGCCGGGTTGCCAAACACAGTGCTTGCATCATCGGCAGAGGAAGAACGCCCAGCGAAACCGGTGCCCATGCCACTGATGCTTTGTTCGTTCAAGGCAAAGCCACTGGCGAAAATCTGCGTGGATGCCAAGGTAACGGCAAGGCCAAGGGTGGTTTTGAGCATCATTTTTTTCATTGTTAGAACTCCAGGTGATCACCGGGGCGAAAATTACCAACATTTTCGTTTAAGCGCTATAGGCTGTATGGCTTGATTTAGAGCGGTTTTGTAGGACAATCAGACCAAATTCGCGGCTGTTGTAGGAACTTTCCAGATCTGACCTTAGCAGGCGACCTGATTCAGCGGCGAAACACAACTTTGCCAGGCGCAGGTGAAATCCCGCAGGCGCCCTTGAGGGTGAAATGTCTGGCGCCAGATCCGGGCCATGCCTAACAGGTCATCGGCTTCAGGAAGCGCGAGGTTCTGTTCCTCCACCAAAAGCCAGGCAATGGCGGTGGCGTAACGCAGATTGACGGTCAATTCCAGGTGCGGGCCGCTGAGAAAGGCGTGCTGGCTGGCCAGGCCTCGCACCAGGCTGGCTCGTTCCGGATCCAGAGCCAGGTAATGGTCCCAGAGCGCCCGGTGGCGAGGTTCGGGAATGCGGTACAGGCCGTGCCCGCGACGGTCATGCAGGGCTGATCCCAGGGCGGACTGGCTGGCGGCAATCCCCAACAACAAGGATTCCGCCGTTGCACTGTGGCGCTCCAGGTACAGGAGCGTCGGGCGGATCACATATCGACACAGTTCGCTGGCAGCGATACCCATAAAACCCTCGAAACGTGAAATGGGCAGAGCCTGAATAGGTGTGGGCTTGGCAGCAGTGGTTCGGTTCAGGCTCCGCCGGAAGCGGATCATGCCGCTTGACTTGAAGTGTAGTGTCATATTCCCGCTGTAAAGGACTGTTTTTAAAACATCTTCGCCGAACGGTTATAACCGTTATATCCCCCGGTGCTTAAGCCGTTGCGCTTTATCGAGAAATTCTGGGCAATAAAAAACCCCGCTTTTGGGGCGGGGCCTTAGGGTTTCAGCCTTTGCGGCGTATCAGGCAACCAGTGCCTGACGGGTACGCTCGATCACGGCCTGCAGCGGTTCTGCGCTGGAGTACTGATCGGGGTACAGGCGTTCGCTGTGACGGGCGATGCCATGTTCGTTGACCAGCGTGAAGCTGAAGCAGCCTTTGCGAGCGGCCATGATCAGGCAGTTCATTGGGGCAAAAGCGTTGGTTAGGGTGCGGATGGCATCCTGTGTATGGATTTGAGTCGACATGTTATGGGTGTTCCTACAAATGACACGGTTAAGAACCGTGCAACGTTAAAACGTTCCAGTAACGTCGACCACCATTGGTCGAACGAAGAACCCGACTGGAACAAAGCAGCCAGTTTGAGCGCTATATAAAGTGCGCGCTTGGGCTGGCAGGTAGGTACTTAGGAGGGCAGGCAACACATCAAGGGCAAAGGTTCTGGGCCCGGGGTGAAGATCCTGATCAATTTTGCAGGCTGGTTCGGTCAGAGTAACGAGTCTGGCAACATCCTTTGCAATCGATCAAAGGCAGTGTTGACGCAAGAATTACCTGGAAACCATCGAGGGGGTCGGTCTCTTTTTGTCGGTGAGGCTTCTCTTGAAGAAGGCTGACCGTGGAGATGTATTCGACCCGGAATTGACTTTCAGCTTGGTACTAACGCCGCGGATAGTAACGGATCGAGTGGTCGAAGGGAAGGACGGTGGGGAAAAAAGATCCTGCCTGGCCGCTGCCTGATCGTTTGTTTGCCCATCGGTGATCGGCCATAGCACAGGAACCGATCAATGGTTTTGCGCTTAGCCGACGGACAACGGCCCGCACGTCGTCAGGTTATCCCCAGGTTTTACCGCGCAAATGAGCCAAAACGGCGCAACCATATAACCATTTCACGTGTTACTTGTGCACACTCGATGCGGTGGTTGTCACCGTATTGTCATGTGGAAACAATCTGGGGTGGGTGCCTGTATCCAAAATTTAAGTCAATGAAAAACATCGCTTTTTTTACTGGTGAAAAAATCGTCAGTTTGAGCGCAGGCCCCGTTCCACAGGGCTTACGGCGACTTCAGGGGGGGTTGTCCACTGAGTTATCCACAGCTTCTGTGGATTGTCCCAAGCGCTTGCTCTAGCACGGGCGTGCCGGATTTTTTCGACTTTACCCGTGCGAAAAAAGGAGTAGAGTGGCGCGCCTTCCTGATCTGTCCCACAGTGCTTTATGAAGTTTCGCTCAGTATCAAATCCTGTTACCTCCACACCCGCCGGTGTTACCCCACCCAAACGCATTTCGATGCGCGTGGCCGAATGGCTGCTCGACAGCCCGCGCCTTGGGGAAAACACCAGTGTCAAACACTTGGCCGGCCGTTTACTCAAGCAACCAGCCCGGGAAGGCGTGGTAGCTGCGCAAAGTCGCCTCGGTCAGCTGATGTGCCGTGAATGCGGGAACGCGCGCGATCGCCGTATCGGCCAGGATCTGCTGCGTCAGGCTGCCAGGGCCGGGGATCATCGTGCGCGCCAGGCGCTGGGTGAAATCGAAGACTGAGCTGGGCATCCCCTGGCCGCTTGGTTAACCTGCGGGCTTTATTTCATCGGCGGGAATTGTCATGGCTATGGATTTGACCAGCCTGTTGTTTGGCCTGGCGGGTGCTGCGGTGCCGTTGCTCGCCCTGGCCTGGCACCTGCAACGCCAGGCCAGCGCCGCGCAAACCGAACTCGCGTTAATGGAGGAGCGTCTGGCCACCGCCCACATGGCCCACGACGGCTTGAACGCCCAGCTCGATGCGTGCCGCGATGAAATCAGCGACCTGGGCCAGGCCAACGCCGCCCGGCAAGCCGAGCTTGCCGCCGCTTGTCGCGAAGTCGAGTTGTTGCAGATCGAACGCGACAATGCCCGAGACGCAGCCCATGCCTGGAACTTGGAGCGTGCCGGAAAAGAAGCGGAACTGCGGCGTCTCGATGCCCAGGCGGCTTCGTTGCATGCCGAACTGCGTGAGCAACAGGAAAGTCATCAGCAACGTCTGGACGACCTGCAAGGTTCGCGAGACGAGTTGCGGGCACAGTTCGCCGAGCTGGCAGGAAAAATCTTCGATGAGCGTGAGCAACGCTTCGCGGAAACCAGTCAGCAGCGGTTGGGGCAGTTGCTCGACCCGCTGAAGGAGCGCATCCAATCCTTTGAAAAACGTGTCGAGGAAAGCTATCAAGCCGAGGCGCGGGAACGCTTCTCCCTGGGCAAGGAGTTGGAACGGCTGCAACAGCTGAACCTGCGCCTGAGCGATGAAGCGACCAATCTGACCCGTGCCCTCAAAGGCCAGAAGACCCAGGGTAACTGGGGTGAGCTGATTCTGGAGCGGGTGCTTGAACACGCCGGCCTGGAGAAGGGCCGCGAGTATCAGACCCAGGTCAGCCTCAAGGGCCCGGACGGCGAACGGTTCCAGCCGGACGTGCTGATTTACCTGCCCGGCGACAAGCAGGTGGTGGTGGATTCCAAGGTCAGTCTTACGGCCTATCAACAATATGTGGCCGCCGAGGACGACAGCATCGGCCACCTCGCTCTCAAGCAGCACGTGGTCTCTTTGCGGGCCCACGTCAAAGGTCTGGCCGGCAAGGATTACAAGCGCCTGGATGGTTTGCACAGCCTGGATTTCGTGTTGTTGTTCGTACCGATCGAGGCCGCGTTTTCTGCCGCGCTGCAAGCCGAACCGAACCTGTTCCAGGAAGCCTTCGACCGCAACATCGTGATCGTCAGCCCGACGACGCTATTGGCGACGTTGCGGGTGATCGACAGCTTGTGGAAACAGGAGCGCCAGAGTCAGAACGCCCGGGAAATCGCCGAGCGGGCAGGGTGGCTGTACGACAAGTTCGTACTGTTCATTCAGGACCTGGACGAAATAGGCAGCCGTTTGCAGCAACTGGACAAAGCCTACAGTGCGGCGCGCAACAAACTCACAGAAGGGCGTGGCAATCTGATCAGCCGCAGCGAACAACTCAAATTGCTCGGCGCCCGGGCCAGCAAAAGCCTGCCAGCCGAACTGCTCGAACGGGCAATGACCGATGTCGATGGGCTGCCCGAACTGCCTGAAGAGACCGAAAAGCCTCAGGCTTGATGTAAAAACCTGGGCTTGATGCCAGGCAGTGTGTGCCTGACAGTGGGAAATCGATTCTCTACAACGGCAAATGCCGACTCAACAACGCCCTCAATGCGGCCGGTTTCACCGGTTTGGCCAAGTAGTCCAGACCCGCCGCATGCACCTGCGCCACCGTCTCGGGGCGGCCATCGGCGCTGATCACCACGCCTGGTATCGGTTCACCCATACGGCTGCGTAACCAGGCCATCAGCTCGGTTCCGGTTTCTCCATTGTCCAGGTGAAAATCCACCAGGGCCAGTTGCGGTCGGCCTCCCTCGCTGAGCAAACGCTCGCACTCCTGGCGGTTGCGCGCCGTCCACACCTGGCAGCCCCAGCGAGTGAGCAGGCTGTTCATGCCGATCAGAATGCTGTCTTCGTTATCGACACACAGCACCTGGGCGCCTTTTGGTAAATGACCGTTGAGTTCGGCTGCGGGCTTGGGCAAGGCAGTCTGCGCCTGGGCCAGCGGTACGCTGACGCTGAAGACACTGCCGCGCCCCGGCCAGGAACGCACCCGCAAGGTGTGACCCAGCACGCGGCACAGCCCGTCGGCGATCGCCAGGCCCAGGCCCAGGCCTTTTTCCGCACGGGTCTGATGGCTGTCGAGACGTTTGAACTCTTCGAAAATGACCTGCAGTTTGTCTTCGGCGATGCCCGGGCCGCGATCCCACACCTCCAGGCACAATTCGCCATTGCGACGGCGAACGCCCAGCAGTACCGGGCCTTTGGCATAGCGGAAGGCATTGGTGAGGAAGTTCTGCAACACACGACGTAGCAACTTGATGTCGCTGTCGACCCGTAGTCGTGAGCCCCGCACCCGGAATTTGAGGCCTTGTTCCTGGGCCAGTACCTTGAACTCGGCGCCCAGGGTATCGAACAGTTCGTTGAGGGCAAATGGATTGCGGTCAGGGTTGATCTTGCCGTTTTCCAGGCGGGAAATGTCCAGCAGGTCGGTGATCAGGTCTTCGGCCGAGCGCAGCGAACTGTCCAGGTGGTGCACCAGTTGCCGTGCCTCGCTCGGCAAGGCGTCGTGCTGATGGGACAGCGCTGCGGAGAACAGGCGTGCGGCGTTGAGCGGCTGCATCAGGTCATGACTGACTGCTGCCAGGAACCGTGTCTTGGATTGGTAGGCCGACTCGGCGGTGCCTTTGGCTTCGGTCAGGGCCATGTTCAGTTGCGACAGTTCCCGGGTGCGTTCCGCCACCCGTTGCTCCAATCCTTCATTGGCTTCCGTCAGGGCCTGTTCGGCTTCGCGGAAAGCGGTGATGTCGGTAAAACTCATGACAAAACCGCCGCCGGGCATGGGGTTGCCGATCAGCTCGATCACCCGACCATTGGGAAACAGCCGTTCAGAGGTGTGTGCACGGCCCTGGCGCATCCAGTGCAGGCGTCGAGCGACATGGACCTCTGCTTCGCCCGGGCCACAAAGGCCGCGCTCGGCGTTGTAGCGGATGATGTCGGCGATGGGCCGACCCACACTGATCAAACCGTCCGGATAGTTGAACAGCTCCAGGTATCGGCGGTTCCAGGCCACCAGCCTGAGGGACTGATCGACCACGCTGATGCCTTGGGTGATGTTTTCGATGGCACCTTGCAGCAGTGCACGGTTGAATTGCAGCACTTCCGAGGCTTCATCCGCGATTCGGACCACATCCTCCAACTGCATCTCCCGACCTTCAATCGCGGCTTTTACTACTGCGCGCGTCGACGAAGCCCCTAGCACGCCCGCCAGGAGCCGTTCGGTGTGGGCGATCCATTCGCTGTCGGCATTCTGGTTCGGGTTGAAGCCTTTGCCCTGGCGGTAGGCAAAGCGAATGAAACTCTGGCGCGCCCGTTCTTCGCCAACGAAGCGCGCGGCCAGTTGCAACAGGTCATCTATGTGCACCGCCAGCATCGAGCGGGGGTTGGGGCGGGCGCTGATTTCCTGGCCGATGAAGCGTCCGGCCTGCCAGTGTTCCGACACGCGGGTGCGCGACAGCACGGAGATCCAGGCAAACAGGGTGAAGTTACCGGCCAGGGATAACACGACCCCTTGGGTCAGCGGTGAAATCGGCAGGTTCAAGGGGTTGCCATGCAGCCACGCAAGCCCCGGGAAACTGTTCAGCGACCAGCCCAGGCTGTGGGCCGCGATCGGCAACACCAAGGTGTAGAACCACAGGAAAATCCCCATGGCGAGGCCGGCGAACACCCCGCGACGGTTGGCCTGTTTCCAGTACAGCGCGCCGAGCATGGCAGGCGCCAGTTGGGTCACGGCGGCGAAGGCGATCTGGCCGATGGTCGCCAGGCTCGCCGTCGACCCCAGCAGGCGGTAGCTGACATAGGCCAGCAGCAGGATCACCACAATGCTCACCCGGCGAACCGACAGCATCCACTGGCGAAACACTTCAAAGGGCCGCTCGGCGTTGTTGCGGCGCAACAGCCAAGGCAGCAGCATGTCGTTGGACACCATGGTGGAGAGCGCGACACTCGCCACGATGACCATGCCGGTGGCCGCCGAGGCGCCGCCAATGAACGCAAGCACCGCCAGCGCCGGGTGGGCCTGGGCCAACGGCAGGCTGATGACGAATGAATCCGGCAGCACCGAGTCGGGCAGCATCATTTGCCCGGCGAGGGCGATGGGCACCACGAACAACGCCGCCAGGGCCAGGTAGGCGGGGAACACCCACTTGGCCAGGCGCAGGTCCTGGGGCTCGATGTTCTCGACCACGGTCACGTGAAACTGCCGCGGCAAGCAGATGATCGCCATCATCGCCACCCCGGTCTGCACCACCATGGACGGCCAGTTGATGGTTTCTTTCCAGTATTGCTCCAGCCGCGGCGCGAGCATCGCCTGGTTGAACAGATCGTCGAATCCGTCGTAGAGCCCGTACGTGACAAAGGCGCCAACGGCAAGGAAGGCGAACAGCTTGACCAGCGATTCAAAGGCAATGGCCAATACCATGCCTCGGTGGTGCTCGGTGGCGTCCAGGTTGCGGGTGCCGAACACGATGGTGAACAGCGCGAGGATCAGTGAAACGATCAGCGCCGTGTCCTGGGCGCGGGTGCCCGTGGTGTCGGCCCCGGCGCCGATGAGCAGGTTCACCCCGAGCACGATGCCCTTGAGCTGCAAGGCAATGTACGGCAACACACCCACCAGGCAAATCAGGGCAATCACAATCGCCAGGGACTGGGATTTGCCATAGCGGGCGGCGATGAAGTCAGCGATGGAGGTGATGTTTTCCTGCTTGCTGATCATCACCATTTTCTGCAAGACCCACGGGGCCAGCACCAGCAACAGGATCGGCCCGAGGTAAATCGGCAGGAATGACCAGAGTTGTTCGGCAGCCTGGCCCACCGCGCCAAAAAATGTCCAGCTGGTGCAATAGACCGCCAGCGACAGGCTGTAGACCCACGCCCGCACCCGAGGGGGCAACGGTGTGCTGCGCCGGTCGCCGTAGAAGGCGATGGCGAACAGGATGGCCATATAGGCCAGGGCAACAACGGCAATCAGCCCGCTGGACAACGACATGGAAGCTCCTGAACGAAAGACCCCGGGGGCAGTGCCCGGCAGAACAGTCTCGCATGCCCGCTCGGGTTCGTCAGTGTCGACCAAGGTCGAGGCGTGTCGAGGTATCGCCGGTTGCGCTCAGCAATGGGGCATGGGGTGTGCTGGTCGGCCTCATCGCGAGCAGGCTCGCTCCCACACTGGATCTTCGGCGAATATGGATTTTGTATTCACAACTGCTCAAATGTGGGAGCGAGCCTGCTCGCGATGGCGGTATTACTGGGCCAACGCGATATCCACCAACCGATACAACTCCTCAACCGCCAACGGCGCGGTGGCAAAGAGGATGCGAAACACCGTCGGCGCGACCACCACATTGATCAGTCGCTCGACCCCGGGGTTTGGCTCGTCAGGATAGCGATCCAGGATGGTCTGCAACTGGCCGCTGATGATTCCCACGCAATAGCCCGGCGTGGCGCAGGCCTGGATGTCGCGCATCATGTTGCGACCGGGCTCGGAGCTCATTTCGTCCAGGTACTGTTCGGCCCAGGCGCGAAGATCCCCGCGCAGGCTGCCGGTGTCCAGCGGTGCGCAGTCCGGGCGCATGCGGGCAATCGCGACGTCGCCCAGCAATGCCGGCAGGTCGCCCCAGCGCCGGTAAATGGTGGACGGGGTTACGCCTGCGCGGGCCGCGATTTGCGGCACGGTCAGGGTGGCGCGGTCCTGCTCCTGGAGCAGGCTGCGAACCGCCGAATGAATCGACTCTTGTACCCGGGCGCTTCTGCCGCCGGGACGTAAACCTTCTTTAATAGCCATGGATCGGACCTTAACACAAAGAATTTGCTTTAAGCGCGCGTCGATAGCACACTCCGCAAAAGCAAAAAATTAGCTTTTGTGGATTGCCTTGTGGAGTGTGCCCATGTCCCGTCCAGCTTCGACTCGTGCCAGTTTGATATTCCTGGCGATCACCCTGCTCGGTTTCCTCGCAGCGTCCAGTGCGCCAACCCCGCTGTATCACCTCTACCAGGAACAGATGCAATTTTCCCCTGGGGTCCTGACGCTGATTTTCGGTGTGTACGCGTTCAGTCTGTTAGCGGCTTTGCTGACCGTAGGTTCGTTGTCGGATTATCTGGGACGCAAACCGGTGATTTTCGTAGCGCTGTTGCTCAACATGCTGGCAATGCTGCTGTTTATCAACGCCGACAGTATCGCCTGGTTGATCGGTGCACGGTTGATTCAGGGCTTCGCTACGGGCATGGCCACCAGTGTGCTTGGCGCTGCCTTGCTGGACTTCGATCGTCGGCAAGGTCCGCTGATCACCAGCGTCGCGCCCTTGCTGGGCATGGCTTGCGGAGCATTTGGCTGTGGCATGTTGGCCGAGTTCGCGCCGTTGCCCCTGCAACTGACGTACTGGATTCTGCTGGGATTGTTCCTGATCCAGGCCATTTACCTCTGGTTTCTGGCCGAGAGCGTCAGCCCGCAACCGGGTGCCTGGCGATCTTTGCGCCCCACCTTGCATGTGCCGATCCAGGCACGGCGCGCCTTGTGGCTGATACTGCCCTTGAACCTGGTGGCCTGGGCGGTGGGCGGCTTCTACTTGTCACTGGCGCCGTCATTGGTGCGGGTCGCAACCGGAACCACCTCCAATTTGATTGGCGGCGCGCTGGTGGCGGTGCTGACGCTCACCGGAGCGTTGAGTATCTACACGCTGCGCAACCAGGTGGCCGACAAAATGCTGCGCCTGGCCGCCAGCCTGTTGATGGTCGGTCTGGCGCTGGTATTGCTCGCAGTGCACGCTGCTAGCTTGCCATTGTTCTTCGTCGGCACGCTGGTCACTGGCAGCGGTTTCGGCGCGGGCTTTCTGGGAGCATTGCGCAGCATCATGCCGTTGGCCTTGCCCCATGAGCGGGCCGGGTTGATGTCGGCGTTTTATGTCCTCAGTTACCTGGCGTTCAGCCTGCCGTCACTGTTGGCGGGGAGCCTGACCCGTGTGTACGGGCTGATCCCGACCACCGATGGCTATGGGGCGGTGTTGATTGTGCTGTTGATCGTTGCCTTGCTGGGGCTGTCGCGTCAGGCGCGAACAGCGCCTGGTTTGGGTTAACATTGGCGCCTATGTGTTTTCTTTGGGGCGATCTGAGTTGAACATCATCCGCAGTAAATCCTTCACTGGCGATCGCGCCTGGGCGGCGTTGGATATCGCCAACATGAACGGCATTACCACGCGCCTGCACTGGACCGATCAGCCCTACAAATGGCACATCAATGAAGGTCAGGAAGTCTTCGTGGTGCTCGATGGGCAAGTGCAGATGTGCTATCGGGAAGACGGTATCGAAAAGGATACCTTGCTGAGCGCGGGGGATATTTTCTATGCATCGGTGGGCACCGAACATCTGGCCAAGCCATTGGGAGAAGCGCGAATTCTGGTGATCGAGACCGAGGGCAGCGTCTGATCGATATTTGCATAATCGATAATATATAGAGAAATTACCCGTTATATAGATATTCGATTTGAATCTAGCATGGCTCTATCTCGTCCCAGAGCAGGAGTTCGCCATGCCATGCTGTGCTGCAACCAACCGTTTGCGCCCACTCAGTCATTTGCCCAGGCCATTGGAAGCCATTCGCCAGTTCACGCCTAACTGGTTTGCTGTCGTCATGGGCACCGGCGTATTGGCCCTGGCCCTGGCGCAATGGCCGGGGGATGTCCCAGGCCTGCACCTCCTGGCCGAAGGGTTATGGTTGTTCAATGTCCTGTTGTTCATGTTGTTCACGGGGCTGTACACCGCCCGTTGGGTGCTGTTCTTCGACGAGGCCCGGCGGATTTTCGGTCATTCAACGGTTTCGATGTTCTTCGGCACCATCCCCATGGGGCTGGCGACCCTCATCAATGGCTTGTTGGTATTCGGTTTGCCACGGTGGGGCGAGGGCGTGGTGCCGCTGGCGGAAACGTTGTGGTGGATCGACGTGGCGATGTCCTTGGCCTGCGGCGTGCTGATTCCGTTTTTGATGTTCACCCGCCAGGAACACCGGATCGATCAGATGACCGCCGTGTGGCTATTGCCCGTGGTGGCCGCTGAAGTCGCCGCCGCCAGTGGCGGGTTGTTGGCACCGCACTTGGCAGACGCTCATTCGCAACTGGTGATGCTGGTCACCAGCTACATCCTCTGGGCATTTTCCCTACCCGTAGCGTTCAGCATCCTGACGATTCTGCTGCTGCGCATGGCCCTGCACAAACTACCCCACGAAAACATGGCCGCCTCGAGCTGGCTGGCCCTCGGCCCGATCGGGACCGGTGCTCTGGGCATGTTGTTGCTGGGAGGCGATGCGCCGCTGATTTTTGCCGCCAATGGCTTGCCGGGCTTAGGTGAAGTCGCCGCCGGCGTGGGCGTGGTGGCCGGTATCACCCTGTGGGGCTTCGGGTTCTGGTGGATGCTGATGGCGCTGCTGATCACCGCACGCTATTTGCGCACTGGCATCCCGTTCAACCTCGGGTGGTGGGGCTTTACCTTCCCCTTGGGCGTGTATGCGCTGGCAACGCTGAAGCTGGCGAGCTTGCTGAGCCTGGGTTTTTTTACTGTGTTCGGTTGTGTGCTGGTGGCGATGCTGGCGGTGATGTGGCTGATCGTCGGCCGCCGCACGGTGCTCGGCGCCTGGCACGGTGAGCTGTTCGTGTCGCCATGCATTGCGGGGCTGGCGAAATAATCGTTAAAGACAGGTAATGTGTGGCCTGGATCGAAAAACCTCATTCCAATAAGCGACCACGCCACTCAGGAACATGGAAGATGAGTCACCCCTCGCAGTTCACCTTGCTCCGCACGCGGCGTTTCCTGCCGTTTTTCATCACACAGTCCCTTGGCGCGTTCAACGACAACGTGTTCAAGCAGTCGTTGATCCTGGCGATTCTCTATCGGCTGACCATCGAGGGCGACCGCTCGATCTGGGTCAATCTGTGTGCGCTGCTGTTTATCTTGCCGTTCTTCTTGTTCTCGGCACTGGCAGGGCAGTTCGGGGAAAAATTCGCCAAGGATGCGTTGATTCGTCTGATCAAATTCGGCGAAATCGCCATCATGGCGATCGGCGCGGTGGGTTTCCTGTTCGATCACTTGTGGTTGATGCTGGCGGCGCTGTTCGCCATGGGTACCCAGTCGGCGCTGTTCGGGCCGGTGAAATATTCGATCCTGCCGCAAGCGCTGCGCGAGGACGAACTGGTCGGCGGCAATGGCCTGGTGGAGATGGGCACATTCCTGGCGATCCTCTTGGGCACTATCGGCGCTGGGATCATGATGTCCTCGGCGCATTACGCGCCGGTCGTGGCAACGTCGATTATCGTTATCGCCGTAGCCGGTTACCTGGCGAGTCGCGGCATTCCGCGGGCGGCGGCAGCTTCACCGCAGATGCGCCTGAACTGGAACATTTTCAGCCAGTCCTGGGCCACGCTTAAACTGGGCCTGGGACAAACCCCTGCGGTGTCCCGCTCCATTGTCGGCAACTCGTGGTTCTGGTTTGTCGGGGCGATTTATCTGACCCAGATCCCGGCCTACGCCAAGGACTGGATGCACGGTGATGAAACCGTGGTGACCTTGATCCTGACGGTGTTCTCGGTGGGGATCGCCGTGGGTTCGATGCTGTGCGAGAAGCTGTCCGGGCGTAAAGTCGAGATCGGCCTGGTTCCCTTCGGCTCGTTCGGCCTGACCGTATTCGGGCTGCTGTTGTGGTGGCATTCCGGCGGAATTCCTGGCATTGCCGAGGGCTACGGCTGGCTCGAAGTGCTCGGTTTCGGCCACGCCTGGCTGGTGCTGATCGACATCCTCGGGCTCGGTGTCTTTGGTGGTTTCTACATCGTGCCGCTGTACGCACTGATCCAGTCGCGCACCGCCGAGAATGAGCGGGCGCGGGTCATCGCCGCCAACAACATTCTCAACGCGCTGTTCATGGTGGTCTCGGCGATTGTCTCCATTGTCCTGCTGGGCCTGCTGGAACTGTCGATTCCCCAGCTGTTCCTGGTGGTGTCACTGCTGAACATTGGCGTGAACACCTACATCTTCAAAATCGTCCCTGAGTTCAGCATGCGTTTCATGATCTGGCTGCTGAGCCATTCCATGTACCGCGTGGAACATCGCAACCTGGATGCGATTCCCGATGAAGGCGCCGCGCTGCTGGTCTGCAATCACGTGTCCTTCGTCGACGCGTTGCTGATCGGTGGCGCGGTGCGTCGGCCGATTCGCTTCGTGATGTACTACAAGATCTACAACCTGCCAGTGCTCAATTTCATCTTTCGCACCGCCGGGACGATTCCGATTGCCGGGCGCCAGGAAGACATTCATATCTACGAAAGCGCCTTTACGCGCATCGCTCAATACCTGCAGAACGGCGAGTTGGTGTGTATCTTCCCCGAAGGAAAATTGACGGCCGATGGTGAGATCAATGAGTTCAAGGGCGGACTGACGCGCATTCTTCAGGAAACCCCCGTGCCGGTGATTCCCCTGGCGTTGCAGGGATTGTGGGGCAGTTTCTTCAGTCGTGACCCGAACAAGGGGCTGTTTCGCCGGTTGTGGTCGCGGGTGACGTTGGTGGCGGGGCCGGCGGTCGCCGTTGAGGTGGCGGAACCGGCGAAGTTGCAGGCGTTGGTGGGGGAGTTGCGCGGGGCTGTCAGATAACGAGAGACGCCTTGTGAAAGTAGGTATGTGAGAGCAAAGCTTGCTCGCGATAGCGTCCTTGAGACCGCCTCCCGGGCAAGCCTTGCTCCCACAGGTCCAGCCCTACAAGCCTCTGTGTCTACAGAGATTGTTCCTGCAGGTGAGTTCAGGCGCTGGCCTTAAGTCCGATCAACCCGGCAACGATCAACGCCACACTGGCTAGCCGAACCAGCGCCATGGATTCACCAAACAGAATGATTCCGGCAATCACCGTGCCCACGGCACCGACACCGGTCCAGATGGCATAGGCCGTGCCCAGGGGCAACTCCTTCATCGCAAGGCCCAGCAGGCCAAGGCTGATAGCCATGGCCGCAACGGTCAATACGGTAGGGAGCGGGCGGCTGAAACCGTCGGTGTACTTCAGGCCGACAGCCCAACCGACTTCGAACAGGCCGGCAAAAAACAGAATGATCCAGGACATCACACACCTCCATCGATGGATGGGGTCGTCCCCGGATTTAGGTCGATCGAGTGGCGGGGTCGTCCCCGCGATGGGCATATAGATTGCCCATTATTGACCACTCGATCAAGTCTGTCTTTCAGTCCGCCGCTTGGCGGGCGAGCAGTTCACGGTCCTGCTTTTCGCTCATACGGCGGAAATACGTCGAGAGCAGCGCCCCGGAAATATTGTGCCAGACGCTGAACAGCGCGCTGGGCACCGCCGCCAGCGGCGAGAAATGCGCACTGGCCAGGGCTGCGCCCAAACCGGAGTTTTGCATGCCCACCTCCAGCGACAAGGTCTTGCGCTGGGCCAGTGGCAACCCGAACAGGCGAGCGGTGAAGTAACCCAACAGGTAACCGAAGCTGTTATGCAGCATCACGATCGCCATGATCAGCAGGCCGGACTCGGCGATCTTCGCCTGACTGGCCGCCACTACCGCCGCCACAATGATCACGATGCTCACTACCGAGATCAGCGGCAGCACTTCCACCGCGTGACGAACCCGCTCTCCCAGCAGGCGTTGAGCAACGATGCCCAGCACGATAGGCAGCAGTACGATCTGCAAAATCGACCAGAAAAGCGCCGAGAACGACACCGGCAACCAGGCGGAAGCCAGCAGCCAGATCAGCGCCGGGGTCAGCAAAGGCGCGAGCAGGGTGGTGATGGCCGAAAGCGACACGGCCAAAGCCAGGTCGCCGCGGGCCAACCAGGTCATGACATTGGAGGAGGTGCCGCTCGGACAGCAACCCACCAGAATCACCCCGACGGCAATCTCCGGTGGCAGGCTGAATACTTGGCAGAGCAGCCACGCCACGCCGGGCATGATGACAAATTGTGCAATCACCCCCAGGACCACCCGCCCTGGATGACGGCCCACTTCGGCAAAGTCCTCCAGCTTGAGCGCCAGGCCCATGCCGAACATCACCAGCCCCAGCAAGGGGACGATGGCGACTTTCAGGTCGACGAACCATTGCGGTAGCAAGAATGCCAGCACGGCAAAAAACAGCACCCAGTAAGCGAAGGTATTGCCGACAAAACGACTCAATGCAGCCAGTGCGCGCATGACCTGATCCTTATTATTAAGTAGCACCACAAAAACACTGTGGGAGCGAGCCTGCTCGCGATAGCGGAGTATCAGGCAACCTGTCGGTAACTGTCACTCTGCCATCGCGAGCAGGATCGCTCCCACAAGGGTAATCATTGGGCTGTCAGATCCCCTGAGGCATCTCTTCACCACCCAACGCTTCTACCAGCGCCGGCAGGAACTCGCCAAACGTCAACATCATCAGCGTGAAGCTGGCGTCCAGTTGGCCGAGGGCCTCGTCGCCGCCGTCCTGTTCCGCCTGATCCTGCAGCAAGTCTTCGAATTTCAGGCGCTTGACCACCATTTTGTCGTCGAGCACGAAAGACAGCTTGTCCTGCCAGGCCAGCGACAGTTGGGTCACCACCTTGCCGGTGTTCAAGTGCAACTGGATTTCGTCGCTGGTCAGGTCCTGACGCTTGCAACGCACAATGCCGCCATCTTCGTGAGTGTCGCGCAGCTCGCATTCATCCAGCACGAAGAAATCGTCGGCGGCTTTCTGGGTCTTGACCCAGTCGGTCATGATGGCGGTGGGTGCGGTTTTCACGGTCAGTGGGCGCACCGGCAGCGAGCCGAGGACTTCGCGCAGGGTGGAGAGCAGGTCTTCGGCGCGTTTCGGGCTGGCGGAGTTGACCAGGATCAGACCCTGTTTCGGTGCGATGGCAGCGAAGGTGGACGAGCGACGAATGAACGCGCGAGGCAGAAACGCCTGGATGATTTCATCCTTGAGCTGGTCCCGTTCCTTTTTATAGACCTTGCGCATTTGTTCGGCTTCGATCTCTTCGACCTTTTCTTTCAGGGCATCGCGTACGACGCTGCCTGGCAGGATGCGTTCCTCCTTGCGTGCGGCGATCAGCAGGAAATCCTGGCTGATGTGCACCAGAGGTGCGTCTTCGCCTTTACCGAACGGCGCGACGAAACCGTAAGTGGTCAACTCCTGGCTTGCACATGGACGCGCCAGTTTGCTGGCCAGTGCAGTTTCCAACGCCTCGGCATCAAAAGGCAGATCTTGGGTCAGGCGATAGATAAGCAGGTTTTTGAACCACATGGGGTGAGTCTCTCCTTTATACAAAGGGGGGCATTATTCTCTTCGCGGCGCCATAGGCCAACCCTTCGCTAAGCCTTTGGAAGGCCTGAAAAATTAAATTAAAAAGTGCTTGCCAGCTTTGAGGACGCTCCGTAGAATGCGCGCCACACCGAAAGCGAAGGGTGATTAGCTCAGCTGGGAGAGCGTCTGCCTTACAAGCAGAATGTCGGCGGTTCGATCCCGTCATCACCCACCATTCGCTCCAAAGTGTTACGCGCAGCGGTAGTTCAGTCGGTTAGAATACCGGCCTGTCACGCCGGGGGTCGCGGGTTCGAGTCCCGTCCGCTGCGCCATATTCGGTAATCTGGAACACTGAACGCCAGATCACCACAGAAAGCCCGCTAACGCGGGCTTTTTGCTGTTTGCAGTTCCTGCGGTGCACGTTAATCACATTTTTTGCTGAATAGTTAATTAAATCAGCACGTTACGAAAATTTGTGAGAGAATGCGCCCCGCATCGAAAGTGAAGGGTGATTAGCTCAGCTGGGAGAGCGTCTGCCTTACAAGCAGAATGTCGGCGGTTCGATCCCGTCATCACCCACCAAGCTTTCAATGTTACGCGCAGCGGTAGTTCAGTCGGTTAGAATACCGGCCTGTCACGCCGGGGGTCGCGGGTTCGAGTCCCGTCCGCTGCGCCATATTCGCTTCCACTTAGGCCCACTGAACGCCTGGAAGCTACCGAATAAGCGGCCTTTGGCCGCTTTTTTCGTTTATGGCGTTTCATCGCAATCCATCAGCAGCCCAGCAAACGGCACGGCCGTGACATAGCAGGTGCTGCCCCTCGGCGGATATGAGCATCAAATGGGTATGTGGGTCGTCGACAAGACCTGGCGCAACCCCATGAACGAGCGGATCTGCCGAACACCGGGCAGGTAAAGCAACTGTTCGGCATGCAGTCGATTGAAGCTGTGGCTGTCCTTGGTTCGCAGCAACATGAAATAGTCGAATTCTCCCGTCACCACATGGCATTCCATACAGCCGGATACCTTTTGTGCGGCCGCCTCGAAATCTGCAAAGGATTGCGGTGTGGAGCGGTCCAGTACCACGCCGATCAACACCACCATTCCCGCGTCCAGCGCCTCACTGTCCAGCAATGCGACGATGCCCTTGATCAGGCCGGCCTGCTTGAGCCGTTCGACGCGCCTGAGGCAAGCCGGCGCGCTCAGTTTCACCTTCTCTGCAAGCGCCACATTGGAGATGGAGGCATCGCGCTGCAGGGTCTTGAGAATCGCTCGGTCGGTTCGATCAAGCGGTTGCGGCGCCGCAGCTGTTTCTTCAGGCTTCTTGTGATTATTTGTTGCGCTCATCTCTCTTCCCGAACAACTAAAGTAAGTTCTGTAATTGTTTGCGTAAATAATAGTTCTTTAAGTACCTTAAACTTGCAACACATATTTTTCATATTCTTCTTAATATTGAACTCATCGAAGCCCCCCTGAAATAGCCTGGAAGGCAGCCTTTGTCTTTCGGCCTGGTGCTTGGATATTCAATACACAAGGAGCAGAGTCATGAACCTGAATCGTTTCGAACGTTATCCGCTGACCTTTGGTCCCTCTCCCATCACCCCCTTGAAGCGTCTCAGCGAACATTTGGGCGGCAAGGTGCAGTTGTATGCCAAGCGTGAAGACTGCAACAGTGGCCTGGCTTTCGGCGGGAACAAAACCCGCAAGCTTGAATACCTGATTCCCGAAGCGCTTGAGCAAGGCTGCGATACCCTGGTTTCCATCGGCGGAATCCAGTCGAACCAGACCCGCCAGGTAGCCGCCGTCGCTGCTCACCTGGGTATGAAGTGCGTACTGGTGCAGGAAAACTGGGTGAACTACTCCGATGCGGTGTATGACCGGGTAGGCAATATCGAGATGTCCCGGATCATGGGCGCAGAGGTACGTCTGGACGCCGCCGGGTTTGACATCGGCATTCGTCCCAGCTGGGAGAAGGCCATGAGCGACGTGGTCGAGCGAGGTGGCAAGCCATTCCCGATCCCGGCGGGGTGTTCCGAGCATCCCTACGGCGGCCTCGGGTTCGTGGGTTTCGCCGAAGAGGTACGGCAGCAGGAAAAAGAACTGGGCTTCAAGTTTGATTACATTGTGGTCTGTTCGGTGACCGGTAGTACCCAGGCCGGCATGGTGGTCGGTTTCGCTGCCGACGGCCGCTCGAAGAACGTCATCGGTATCGACGCCTCGGCCAAACCGGAGCAGACCAAGGCACAGATTCTGCGCATTGCCCGGCACACCGCTGAGCTGGTGGAGCTGGGTCGGGAGATCACTGAAGAGGACGTGGTCCTCGATACGCGCTTCGCCTACCCGGAATATGGCTTGCCCAACGACGGCACGCTGGAAGCTATCCGACTGTGCGCGAGCCTTGAGGGCGTACTGACAGACCCGGTGTATGAAGGTAAATCCATGCACGGGATGATTGATATGGTGCGTCGTGGTGAGTTCCCTGAAGGCTCGAAAGTGCTTTATGCGCATTTGGGCGGGGTTCCCGCGCTGAACGCCTATAGCTTCCTGTTCCGCAACGGATGATTGCGCTTCAAGTCCGTCAAGCGTTAGCGCTAGCGGTGAGTAAGCTGTGGCGGGGAGCAAGCTCCCTTGCCACAGGTTCAATGTTGCACTTGCTGAGCAGCGCGGGACCCGGCCCCATCAGGCGCTATAGCGCTCTTGCAAGACACTTTTTGCCAGGTCCCTGGCCACCGACAAGATCTTCTCCACCTGCTTATCCATCGCGGCATCGGTTAACTCGACCTTACCCAGTTTAACGAAGCGCAATGTGTGGCCGCAGACAGATCCCAGCCAAGTCAGGCTGGGCAATGGGCTGACTTCGACATCAAGCAGGTAGCAGCCTTTCGATACTGAGCGCAGCAACTGGCTGGCATGACACAGGCTGGATGAATTCGATTCCGATGCCTCAGACCCGGCTCTGAGCCAGTCGAGCATGAACTCATGCGACTGCTTGACGACCAGATAGGCCACCTGGTCCCAGTCCTTGATCGCCACCTGCAACGTGTCGATGAAGTATTCGGGCAGTTCGGCACTGGTGACAATAACGACACCCACATCCGTTAATGGCGCTTTTATCCAGACTGCGGATTGCGAAATCGTATGCATGAAAGTACTCCCGGTGATGGGTAGAGGCTCATTGCCTCAACGGTTCTCGCCGACGGCCAGAATGGTTGCCGCCAAGGCCTGGGCGCGTGGAACCAGCGTGTCCAGTTCCAGGTATTCACGATCGGTGTGGACTTTGCCACCCACCGGCCCGAGGCCACACAGGGTTGGAATGCCCAAGCTGGCGGTGAACCCGGAATCGGCGCAGCCGCCGGTGAATTCGCCCTCGACACTGAAGCCTAGCGCCAGTGCTTGTTGTTGATAGATGTGCAGCAGTTGCTCGCTGTGCCGTGCTTCCATCGGCAGGAAGGTCGTCGCTTCCTTGAGGATGGCGCTCGTGCCGGGCAGTTCCTCTTCAGCGACGATGCCTTGGATGGCGGCGAATATCTGCTCCCAGTGTTGCGACTCGATAAACCGTACATCCAGCTTGGCCGAGGCGTTGGGCGCGACAGTGTTGCTGGAGGTGCCGCCGGCGATCAGCCCGATATTGGTGGTGATGCCTGCGGGGTAATCGGTCAGGGCATGCAGTTTGACGATCTTTCGGGCCAGCGCCTCGATGGCGCTGGCCCCGTCGGCATGGTTGACGCCGGCGTGCGCAGCGCGGCCACTGACTTCGATGACCAGTGTGGCCCCGCCTTTACGGGCGCTGACCACATTGCCGCTGGCCCGTCCCGGCTCGGTATTGAGTACGGCGCGGGCTGATTTGGCGGCGCTTTCGATATGGCTGCGGGCGCTGCCAGAGCCGATTTCTTCGTCACCGGTATAGAGCACCTGCACCGGGCAGGGCAAAGGACCGGCGCGCTTGAGTGCCTTGAGGGCGAAGCAGTTGAGCACCAACCCACCTTTCATGTCGGCTACGCCGGGGCCGTAGGCGAGGTCGCCATCGCGGCTGAAGCCACGGGTGGTGGTCGTGCCCTTGGGGAATACCGTGTCGCGATGGCCCAGCAACAGCACCGGCTTGCCAGCCTCGCCGGGTACTTGGGCAAGCAGTACGTCGCCAAAACCTTCGACCGGCATACGCTTGAGCTCGATACCGTCGGCCTCTAGTTCCGCTGCGAGCAATGCGCCCACGGCATCGACCCCCGCCTTGTCATAGCTGTTGGAATCGGTATCGACCAGACGCTGCAACAATGACTCCATGGCGGGGCGCTGGCCGGCGAGCCAGTCCAGTGCCTGTTGGTGCGTTTCGCTCATTGCGCACGCTCCCGTGCCCGATGTTCCTCGCTCAGACGTGCCGCATCGTTGCCCAGGTCCCAGAACAGCCCGGCCATGATCTGCAGACTTTCTTTGACCACCGGTGCCAGCAAGTGCTCGTTGGGCGCATGTTGTGAACAGGCCGGGTACGAATGCGGCACCCACAAGGTCGGCAGGCCGAGCACGTCGGCAAACACGTCGTTGGGCAAGGAGCCGCCAAGGTTGGGCAGCAGCGCCGGTTTCTTTCCGGTGGTTTGCGTCAACGAGTCGAGCGCCCAGTTGACCCATGGGCTTTGCGGGTCGAGCCGGGTGGCGTGCATGACATCGATGCGGCTTTGCGTGACCTCGACATTGTTGAAACCATGGGCGTCCAGGTGAGCGCGCACGGCGGGGATAAAGGTCGTGTAATCGCTGTTTACCACAAAGCGGATATGGCAGTGAGCGTTGGCCTTGCCGGGGATTGCATGCACCGGGGCGTCTGGATTGCCAGTCTTGAAGGCAATGACATCGAGGGTGTTCCAGCCAAAGACTTTCTCGCTCAGCGACAGATCCGGGTGGCCCCAGTTGGCGTCGATTTGCGGATCATCCGGCCCGCCACCGACTTCGATGTCGGCCAGCGCCTGTCGCACCGAATCCGGCAGTGCGCTGGGCTGCAAGCCCTCGACTTTTACCCGGCCATGTTCGTCGATCATGCTGGCGATGGCGTTGGCCAGGATGATGCCTGGATTGGCCAGCAGCCCGCCCCAGTTACCGGAGTGGTGTGCGCCTTCGCGCAGATTGACCGCCAGCTCGAAGTTGAACACCCCGCGTGAGCCTAGAAAAATGGTAGGCCGTGTTGCGGCCAGACGCGGGCCGTCCGAGGCGATGAAGATATCCGCCGCCAGCTCCTTGCGGTGGGCGGCACAGAACGCATTGAGGCCGGGGGAACCTTCTTCTTCGCCCATTTCCAGCAGCAGTTTGACGTTGAAGCCGAGCTTGCCTTCGCGGGCCTTGAGGGTCTGCTCCAGCGCGGTGATGTTGATCAGGTGCTGGCCTTTGTTGTCGGCGGTGCCGCGCCCGTACCAGCGATCACCTTCGACGGTGACTTGCCACGGTGACAAGCCTTCACGCCATTGCGCCGCATAGCCGCGCACCACATCACCATGACCATAGCTGAGTACGGTGGGCAGCCCCGGGTGTTCAATGCGCGTGGCGATCATGAATGGTCCGCGTTCCGCTACCGGGTTGTCGTAGATTTTTACGCTGAAACCCAGCGCCTCGACATGCGGAGTGATGAACTCGTTGAGGTAGCGATACAACTCAGGTTGGCTGTCTTGCGCCTGGCTTTCGGTGGGCAGGGCGACACTACGTTCGAGCAGGTTGAAAAAAGCACCGTTGTCGAACTGTTCGAGGGTGTTGCTGATGGCCTGGGAACGACTCATGAGTGGACAAGCTCCAGTGTTTGGGTGGGATTGTCGTGCAGGTGGCAACGTACGTTGCCGCCGATAATTGGATCGTTGGCCGGATAGGCCGTTTTGCAACGGTCCATGCAGTTCGGGCAGCGCGGGTGAAAGGTGCAGCCGGATGGCGGGGACATCGGGTTGGGGAAGGCGCCGTGCAGGCCGATGTCTGGAATGCCCAAGCGCGGATCGGGGGTCAGCACCGAATCGAGCAATGCGCGGGTATACGGATGGCCGGGTTCGGCGAACAGCGACTGGCGGGTGCGTTCTTCGACAATACGCCCCAGATACATCACGGCCACCCGGTCGGCGAGGTGCTCGATAACCGCCAGGTTGTGGCTGATCAGCAGATAGGTCAGGCCGAATTCGCGCTTGAGGTCTTGCAACAGATTGAGGATCTGCGCTTGCACTGACACGTCCAGCGCCGAAGTCGGCTCGTCGCAGATCAACACATCAGGACGCATGACCAGCGCCCTGGCAATCGCCACGCGCTGGCGCTGGCCGCCGGATAACTGGGCTGGATAGCTATCGATCATGCGCTTGGGAAGGCCGACTACATCCAGCATTTGTTCGGTTTTCTTGCGGCGCTCGGTGGCCGTGCCGATGTCGTGGACGATCAACGGCAGGGTGATGATTTCGCGCAGGGTCTTGCGGGGGTTCAGCGATGAATACGGATCCTGGAAGATCGGCTGGATACGCCGGGACATCTCCTTGCGATCTGTCGCTGCCAGATGTTTGCCATTGACCAGCACGTCGCCTTGAGTGGGCTGTAGCAGGCCGAGCAGGATCTTGGCCAGGGTGCTTTTGCCGCAACCGGACTCACCCACCAGACCGAGGGTTTCACCGCGCATCAGGCGCAGTGATACGCCATCAACCGCTTTCAGTGTGGCGGCAGGTTTGAAAAAGCCTTTGCTGATACGGAACTCGCGACGGATATCGCACAGCTCCAGAGCGATGTCTTTTTTCATGACCGGGCACTCTCTTTGATCAGTATCGGTTTCGGCCCAGAAGCCGCCAGCAGGCAGCGCGCCATATGTCCGTCCTGTTGCACTTCGGGCACGTCCCGGGCACACGCCTGGACGGTATGCTCGCAACGATTGCGAAAGGCACACCCGTGTTGTTCACCCACCAGGCTCGGCACCAGACCGGGAATCGAGCCCAGCGCTTCGCCCGGTTTGGTCCGCCCTGGAATCGGGATGCTGGCCAGCAGGCCACGGGTGTACGGATGCCGCGGGTTCTCGAAGAGTTGTCGGGCGGGAGCGCTTTCGACGATTTCCCCGGCATACATCACGGCCACCCGGTCGGCGATGCGGGCCACCAGGCCAAGGTCGTGGGTGATAAAGATCACCGCCAGCCCCAGTTCTTTCTGAATATCGCGGATCAGGCGCAGGATTTGCGCCTGAATGGTCACGTCCAGTGCGGTGGTCGGCTCGTCAGCGATGATCAGGTCGGGCTCGCACATCAACGCCATGGCGATAATCACCCGCTGGCGCAACCCCCCGGAGAGTTGATGCGGGTACTGACGCAGACGCTCGCCGGCATTGCTGATGCCGACCTTTTCCAGCATTTGCGCGGCGCGGGCCAGCGCATCCTTGCGCGACACCTTGCGGTGCCGGGTCAGCACTTCACTGAGCTGGTCGCCAATGCTGTAGGCCGGGTTCAGCGCGGTCATGGGCTCCTGGAAGATCATCGCCAGACGGTTGCCGCGCAGGTCGCACATGCTTCGCTCGCTCTGGCCGAGCAGGTCGATGCCGTCCAGTGTCAGTCGGCTGGCGGTGCGCTTGGCCTTGCGGGGCAGCAGGTCCATGAGTGCCAGCGAGGTCAGGGATTTGCCGCAGCCGGACTCTCCGACAATGCACAGCATCTCGCCGCGCTCGACCTGAAAATCCAGGCCGCGCACCGCATGCAGCATGTCATCCGCTGTCGGGTTATGGCCCATGGGAATGTCCACCCGCAGGTTTTCAACATGGAGTAGTGCCATGTCCGGTACTCCTCTATCAGTCTCAGTTGCGGCCATCGGGCAGGATCAGATCGCGCAGGCCGTCGCCGACCAGATTGATGCCCAGCACCAGAATCATCAGGGCGATGCCTGGGATGGCGATGACCCACGGGGAAAAGAACATGTAGGGTTTGCCCTCTGCGATCATCAGTCCCCAGGACGGCGTCGGCGGTTGTACGCCCACCCCGAGGAACGACAGCGCTGACTCCAGCAGGATCGCGTGGGCCATTTCCAGGGTCGCGACCACGATCAGCGCGCCAACCAGATTGGGCAGGATTTCACTGACCAGAATGCGCAGGGTCGAACAGCCCAGGGCTTGTGCCGAGGCAACATATTCGGCATCGCGAATTTGTTGCACCGAGGCCCGAACCACCACGGCGAAGCGGTCCCAGAGCAGGCAACCGAGCAGAATGATCACCACCTTCAGCGAGCCGCCCATCAACGAGGCAGAGGCCAGGGCCACCATGACCACAGGCAGCGCCAGCCGAGTGGTGATCAGGTAGCTGATAAACGCATCCACCTTGCCACCGTAGTAACCGGCCAGCAGACCCATGACGGTACCGATGACGCCGGAAATCAGCGCCGCCGCAACGCCGATAAACAGTGAAATACGGGCGCCGTAGAGCAACCGTGAGAGGTAATCGCGGCCCAGCTTGTCGGTGCCCAAGACATATTCCCAAGTGCCGTTAGCCATCCAGACCGGAGGCTTCATGCGCAACATCACGTCTTGCGCATAAGGGTCATAAGGCGCCAGCCATGGCGCGAACAGCGCACCAGCAAAAATGATCAGCAGCAACGCACTGCCGATGGCGAAGCCGCGGTGGCGAAAGCTTTTGCCAAGCACCCGGCTCAGGCTGCTTGGTGGGGGCAGGTAGTCGTTGATTGCCAGGGTAACGGGGGTACTCATGAAGGGCTCCTAGCGCACGCGAATGCGCGGGTCGAGCAGTGCGTTGAGCACATCGGCCAGCAAGGTGAGGATGATGTAGATCACCGCAATCAGCAGGACCACGGCCTGGACTACCGGGAAGTCGTCACGGGCGATGGCGTCCCAGGCGAGTTGTCCGATGCCTTGCAGGGAGAACACGGTTTCGATCACCACCGAACCGCCGAGCATGAAGCCGAACTCCACCGCTGCCAGTGCGACGACCGGAATCAATGCATTGCGCAATGCATGCTTGAACAACACCTGCGCAGGGCGCAGCCCCTTGGCGCGAGCGGTGCGGATGTAATCGCAACTGAGCACATCCAGCATGCCTGCGCGGGTCAGGCGCATGATGGCCGGCGTTGCGTAGTACCCCAAGGCAATGGCCGGCATGACGAAATGCAGCATGCTTGAGTTGCCGGAGACTGGCAGCCACTTGAGCGTCACCGCAAACACTACGATCAACATCAGCGCAAACCAGAAACTGGGCATTGCCTGACCCAGTACCGCGATGCTCAAGGCCAGTCGATCAACCCAGGTGTCGCGTTTGATCGCGGCCAGTACGCCCAGGGGAATCGCCACCAGCAAGGCGATTCCCAGCGCCATGGCACCTAATCCGAGAGTAATCGGCAAACGGCTGGCGACGAGGTTATAGACCGACTCCTGAAAGAAAAAGGAGTTACCCAGGTCCAGCCGCAGCAAACCGCCCAGCCAGTTGACGTACTGGGTGGGAAGCGGTTTGTTCAAGCCGTATTGCACACGGATCTGTTCGATCTGTTCGCTGGTGGCTTCCGGCCCGCCAATGGCCGTGGCCAGGTCGCCGGACAGATGCAACAGAGAGAAGCTGATCACCGACACGGTAATGGCGACGCAAAAAGCGATGCCCAGACGGCGTAGAAGGAACCCAAGCATGGCAAGTTTCCTCATGTTCAATGGATGACAGGTGGAGGTCGTGGCCGTGGGGGGCTGGCCCACGCGCCACGGAATCGCTCGCTCAATCCGTCCGGTTGCGGACTACTTCCAACTGGACTGAACGAAACGCGGCAGTTCATCCGGATACGGCGTGAATGCCAGTTCGGAGGTGTAGGCGTAGTTCATCGAGTAGTTGAACAGCGGGGCCCAGTACGCCTGTTCGCTGATGCGCTGCAACGCCTTGCGGTAGTTGTCCTTGCGCACTTGCGGATCGAGGGCGTTATCGGCGCTCTGCAACCAGTTTTGGACTTGCGGGTCTTTGATGTTGTCGTCCGGATTGCCCTTGAACCAGGTGCCGGCCGACGCCGAGGTGTCGAGGATCGAGAACGAGCCCCAGGCCTGGAACGACATGGGCACCTTACCGCCACGTTGCTGATCACGCAGGGCGGCGTACTTCAAGTAGCGCAGCTTGGCGTTGATGCCCACCGCGCGCAGGTTACCGATGATGGCTTCGACGTAATCACGGTCGCGATAAGCGAATATTTCAGTCTCGAAGCCATTTGGGTAACCGGCCTCGGCGAGCAGCGCGCGGGCTTTGGCCGGGTCAAAGTTGTAGACAGTGGCCGCAGAGGTATCGCAACCGAACTGGCGTGGATAACACGCAACCTGTAAGGGCTTGGCTTCGCCACCCACCAACTGCGTCGCCAGTGCCTCGCGGTTGATTGCATGGTTGATCGCTTGACGCACCTTGAGGTTTTTCATGGGCGAGTTTTCGCTGGAGGTGCCTCGAGCATCAAGAATCAGGAAACCGATGCGCATGGTTTCGGCGCTGGTCACGGTGAGGTTCGGTATACCTTTGAGGTCGATTGCCTGATCCGAGGTGACGCGCCAGATCCAGTCGACACCGCCGGTCATCAACTCGGCCAGGCGAGTTTCTGCATCCGGAATTACCCGAAACTTGAGGTGAGCGATATGTGGCTTGCCTTGTGGGCTGTCCGCAAAGTAGTCCTTGTTGATCGCCATGCTCACGCCTTCGCCGGCCACCACCGACAGGGCCTTATACGGTCCGGTGCCCACTGGCTTGCGACTGAATTCGGCCAGGCCGACCTTCTCGAAGTATTGCTTGGGGAACATCGGAACGGCGTTGGACAGGTATTCCAGCGCAGGAGGGAAAGGCTTCTTCAAATACAGGCGGACACTGTAGTCACCGGTTTTTTCGGCGCTCTTGATCCAGTCTACGTTTTGCACGGTCACGACTTTCGCTTCGGGCGACACCACGTAGTTGAGGGTGAACACCACGTCGTCGGCGGTGAAGGGGTCGCCGTTGTGAAATTTGACGCCTTTGCGCAGCTCAAGGTCGATGGTGGTGTCGTCGACCTGTTTCCAACCGGTGGCCAGCATGGGCTTGTATTCGCCGCTGGTGGGATCGCGGTAGATCAGGTTGTCCCAGATCAGCCGGCCGAGAATCACTCCTTCGCGGAGATCGTTGTGATAGGGGCTGACGTTTTCAGGTTCGCTGTCGGAAGCGTAAACCAGGGTGTCGTTGGCTTTGTCGGCATGAGCCGCAAAGCTGTTGATCAAACCCATCAGCGCGATACTGCAGGCGAAACCTTTGATGCCCATGCCGTCGTCTCCGTTGGCGAGAGTGGTTGAATCAAAGGGCAGCGAATCGCAAATGCGGTAAATGAGGAGGAGAAGCTCAGGCGATGTTTTTTTTGGTCTGGACACGAATGTAGGGAAAGGCTATCAATGCCACAAGTACAATCTTTCGATACTTTCTTTGCCAAAAAGGCAATGCTCGGAGGTTCCGATGCAGCTGTATGGCGTGCAGTCCACGGCATTGCGCTATTTCCTGGAAGTAGCCAGGTGCGGATCGGTCAGTGAAGCTTCGCTGCGGCTCAATGTTGCGGCGTCAGCGGTGAGCCGACAGATTTCCAAGCTTGAGTTGGCTCTGGATGCCAGCCTGTTTGAGCGTCGTGCCCGAGGCATGGTGCTCAGCGAGGCCGGGACGCGATTGGCGGCTTATGCGCGCAAGTCGCAACTTGAGGCTGAGCAGGTGGTGCTGGAAATTACCGAGCTGCATGGCTTGCAACGGGGGCATGTGCATGTCGCCTGCTCGGAAGGTTTTGCATTGGAGTACATGCCCAGGAGCATCAGCGCATTCAGGCGTGAGTACCAGGGCATCCATTTCACATTGGAGGTTTGCGCGCCTGCGCAAGCGACTGAAAAAGTACGTTCCGGCGAAGCCGATCTGGCGATGACCTTCAGCCTGTCACCGCAGAAGGAAATCAAGGTTGAACATGTCTTGAGCGGGGCGATTTTTGCAGTGGTTTCCAATTCCCACCCCTTGGCCGGGCGTGAAGCGGTCAGCCTCGCCGAGTTGCAACCCTGGCCCATTGCATTGCCTAAGGCCGATACCACGATACGGCAACTGTTCGACATTTGTTGTGGTGTACAGGGGTTGTTGTTCGATCCGGTACTGACCACCAATTACGTGGCCGCGCTTTACAGCTTCGTCCGCGAGGAAGGCGTCATTAGCCTGGCCAGCGAGATGACCTTGCACAAACAGGTGGCGGACAAGCAGTTGCAGTGCCTGCCAATCCTGGATGAAGGGATGCAGGCACGGCGCATCGAACTGCAAAGCATGGCTGGACGCAATTTGCCGGCGGCGGTTTCTGCGTTCAGGGATTTTCTGATCGCAGAACTGGTGAACACCAAGCACGGTTGAAGTGGCGAGGCAACGGCGCAAGGCTGTTCGCTTATCCCCGATGGGCTGCGCAGCAGCCCCAAAAAAAAGATTGAATCCCACGCCCCGTTATTTACTGCTCGGCATTGCGGCTATGACGGTAATCGCTGACCGCCTCATACACCGCTTTACGCAAACGGTTGATGCCGCCGATGGGGCGATGGGCCTCAATGCCGAACCACGGGTTGAAGGACTGGTTGTCGCAGGCCAGGTTCAGCTTGGGCGTATCGAAATCCTGGGCCGGCACGGTGATTCGCGCCACTGTCTCGAACGGTGCGTCACTTTCTCGCCATTCAATACTGGTGTCTTCGATCGGCATGAACTTGCTCGGGTCCTGGCGCTGGATCTGCAGGACAAAACACGCCGGTATCCGGTCTGTGGATAACTGTTGCGTCAGTGCACTTCGCAAGAAATTCGGCAGTGCCTGGTTTTGTGCGGGCAGGGTGTAGCTCGGGCAGTTATCCGGGTCGGGCGCTACGCGAAATTTCGCGTTGGCCTCGCCAAACTTGTAGGGCGATACCGAAAAATACGTGGTCTGGGTCGGGCTGTCAGGGGCCGGTGAAAGTGTCTCCAGGGCGATGAACAGGTGGCGGATCTGCCAGCTCCGGGGATCCAGGCTCGGAAAGAACGCCATCGCCTTTTTTCCATCGGCCTGGGCGGCTACATTCTGACGATATTCGGCGACATCGCTGACGAAGAAGTTCGGATGATTGAACATCACAAAATCCTGTTCACCTTGTGACTGTCGGTCCCCCAGCAATTGTTTGCCCGGCACGCCCAGCAGCTTGATCGCCATCCCTCGCGCATCGCGCAGGCTGTCGAACTGTGGGTAGGCGTTGCCGTTGGACAAGCGAATCGTCGCTTGCCAGACCTTCCCCGGCTCGGCAAATACACCCTGGCGCAACGGTGCTGGCAGATTGTCCGGCACCTGCACTTGCGCCATGACGCAGCCGTGGGCTTTGGCATGGGCATCGCGCAGGTAGCGCGTGCCTTCGCGGTGCTGATCGACGATACGGATGGCGGTCTGGATGATGTCCTGGGTCATGGCCGCTTCGCCGGGTGGAATCTGCTCTTTATCCGAGACCGGCCCGCTGTGTTGCCAGGCGAACCAGGCCGTGGCCAGCGCCCAGCCGAGCAGCCCGATGCCCAGCAACCACAGGAGCGTCTTGCCCAAAAAGGCGCCGAGGCGCAGCCAGAGCGTAATCAGCATGGGTCAATCCTTTTGCCTGAGGGGTTCATCATCACAGTTGCGACTCCAGCGGCCCGCCCAGTACCTTGAGGTACTCCAGCAACGCCCAGCGTTCCTGTGGCAGCAGCAGCCGACCGATCACGCCATTCCCCCGCTCACCAGCGCGAAACTCATGACCACTGTTGTGGTTGCCGGTGATCCGGGTGTCGAACAAAAAGCCATTCGTGAAGGCTTCTGTGCGATAGC
>NZ_CAAKGZ010000009.1:0-5964 GCF_901007645.1 Pseudomonas sp. FG-3G
AGCCCAGGTGCCGTGGGTCGTATTCGAAGCTGCCTTTATAGAAGGTGATCGCCCGTTCGTCCTGAGGGGACAGCAACTGATAGATCGTCGGCACCGAGCCGTTATGCAGGAAGGGCGGCGTGGCCCAGACGCCAGCCAGGGGCCGGGCTTTGTAGGCGCGCAGCTCGCGCACGCCGATGGGCAGGCCAAAACCGTCCAGCGCCGGGCGCTCCAGCGGTGTGACGCCCGCGTCACGGTAAGCCCTCTCTTCCACGAACGCGGTAACGTAGGCCAAGCCTTTGGCGACTGAAACCTGGCTCAAATCCAGCGGCGTCGTCGGGGTCGGATGCAGTTGTACGTCCAGTTTGGCCAGTTCGGCCGGATCCCATTGCAGGCTGGTCAGATCGAAACGGTGGTCGGCAATGTTGTTAGCGGTACCCGGATCGGTGCCGATCACCTTCACCGGCAACATGTTCAGGTGCTGGACGGGCCTGTCAGGACCTTGAACCACGTTGGGGACATGGCAGCCGGCACAGTTTTCGACGAACAGCGCCCGGCCTTGTGCGGCCAACGGCATATCGATAGGGCCAAGCAGTTCCTGAGGCCACTCCGGGGCCTTGAGCAACTGCAGGGTTTCTTCAATCTTGTGCAGATCGCGAACGCGCACGCTGGAGGGGTATCGCGCATCACCTTGCAATGGTTTGCCCTGGGCGTCGAAGAAGTTCAACGTGGCGCCGACACCCAGTGCTTCGCCGACGTTGCGGGCCATCGGTTGCTGGGCCGAACCGTTCCACTGCACCCAGTCGAATGTCCATATGTCCCACAATTGCGGGTAATCCACAGGTGCGTTGGCGACCCGGTAATTCTTGTCGGAGATGGCATCGCCGAAGCTGGCATTGGCAATCCGTCCAAAGGCATCTGTACGGCCAGGTCCTTCTTCGGTGGGGTAGAGGCCGCGATGAGTGTCGTTCCAGGCCACACGCAGGAACGTATCCAGAGAGGCTTTGAATGATTTGCGCAGCTGTTCATGGCGGGCGTCGTAGTCCTGCCCCAGTACCTGGCGTGCAAAGCGTTCGAATTTCCAGGGGTTGTAGTAGGTCGAGACCAGGCTGGCGACCAATGCTTGTCCGAAACTGCCACCGCGTAATGTAGGAACGCTGGAAGGCAGGACGTGCTGGGCCGAGCCCCCGTCGATCCGTATCGCCTGGCCCTTGAAGCGCAGCTCACCGGTGTGACAGGCGGCGCAGGTGATATCCAGGAACTGGTCGGCGCTGCCCGGATTCTGGTGGCGGGTGAAACCTACGGGCAGATTGCCGGGATTGTCCGCCGAGGGTTTCTGCGCCGGGTCCACCAGAAAGCCGAATCTAGCCAGGTATTCAGGCGAAGCGAAGCGCTGTTGCGAAAACGGCAATTCGAGGGCGGTGAACCAGTCGTAGCGCAGGCCTTTGACTTGAGTGCCCTGAGGGGTGAAATAGTACGTCTGGCGTTCGGCGGCGCTCCATTGATCCAGATAATGCACCTGTTCCACCGGTGTATAGGTCGGCAGACGAGGGTTGGCAACGTAATAGAGCACCACGGCCACGGCGATGACGAGCAGCGCAAGGAGCAACAAGAGAAGGCGAGATAGCAGGCGCACAGTAACGTCCTTGTTTTTTTTGATATGCCCTTATGCCTCAGTGCCGCGTGGCCGGCAAGTGGCCATTACCGATGGGGCTGCGGGGGAGTGGCAATTTGTCCCTGTACGTAATAGATGACAGATGCTTCATCCGCCCAGGATTAAAAAGCGTTTGGGACCGTGAACTTATCAGTGCTTTGCTGCTCACATGCCGGTAGCCATTGGTCGTGGCCGCCTGATAAGCTCGCGGCTTTACTCGATTGCCCTTTTGGCGCATGAACAAGGAAATAGCATGAAACAGCATCGGTTGGCGGCGGCGGTGGCCCTGGTTGGCCTGGTACTCGCGGGTTGTGACTCGCAGACCAGCGTAGAGCTGAAAACCCCGGCGCAGAAAGCTTCCTACGGCATTGGCCTGAACATGGGCAAAAGCCTGGCTCAGGAAGGTATGGATGACCTGGACTCCAAAGCAGTGGCCCAGGGCATCGAAGATGCCGTCGGCAAGAAAGAACAGAAGCTGAAAGACGAAGAACTGGTCGAAGCCTTTGCCGCACTGCAAAAGCGTGCCGAAGAGCGTATGGCCAAGATGAGCGAAGAATCGGCAGCCGCCGGCAAGAAATTCCTCGAGGAAAACGGCAAGAAGGAAGGTGTTACCACCACCGCTTCCGGCCTGCAGTACGAAGTGGTCAAGAAAGCCGACGGCCCTCAGCCTAAGCCGACTGATGTCGTGACTGTTCACTACACCGGTAAGTTGACTGACGGTAAGGTGTTCGACAGCTCCGTGGAGCGTGGCAGCCCGATTGACCTGCCGGTCAGCGGTGTGATCCCGGGTTGGGTCGAAGGCCTGCAACTGATGCATGTCGGCGAGAAGTACAAACTGTACATCCCGAGCGAACTGGCCTACGGCGCCCAAAGCCCGAGCCCGGCCATCCCCGCCAATTCGGTTCTGGTATTTGACCTGGAACTGCTGGCGATCAAGGATCCGGCAAAAGAAGACGCAGCCAAGTAACCGCGGCTGCTATAACGACAACGCCTCGCTTATGCGGGGCGTTGTCGTATCCGGGCGTTGGTAAACGGCAAAAAACCGAACGCTCGGCGCGGGTTATAGTCATAGGCAATACAGACGCTGTGCTAGACCCAGTCGGGCCGTCAAGTCAATGAAATATTGGGTTTTTTTATGTGAGTAAAAAACGCCCGATCTGACTGGGGGCCTTATTTGACGGGGGCTTCAGCGCGTAAATGCAGCTCTGTTCACAAGGTTATCCACAATTTGTGTGGATAACATTTCAGTGGGAGAAAACATGAAGGCTCCGTGGAATTTTGCGCGTTTTCTGCCTCTGGCAGGACGACTGCTGGCCCGCGGTCGATTGCCGACGTTGTTGTTTGCCGTCGCCAGCAAAGGCGCCCGAGAGGGCGGTCGGTTAGGCAAGCTCAAGGAGGATCTGCGTTTGCTGCAGGCCCTGTGCCTGGCCTACTGGCGTGGCGAATATCGGGCCGTCAGCGCCAAGTCGCTGCTGTCGATCGTGGCCGGGCTGATGTACTTCCTCAGCCCCCTGGACGCGATTCCGGATTTCCTGCCCATGTTCGGCATGTTTGACGATATCGCCGTACTGGCGTGGATCATGAAGACCCTCGACAGTGAACTCGAAGCCTTCCGCGCCTGGCGTTATCGGCAATCCCCCGAAAAGCTTGCTCAAGTCGAGCGGCTTCCCGACACCCCGGAACAGCTCCAGCTCCAAGGGCAGAAAAAGCACTGATCCGGTTCTGTTTGCCTTATGAGATTGATCGCCCCGCGACCTTAGCCGCTATTAGGATTACACTTCCAAGGAAAAAGCTGACTCGCTAAGTGTTGTTGTCCTACGGGGTAGACATGGATATTCAAATAATCACACGCGACGGAGAGCCCGAATACGCGGTTTTACCGTGGGATCAGTACCAGTCGCTATTGAAGGCAGCCGGCATCAATCAAGCTCCGCCGCAGGAAGCCACAGTCCGTCATGCGGCGGCACCCGGCCAGGTTCTTCCTGGTCTGGATCAACTACGCAGTTTGCGCGAAGGGAAGGGCATCGCCATTGAGGCGTTGGCCCGCACAGTAGGTATAAGCCCGTCTTATCTGGCCATGATCGAAAGTGGCGAGCGTCAGCCCGATGCCGCGATTCGGCGCAGTTTGGCCTGGGAGTTGACGGTGCCGGGTTGGAGGGATCAATCGTGAGTGTTCGTATCAGTCGGCAGCATTGGGATGGGTTGTTGGGTGAACTGGATCAGGCGCGCCGCCAGCGCCATTTGTTGACGTACCGGGCCTTGCTGGAGCGTTTGCAGCTTCCCAGCCCGGCCATGCAGACCTTGACTGCGGCCCTTGAACACTTGGCAGCACTGGATGCCCGGGCTGAACAGCCGCTGCGAAGTTCGTTGGTCATCAGCCAGGGGGCAAGCCGGTTGCCGCGTACCGGCTTCTTCGAGTGCGTTGAGCGTCTTGGGCGCTTTTCCGGGCCTTCCGATGGTGTCGCGGCCGCTTCCTGGCACGCCTCGGAAGTGGTCCGGGTATTCGAATACGAGTACCCCGAATCAGCGGAGGCCTGAATGCTCTGGCGCATCAAGGCGCGGGCCGGTTACTGGCTGGCGCGTCGATTGTTTCATTGGTCCTGGTTTGTTCGACAGCCCCGTGGCTGGTCCTGGCTGGAAGGTCAATTTGCCCGCATGGCGAACCTGGGGGACGTCGGCGCGCAAAGTTTCTATGGGCATATCCTGACGTTCCGCGGCCAGGGCCTGGGTGCCCGGGAAGAAGGTGTTCGCCTGTTGCGCCTGGCGGCACTGGCCGGTGATGGCAAGGCTGCCTATCAAGTCGGTGTGATCAGCCTGGCCGGTTCCGCCAGCAAGGCGCCGGATCCGATAGAAGCGGCGCGCTGGTGGGGTTTGGCGGCAAAAGCCGGCCATCCGTTGGCGGAGGTCAAGCTCAAGGCGCTCGAAGGCTACGACCAGTAGTTTTATCCACAGGCATTTTTGAACCCGCTTTCCTTTCGGCCGTTCGTTTGTCGAATGGGGCTATTTAGCGAATCGCCCTACATTCACCGCCTCTTTACCTGACTTATTTCCCCTGGTATCCCCGGCAAAGTCTCGCGCTCCCTGAGTGCTGCGAGACGTCTGCCCATGTTCGATCGTTTTTCCCTGCCGGCCCCTGATCGAGCCGTGTCCTGATGGATCAGGTGCACCGTATCGAGCAGGAACTCGACAGCTTCAAAGACACCCTGACGCTCTACCGCGAGCAGCTCGAACGCTGGTATAGCCAGACGGCGGACCGCGCCAGTCATGCGGCCGACCTGCCTTCGCTGATGGGCATGGAGCGGCTGATTCGTTTCGGTGACAGCAGTACCGCTGTCAGCATCGGCGACGATGATTTCCTCTCCACCGTCGTCCAGTGCCCCTCGGCTGGGCCGATGACCATCGAGAGCAAGCTGGAGTCGGTGTACGACATTCCGCTGGGCGGCATCATGGTGGATGTGGTGGCCGTGGACAGCGGCGAGGTCACGCCCGTCACCCTGAATGCCGAGGGCCTGGGAACTTTCCAGGGGACGGCGGGTAAGTCCTATCGGGTTCACGTCCAGGACAAAGTATCCCCCCAGACAATCGCCGACCTGTTTTCTTCCTACGACGGCCTGAACAACGATCTGACGCAGTGGCTGCGCGGGCAGTGGCAGGGCTTCAAGCCGCAGTGGGCGCAGCAATCATTGGCGACTTCGGCGGCCGCGGTGGGCAATGGTTTGCTCGCAGGCAGTTGGGCGGCGATTGAGGGGGTGTGGGACAGCATCAGTCTGCTGTCGGACATCCTCAAGAACCCTGGCATGTTTGTAGACCGGCTGGGCGAAAGTGCGGATCAGCTAAGCGCCATGGCGGAAAAAACGCCGTTGCTCATGGCCAGGCTGCAATTGCTGGCCAGCGACGAAGCGGCGTTGTGCCTGCTGGTGCGCACCGCCAGCCTCTGGCTGGAGATGCTGCCGCCCAGTGAGGTTGCCGGTGAAACCACTGAAGCGCTCGCTACGGCGGTGGTGCAACTGGTGATCGACTTGCTGATCGGCGTCGTCCTGACCTTCGCCGGGGCGGGGACCGGTGTTGCTTACCTGGCCATGCGTCTGGGCCAGGTTGGCGGGCGTCTGCTGAGCGCCGCGCAGCGATTCATCAACGCGATCTTCGCGGTGGTCAACGGTTTCATCATCTATGTGGACCGCTACAAAACCGTGGCGGCGCGGGGGATCGCGGCTGGAGTGAAGAAGGGCCGGATGCAACTGCGCTGGGACGCGCAGCGCAATACCACACTGAAAAAGGACGAATCCTACGACGACGCCCCCAACCAATCGAAAAACCCCAACGGTGATAGC
>NZ_CAAKGZ010000010.1:0-2618 GCF_901007645.1 Pseudomonas sp. FG-3G
GCCGACACCGCGGCCCTGACCCAGACCAGCGGCTGCCCGGTGTCGATGGTCACCGGCGAGGAGCTGCTGACCCTGGACGACGGCACCCTCGATGGCCGACTGCCGTTTGTCTTCACCCGCTTGTACCGCACCAGCGCGGTGGACCTGGACATCGGCCTGGGCCGCGGCTGGAGCCATGCCCTGGCGCATCGCCTGTTGCTTGAGGGCGAGCAGGTCATCTGGATCGACCAGGAAAACCGCCGTACGACGTTTCCGCTGCCCAGCGAGCAACGCCCGGCGATCCACAACAGCCTGGCCCGCGCAGCGATTTACCGGGGGGCCGAGCCGGACGAACTGATCATCGCCCAGTCCGGCGAAGGTGCGCTGTTCCTACACTTTCGCGACGGCCATCTGACCGCCCTCAGCGACCGCTACGCCAACCGCCTGACGATCAAGCGCAACATCCACGGCGACATCAGCCGCCTGGACAACGGCGCCGGGCGTGCACTGCGCTTGCGTTACGCGCAGCGTCACCTGGTCGCCATCGACTACCAGAGCTTTCACCCGGCCATCACCCTCGAGGAAGCCTGGCGGACCGAACAGACCCTGGTGGCTTACCGCTACGACGCCCGCTGGCGACTGATCGAGGCCACCAATGCCGCCGGCGAAAGCGAACGCTACGACTACGACGACCAGCACGTCATCCTGCAACGGCAACTGGCCGGCGGTGCGAGTTTCTTCTGGGAATGGCAAGGGGCAGGCCGCGCAGCCCGCTGCGTGCGGCACTGGGCCTCGTTTGCGCAGATGGACAGCCGCTACACCTGGGGCGAGGACGGGCAGGTCACGGTCCAGCACCTGGATGGCAGTCAGGAGGTGTACGTCCACGACGAGCGGGCACGGCTGGTGCGCAAGGTCGAGCCCGATGGCGGCGAGCACCTCAAGGCCTATGACCCCCAGGGCCGGCTGATCGCCGAACAAGACCCGCTGGGCGCCGTCACCGAATACCGCTACGAGGAAGCCGGACGGCTGGTGGCGCTGATTCCGCCGGACGAGGAACCGACGTCCTACGAATACCGCAACGGTTTCCTGCACGCCCGTTCGCGCGGCAAGGCCGTGTGGCAATACCGGCGCAACGCCCAGGGCGATGTGATCGAGGTCATCGATCCGCACGGCCAGAGCACCGGCTATGACTACGACGCCCAAGGACAATTGCTGGCGATCCGTTACCCCGACGGTAGCGAGCATCGGTTTACCCGCAATCAACTGGGCCAACTGACCGAAGAAACCCTGCCTGACACGGGGCGCCGGTGTTTTTCCTACGACGCCTTGGGGCGTTTGCTGACCCGCCAGGACGAACACGGCGCCCTCACGCACTACCAGTGGGACGCGGTGGGCCGCCTGCTCGAAACCACCTTGCCGGGTGGTGCGACCCGCGCCTGGCACTACAACGCCTACGGCAAGGTCACCGCCGAGCGCGATGAGCTGGGGCGGACCACCCGCTATGAATACGCCGACGACCTGCACCTGATCAGCCGTCGGCTCAACCCCGACGGCAGCGAACTGAAATATCGCTACGATTCGGCGCGGCTGTTGCTGACTGAAATCGAAAACGAATCCGGCGAAAAATATCAGCTGGACTACACGCCGAACGGATTGATCCGACAGCAGATCGGCTTTGACGGCCAACGCACCGCCTACGCCTACGACCTCAATGGCCACCTGCTGGAGAAAACCGAGCATGGCGCGGACGGCGCCCAATGGGTCACCCGCTACCAGCGCGACAGGGTCGGGCGACTGCTGGTCAAGACCTTGCCCGACGGCCAGGCCATCGAATACCGCTACGACGGGCTGGGCCGGCTGGTCCACGTCAACGACGGCACCGATCACCCGCTGGCCTTCGAATACGACGCCCAGGACCGGCTGATCAGCGAACACCAGGGCTGGGGCACCCTGCGTTATCGCTACGACGCCTGCGGACGCCTCAACCACCTGCGCCTGCCGGACAACAGCCAGCTCGACTACCACCACGCCCGAGGCGGCGCGCTGACGGCCATCGACCTGAACGGCTCACGCCTCACCGAACACCAGCTCAGTGGCGGGCGCGAACGCCAGCGCCGCCAAGGCCTGCTGCTCAGCCAGTACGACTACGACGAACAGGGCCGGGTCAAGGCCCAGACGGTGTGGCAGAACCAGCAGCAACTGTTCTGGCGCGATTATGCCTACAGCGCCAATGGCAACCTGCAGTCCATTTCCGACAAGCGCAACCGCCGCCATTACCAATACGACCCGCTGGATCGCCTGATCGGCATCGACTATTCCCACAGCGAGCCGCCGGAACACTTCGCCCACGACCCGGCCGGCAACCTGCTGATGCAGGACCGCCCCGGCCCGACCCGCCTCAAGGGCAATCGCCTGCTGATGGAGGGCGACCGCCACTACGACTACGACGCCTTCGGCAACCTGATCCGCGAACGGCGCGGCAAGGCCCAGTGCCTCGTCAGCGAATACCGCTACGACAGCCAACACCGACTGATCGGCGTCACCACGGCGCACGGGCGCGAAACGTCCTACCGCTACGACGCCTTCGGCCGACGCATCAGCAAGACCGTGGACGGCCTGACCACGGAATTTTTCTGGCA